>NZ_VYXP01000017.1 GCF_008725655.1 Marinihelvus fidelis | reverse complement strand
TTTTCCCCGGGCCGGGGGCATCGGCGACAGGGATGTCGCCGATGAGCCTACAGGGATGTATCCACAGCGTCCCCCGGCCCGGGGAAAACCCACCCCAAACCGGGTTTCAGGCCAAAAGGCTTCAGTCGTCGCCCGTCATTTCCGGCATGCCAAGAATGTTGTAGCCGGCGTCAACGTAGGTGATTTCGCCGGTCACACCCGATGCCAGGTCGGAGCACATGAAGGCCGCAACGTTACCGACTTCCACCGGGGTGATGGTGCGGCGCATGGGCGTGGTGCGTTCAACGTGATCGAGGATCTTGCGGAAGCTGCCGATGCCGGATGCGGCCAGGGTCTTGATCGGGCCGGCCGAGATGGCGTTGACGCGGTGGCCCTCGGGGCCCAGTGCCTGCGCCATGTAGCGCACATTCGCTTCCAGGCTGGCCTTGGCCAGGCCCATGACGTTGTAGTTTGGCAACGAGCGCAATGAGCCCAGGTAGGTCAGTGTCATCAACGCGCCATTGCGCCCGGCCATTAGCGGCCGGCCGGCCTTGGCCAGTGCGGCGAAGCTGTAGGAAGAGATATCGTGGGCGATCTGGAAGCCTTCACGCGTGACCGCGTCCAGGTAATTGCCGGACAGTTGTTCGCGCGGTGCGAAGCCGACCGAATGCACCAGGATGTCGTAGCTGTCCCAGTGCTTTGCCAGGCCATCGTAGACCGCCTCGATGTCGCGGTCATGGGCCACGTCGCAGGGCAGCACGATGTCCGATTCGCATTCCTCGGCAATCTTCTGCACCCGCGACTGCAGCTTGTCGTTCTGGTACGTGAAGGCCAGTTCCGCGCCCTGTTCGCGCATCTGCGTGGCAATACCCCAGGCGATGGAGCGGGGGCTGGCGACGCCAACGATCAGCGCACGTTTACCTGCAAGAAATCCCATTCAAAACTTCCTTTATGGTCAAAATCCGAATCCCCCAATCATACAACGATATCGCCCCAGCCTTTCACCAACGTGAACCCGTGCTGATTCAACGAGTCCCGGGGTTGGGGTTTGGGGTGCCCGGGACTATCGGCGACAAGGATGTCGCCGATAAGCGTGCAGGGAAGTATCCACAGCGTGTCCCGGGCACCCC
>NZ_VYXP01000016.1 GCF_008725655.1 Marinihelvus fidelis | reverse complement strand
ATCTTCGCGACGACGCCGGCGCCGACGGTACGACCGCCTTCACGGATGGCGAAACGCAGACCTTCTTCCATGGCGATCGGGGCAATCAGATCAACCTTCATCTGAATGTTGTCACCCGGCATCACCATCTCGACGCCTTCCGGCAGCTCAACCGCACCCGTCACGTCGGTCGTACGGAAGTAGAACTGCGGACGGTAGCCCTTGAAGAACGGCGTGTGACGACCACCCTCGTCCTTGGACAGGATGTACACCTCGGCCTCGAACTTGGTGTGCGGCGTGATCGTGCCCTTCGCCGCCAGAACCTGGCCACGCTCGACTTCGTCACGCTTGGTGCCACGCAGCAGTACGCCCACGTTGTCACCGGCTTCACCACGGTCCAGCAGCTTGCGGAACATCTCAACGCCCGTGCAGGTCGTGACCGTCGTATCCTTGATACCCACGATCTCGACTTCGTCACCCACGTTAATCACGCCACGCTCAACACGACCCGTCACAACAGTGCCGCGGCCAGAGATCGAGAACACGTCTTCGATCGGCAGCAGGAACGGCTTGTCGGTGTCGCGCTCCGGCTGCGGAATATACGCGTCCATCTCTTCAACCAGCTTCAGGATCGACGGCACGCCAATGTCGCTCTCGTCGCCTTCCAGCGCCTTCAGCGCAGAACCCGTCACGATCGGGGTGTCGTCACCCGGGAAGTCGTAAGAGCTCAGCAGCTCACGCACTTCCATCTCAACCAGCTCCAGCAGCTCGGCGTCGTCCACCTGGTCAGCCTTGTTCAGGTAAACCAGGATGTACGGCACACCCACCTGGCGCGCCAGCAGGATGTGCTCACGCGTCTGCGGCATCGGGCCGTCAGCCGCCGAGCACACCAGGATAGCGCCGTCCATCTGCGCCGCACCCGTGATCATGTTCTTCACGTAGTCGGCGTGACCCGGGCAGTCCACGTGCGCGTAGTGGCGCGAGTCTGACTCGTATTCCACGTGAGCCGTCGCGATCGTGATACCACGCGCGCGCTCTTCCGGGGCGTTATCAATCTGGTCGTAAGCCTTGAACTCACCGCCACGCGCCTCGGCGCACACCTTGGTCAGCGCCGCCGTCAGCGTCGTCTTGCCGTGGTCCACGTGACCGATCGTGCCGACGTTCACGTGGGGCTTGTTACGTTC
>NZ_VYXP01000015.1 GCF_008725655.1 Marinihelvus fidelis | reverse complement strand
CGGCGCACACCTTGGTCAGCGCCGCCGTCAGCGTCGTCTTGCCGTGGTCCACGTGACCGATCGTGCCGACGTTCACGTGGGGCTTGTTACGTTCGAATTTTTCCTTGGACATCGGATAGTTCCTCGTCAGTTCCGTATCGACACGCGATTACGCGGTCTTCTTGATAATCTCTTCGGCGACACTGGCCGGTGCTTCGGCGTAGTGATCGAATTCCATGGTGTAGGTCGCGCGGCCCTGGGTCTGTGAACGCAGGTCCGTGGCGTAGCCAAACATTTCCGACAGCGGCACGTGGGCGTTGACGATCTTGCCCGACGGCGCGTCTTCCATGCCCTGGACGATGCCACGACGACGGTTCAGGTCACCCATCACGTCACCCATGTAATCTTCCGGGGTCACGACTTCGACCTTCATCATCGGCTCCAGCAGGACCGGGTCGGCCGTGATGGCGCCGTTCTTGAACGCCATGGAGCCGGCGATCTTGAAGGCCATTTCGTTCGAATCCACCTCGTGGTACGAACCGTCAAACAGCGTGCACTTGACGTCGACCATCGGGTAGCCCGCGATCACGCCGTTTTCCATCTGCTCCTGCATGCCCTTGTCCACGGAACCGATGTACTCGCGCGGCACAACACCACCTACGATGGCGTTTTCGAACTCGTAGCCGGCGCCGGATTCCATCGGCTCCATGCGGATCTTGACGTGACCGTACTGGCCGCGACCACCGGACTGGCGCACGAACTTGCCTTCGGCCTCCACCGCCTTGCGGATGGTTTCGCGGTATGCCACCTGCGGGCGACCGACGTTAGCCTCGACCTTGAACTCGCGCTTCATGCGATCCACCAGGATATCCAGGTGAAGCTCGCCCATGCCGGAGATGATGGTCTGGCCAGACTCTTCATCCGTGTGAACACGGAACGAAGGATCTTCCTGCGCCAGCTTCTGCAGCGCGATACCCATCTTCTCCTGGTCGGACTTGGTCTTCGGCTCCACGGCTACGGAGATCACCGGCTCGGGGAACTCCATGCGCTCGAGGGTGATGACCTCGTTCAGGTCACACAGCGTGTCACCGGTGGTGACGTCCTTCAGGCCAACGGCCGCGGCGATATCGCCCGCGCGCACTTCCTTGATCTCCTCGCGGGAGTTGGCGTGCATCTGCAGGATACGACCGACGCGCTCCTTCTTGCCCTTGACCGAGTTGTACACGGTGTCGCCAGAGCTAAGGACGCCGGAGTACACACGGAAGAACGTCAGCGAGCCCACGAACGGGTCGGTGGCGATCTTGAACGCCAGCGCTGAGAACGGCGCACCGTCGTCGCTCTTGCGAACGGCCTCTTCCTCGTTCTCGAGGATGCCCTTGATCGCAGCCACGTCGGTCGGTGCCGGCATCAGTTCGATGACCTTGTCCAGCAGCGCCTGCACGCCCTTGTTCTTGAAGGCCGTGCCGCACATGCAGCAGACGATGTCATTGTTGATGGTGCCGGTACGCAGGCCCAGGATGATCTGCTCTTCGGTCAGCTCACCGTTTTCCAGGTAGGCTTCCATCAGCTCTTCATTGGCCTCGGCAGCCATCTCGACCATGTACTCGTGCGCCGCTTCGGCATCAGCCTGCAGCTCGGCCGGGATGTCACGGGCTTCGTACGTAACGCCCATGTCTTCCTGGTTCCAGTAAATGGCCTTCATGCGCACCAGGTCGATCACGCCCTCGAAATCTTCCTCGGCGCCGATCGGCAGCTGGATCGGCACGGCACGCGCACCCAGGCGCTGCTTGATCTGCTCGACCACGCGGGAGAAGTTGGCGCCGGTACGGTCCATCTTGTTGACGAAGGCCAGGCGCGGCACGTTGTAACGGGTCGCCTGGCGCCAGACCGTCTCGGACTGCGGCTGCACACCACCTACCGCACAGAACACGGCCACGGTGCCGTCGAGCACGCGCAGCGAACGCTCCACCTCGATGGTGAAGTCAACGTGTCCCGGGGTATCAATGATGTTGATACGGTGCTGCGGGAACTGCTGGTCCATGCCACTCCAGAAACAGGTCGTGGCTGCAGACGTGATGGTGATACCACGCTCCTGCTCCTGCTCCATCCAGTCCATGGTGGCGGCGCCATCATGCACTTCACCGATCTTGTGAGAGACACCGGTGTAAAACAGGATACGTTCGGTCGTCGTCGTCTTGCCGGCATCAATGTGCGCCATGATGCCGATGTTGCGATACCGATCGATTGGGGTCGTTCTGGCCACTGTCCTATCCTCTGAATTCTGTTCGTGTTACCGCGATTACCAGCGGTAGTGCGAGAAGGCCTTGTTGGCCTCTGCCATACGGTGTACTTCTTCGCGCTTCTTCACGGCCGCGCCACGCTGCTCAACAGCTTCCAACAGTTCACCGGCCAGCCGGTTCGGCATGTTGGTCTCGCTGCGCTTGCGTGCGGCATCAATGATCCAGCGCATGGCCAGGGTCTGGCGACGCTTCGGGCGCACTTCGACGGGCACCTGGTAGGTGGCGCCACCGACACGACGGGACTTTACCTCGACCATCGGGCTGACGTTATCGAGCGCCTGCTCGATCAGCTCAACCGGGCTCGCGCTCTTGTTACGCTCTTCCATGGAATCCATGGCGCCGTACACGATGCGCTCGGCGACAGACTTCTTGCCGCTCTCCATCACCATGTTGATGAAACGCGCGATCACTTCGCTACCGAACTTGGGATCCGGCAGGATTTCACGGGTGAAATTCGAATGCTTTCTTGACATCGTCTATTCCAATTCTCAGCTTGAGCCGGCTCAGCTCTTGGGGCGCTTGGCGCCATACTTGGAACGGCCCTGGCGGCGATCACTCACACCGGCCGTATCCAGGCTGCCGCGCACGGTGTGGTAACGCACACCCGGCAGGTCTTTAACACGACCGCCGCGGATCAGCACCACACTGTGCTCCTGCAGGTTATGACCTTCACCACCAATGTAGGAGGTCACTTCGAATCCGTTGGTCAAACGCACACGGGCCACCTTGCGAAGTGCCGAGTTCGGCTTCTTCGGGGTGGTGGTGTAAACGCGCGTGCACACGCCACGCTTTTGCGGGCAACCTTCCAGCGCAGGCACATTGCTCTTGTACACCTTGGGCTTGCGCGGCTTACGTACCAATTGATTGACTGTCGACATAATTTCCTGACCCTGATAAACAAAAATCGACAGGCGCCCCGGTCATTAGGCCTGGGGTCTTCCTGTCGAAGGGGGCGCATTCTACACACCCTTCTCGCAATGTCAAACGCCCAACCGGGATCAAATCAACCCTGGTTGAGCGCCTACGAAATCCGGCCCACGCGCCGGCGACATCGGCTTTCCGAGACAGGCCGTTTGTGGAATCTTCGGCCCGTCCGGCTTCCCTTATGGGAAGATCGTTCGAGTTAGCTGGACAATTATGGCAGGACTTTGGGTGGAAGGCAAGTGCTGTGTTGGGATGTTGTCAAAATACGTGGGGAGGTTGTCAAAAGCGCACGCAAATTTCGCGAATGACGCCAAGGGCGCGAAAGAAGGCGGGGGTTGGCCCTGCCCGCCTGCGGCGCCGTCGCATGATCGAAACGGTCAACGGCTTGTTGTTGCGTCCAGCTCCCTGTCAGGGGCACTGACAGCGACACGAAGGCCAATCTTCGTGCCCAGCACACAGTCAAGCACCGGAGTAACCCTATGCCCCCCCCAGATTGCACCCCATGTGTCCCGCCGCGCTGACGGCGCTCCAGGTGCGCAGTTGCCACCCGGGGGCGACACACCAACTTCTTTCGCGCCCTTGGCGTCATTCGCGAAATCTGCGTACGCCCTTGTCGACCTCCCCATCCCCAACCAAAGCCCCGATTTCCGCGACCCACCACAACCCGACCCACTTTCACCAACGAAAAAGGCCCGGCAAACGCCAGGCCCTTTCCTTCAGCCGATCAGCGAGCAGTCACCCACCCGCTTCAAGCTTTCACTCCGCGTCGGCATCCTCGGCGGAAGCCGGCTCCTCGGCGGCGACGGCAGCGGCCAGGGCAGCGAGATCAATCTCGGGCTGCTCTTCCACGACCCGCTTGCGCGAGGCGTGGTAGGCCATACCGGTACCGGCGGGGATCAGGCGACCGACGATGACGTTTTCCTTCAGGCCACGCAGGTTGTCCGTGGTGCCGCGAACGGCCGCCTCGGTCAGTACGCGCGTGGTTTCCTGGAAGGAAGCCGCAGAAATGAACGATTCCGTGGCCAGTGACGCCTTGGTGATACCCAGCAGTACACGCAGGTACTCGGCCGGCTCACCACCGTCACGGCGGGCGACTTCGTTCTCTTCCAGCACGCGGGCCAGGTCCAGCTGCTCGGAACGCAGCAGGCGGGTGTCGCCACCCTCGCGGACTTCGGCCTTGCGCAGCATCTGGCGGATGATCACCTCGATGTGCTTGTCGTTGATGCCCACGCCCTGCAGACGGTAGACGTCCTGGATTTCCTTGACCAGGTAATCGGCCAGGGCTTCCACGCCCATCAGTTGCAGGATGTCGTGCGGGCTGGGCTCGCCGTCCACGACGGTTTCGCCCTTCTCGACGTGCTCACCCTCGAACACGATGACGTGGCGCCACTTCGGAATCAGTTCCTCGTGCGGCTCGTCGGCGTGCTTGTCGATCATGCCATCGACCGGGTTGTCCTTGGCGCGCTTGATGTCATCCTCGGTGGGCGTGATCACCAGGCGCTGCTTGCCCTTGGTTTCCTTGCCAAAGCTGACGACACCGGACTTGGCGGCCAGGATGGACGGTTCCTTCGGCTTGCGAGCCTCGAACAGGTCGGCGACTCGCGGCAGACCACCGGTGATGTCACGGGTCTTCGAAGACTCCTGCGGTACACGGGCGATGACGTCACCCACGGCCACGTCCTGGCCATCGGTGATGTTAACGACCGAGCCCGGGGGCAGCGGGTACTGCGCCGGCTGCTCGGAGCCCGGCAGGTGGAGTTCCTTGCCCTTGGCGTCCAGCAGGCTGACCGTCGGGCGACGATCACGATCCGCGGAAGAACGCTGCTTCGGATCGGTCACGACAAGGCTGGTCAGGCCAGTGATTTCATCGGTCTCCTCGGACACGGTGATACCATCGACGATATCCTGGAAGCGCACCTTACCGGCCACTTCCGTGACAATCGGATGGGTATGCGGATCCCAGTTGGCGATGATGTCGCCGGCGTTGACCTTGTCTTCGTCGCGGAGCTGGACGATGGCGCCGTAAGGCACCTTGTAACGTTCACGCTCACGGCCGTTTTCGTCGATGACCGAGATTTCACCGGAGCGGGATACCGCGACCAGCTTGCCCTCGGCGTTCTCAACCGACTTCATGTTATGCAGGCGGATCGTGCCTTTCGACTTCACCTGGATGTGATCCACGGCGGCGGCACGCGATGCGGCACCACCGATATGGAAGGTACGCATCGTCAGCTGCGTGCCCGGCTCACCGATGGACTGCGCGGCAATCACACCCACCGCTTCTCCAATGTTCACCAGGTCACCACGGGCCAGGTCACGGCCGTAACACAGCGCGCAGACACCGTAACGCGTGTCACAGGTGATGGTGGAGCGCACCAGAACGTGATCGACACCGGCGGCCTCCAGGTCTTCCACCAGCTGCTCATCGAGCAGCGTGTTGCGGGCGACCAGCACATCCTCGGTACCCGGCTTGAGCACGTCGGCGGCCACGGTACGACCCAGCACACGGGCGCTCAGGGCCTCGACCACGTCACCACCCTCAACGATCGGCTGCATCGAGATACCGTTCTCGGTTCCGCAATCGACCTCGGTGATGACCACGTCCTGCGCCACGTCGACCAGGCGACGGGTCAGGTAACCGGAGTTAGCCGTCTTCAGCGCCGTATCCGCGAGACCCTTACGGGCACCGTGAGTGGAGATGAAGTACTGCATCACGTCCAGGCCCTCACGGAAGTTCGTGGTGATGGGCGTTTCGATGATGGAGCCATCCGGCTTGGCCATCAGGCCACGCATGCCCGCCAGCTGGCGGATCTGGGCGGCGGAACCACGCGCGCCGGAGTCGGCCATGATGAACACGGAGTTCATCGAGGCCTGGTCGACCATCTTGCCGTCGATTTCGACCTGGTCGTAACCGATGGCCTTCATCATCTCGCGGGCGACCTGCTCGTTGGTACGCGACCAGATATCCACGACCTTGTTGTAGCGCTCGCCGGCGGTCACCAGGCCAGATGCGTACTGGTTCTGGATCTCGACCACTTCGTCCTCGGCCTTCTCCAGGATGTCCGCTTTCTCGACCGGGATCACCAGGTCGTCGATGCCGATGGATACACCGGCGTCGGTGGCGTACTGGAAGCCCGTGTACATCAGGCGATCCGCGAAGACCACGGATTTCTTCAGGCCCAGGCGACGGTAGCAGGAGTTGATCAGCTCGGAGATCTGCTTCTTTTTCAGCGCGTGGTTGAGCATGTGGAACGGCATGCCTTCCGGGCGGATTTCCGCCAGCAGGGCACGACCGACCGTGGTCTCGACCAGGTTGATCTCCTTACGCTCTTCACCGTGCTCGGAGATGATGGTCTCCTCGATGCGCACCTTGATGCGTGCGTGCAGGTCGACCACCTTGTTCTCATAGGCACGGTGCACTTCCGCGGTGTCGGCGAAGTACATGCCCTCACCCGGTACGCCGGCCAGTTCACGGGTCATGTAGTACAGGCCCAGGACCACGTCCTGGGTCGGCACGATGATCGGCTCACCATTGGCGGGCGACAGGATGTTGTTTGTAGACATCATCAGCGCGCGCGCTTCCAGCTGCGCTTCGACGGACAGCGGCACGTGTACGGCCATCTGGTCACCGTCGAAGTCGGCGTTGAACGCGGTACACACCAGCGGGTGCAGCTGGATGGCCTTGCCTTCAATCAGTACCGGCTCGAACGCCTGGATACCCAGGCGATGCAGGGTCGGCGCACGGTTCAGCAGCACGGGGTGCTCGCGGATCACCTCGGAGAGGATATCCCAGACCTCGGCCTTCTCGGCTTCGACCAGCTTCTTGGCGGCCTTGATGGTCGCGGCCATGCCGCGACGCTGCAGCTTGGAGAAGATGAACGGCTTGAACAGTTCCAGCGCCATCTTCTTGGGCAGGCCGCACTGGTGCAGCTTCAGGGTCGGGCCAACCACGATGACCGAACGGCCGGAGTAGTCGACGCGCTTGCCCAGCAGGTTCTGGCGAAAGCGGCCCTGCTTGCCCTTGATCATGTCGGCCAGCGACTTCAGCGGGCGGCGGTTGGTGCCGGTGATGGCACGGCCGCGGCGGCCGTTGTCCAGCAGCGCATCCACCGCTTCCTGCAGCATGCGCTTTTCATTGCGCACGATGATGTCCGGGGCGTTGAGCTCCAGCAGTCGCTTCAGGCGGTTGTTACGGTTGATGACGCGGCGGTACAGGTCATTCAGGTCCGAGGTGGCGAAACGGCCACCATCCAGCGGCACCAGCGGACGCAGGTCCGGCGGCAGCACCGGCAGCACGCTCATGATCATGAATTCCGGGCGGTTGCCGGAGTCGATGAACGCCTCGACCAGCTTGACGCGCTTGGACAGGCGCTTCAGCTTGGTTTCTGAACGGGTCGCACCGATGTCTTCGCGCAGCTGCGCCAGTTCTTCGGTCAGGTTGATGGTCGACAGCAGGTCGTAGATCGCCTCGGCGCCCATCTTGGCGACGAACTCGTCACCGTAGGTCTCGACCGCGTCAAGGTACTGCTCATCGGTGAGCAACTGGCCGCGTTCCAGGTCGGTCAGGCCGGCGTCGAGCACCACGTAGGACTCGAAGTACAGGATCCGCTCGATGTCACGCAGCGTCATGTCCAGCATCAGGCCAATACGCGACGGCAGCGACTTCAGGAACCAGATGTGCGCGACCGGGCTGGCCAGCTCAATATGGGCCATGCGCTCACGGCGTACCTTGGTCAGCGTAACCTCGGTACCACACTTTTCACAGACCACGCCGCGGTGCTTCATGCGCTTGTACTTGCCGCACAGGCACTCGTAGTCCTTGGTCGGGCCGAAGATCGCCGCACAGAACAGGCCATCACGCTCCGGCTTGAAGGTCCGGTAGTTGATGGTTTCCGGCTTCTTCACTTCGCCGTAGGACCATGAACGGATCAGGTCTGGCGGAGCCAGGCCAATCTTGATGGCGTCGAAATCCAGCGGCTGGCGCTGGCGGTTGTAGAGATTAAGAAGGTCTCTCACGTTTCGTCTCCTGTCCCGTTCAGGACTCTTCGAGTTCCATGTTGATGCCCAGAGAGCGGATTTCCTTCACCAGTACGTTGAAGGACTCCGGCATGCCGGCCGCCATCTCGTGATTGCCATCAACAATGTTCTTGTACATCTGGTTACGGCCGCTGACGTCGTCGGACTTGACCGTCAGCATTTCCTGCAGCGTGTAGGCCGCACCGTAGGCTTCCAGGGCCCAGACTTCCATTTCACCGAAGCGCTGGCCACCGAACTGCGCCTTACCACCCAGCGGCTGCTGCGTGACCAGGGAGTACGGGCCGGTGGAACGCGCGTGCATCTTGTCGTCCACCAGGTGGTTCAGCTTCAGCATGTACATGTAACCCACCGTAACCGGACGGTCGAAGGCGTCACCGGTACGGCCGTCGTACAGCGTGGTCTGGCCACTGGCCGGCAGGCCGGCGAGTTCCAACAGGCGCTTGATCTCGACTTCAGGGGCACCGTCGAACACCGGGGTGGCCATCGGCACACCGCCACGCAGGTTCTCGGCCATGGTCTTGATCTCACCGGCGGAGAACTGCTTCATGTTCACGCGGCCGTCCTGGTCGGAGTTGTAGACCTGGTCCAGGAAGCCACGGATGTCGTCGGTCTTGGCCTTGGCGTCCAGCATTTCGCCGATACGCAGGCCCAGCCCACGTGCCGCCCAGCCCAGGTGTGTTTCCAGCACCTGGCCGATGTTCATACGTGAAGGTACGCCCAGCGGGTTCAGCGCGATATCGACCGGGGTGCCGTCTTCCATGTAAGGCATGTCCTCCTGCGGGACAATCATGGAAATCACACCCTTGTTACCGTGACGGCCTGCCATCTTGTCGCCCGGCTGTACGCGGCGCTTGACGGCCAGGTAGACCTTGACCATCTTCAGCACGCCCGGGGCGAGGTCGTCACCCTGGGTGATCTTGCCCTTCTTCTCTTCGAAGCGGGCGTCGAACTGCTGGCGCTGCGTCTTGATCTGCTCGGCCATCTGCTCGAGCAGGTCGTTGGCGTCATCGTTGACCATGCGCAGCTTGAACCAGTCGTCCCGGTCCAGGTCGGCCAGGTAGGACTCGGTGACCTTCTGGCCCTTCTTCAGGCCCGGACCCTTGTCGGCGACCTTGTTCAGCAGGGCATTTTCGAGACGCTGGTAAATGGCGTTCTCGACGATACGCAGCTGGTCGTCCAGGTCCTTACGCACCTGCGCCATCTGGTCCTTCTCAATGGAGATCGCACGCTCGTCTTTTTCAACGCCGTCGCGGGTGAACACCTGGACGTCGATGACCGTGCCGTCCATGCCCGAGGGCACGCGCAGCGAGGTGTCTTTCACGTCCGAGGCCTTCTCACCGAAGATGGCGCGCAGCAGCTTCTCTTCCGGGGTCAGCTGGGTCTCACCCTTGGGCGTGACCTTACCGACCAGGATGTCGCCGGTGCGCACTTCGGCGCCGATGTAGACGATGCCGGACTGGTCCAGCTTGTTCAGGTTGTGCTCGCCCACGTTCGGGATATCGGCGGTGATTTCCTCCGAGCCCAGCTTGGTGTCACGGGCCACGCAGGTCAGTTCCTCGATGTGGATGGTGGTGAAGCGATCTTCCTGCACCACGCGCTCCGAGATCAGGATCGAGTCCTCAAAGTTGTAGCCGTTCCACGGCATGAACGCGACCAGCATGTTCTGTCCCAGGGCCAGTTCACCCAGGTCGGTGGACGGGCCGTCTGCCAGGACGTCGCCCGGCTGCACCACGTCGCCTACGGTCACCAGCGGACGCTGGTTCATGCAGGTGTTCTGGTTGGAACGCTGGTACTTGACGAGGTTGTAGATGTCCACGCCCGGGTCACCGGCCGGCACTTCTTCCTCATTCACACGCACCACGATACGGCCGGCGTCGACCTGGTCGACCAGGCCGCCGCGCTTGGCCACCGCAGTTACACCGGAGTCGGTGGCGACCACGCGCTCCATACCGGTACCCACCAGCGGCTTGTCCGCCTTCAGGGTCGGCACGGCCTGGCGCTGCATGTTGGAGCCCATCAGCGCGCGGTTGGCGTCATCGTGCTCCAGGAACGGCACCAGCGATGCGGCCACGGAAACGATCTGCTTCGGCGAGACGTCCATGTAGGACACGTCGGCCGGCTCCTTCAGCGTGAATTCGCCCATGTGACGGCAGGGGATGAACTCGTCGGTGAACTTGCCGTCCTTATCCAGGCCGGCGTTCGCCTGCGCGATCACGTAATCGCCCTCTTCGATCGCCGACAGGTATTCGACGTCGTCCGTCACCTTACCGTTGGCGACCTTCCGGTACGGCGTCTCGAGGAAGCCGTAGTCGTTGGTGCGCGAGTACACGGCCAGCGAGTTGATCAGGCCGATGTTCGGGCCTTCAGGCGTTTCAATCGGGCAGACACGGCCGTAGTGGGTCGGGTGCACGTCGCGCACCTCGAAGCCCGCACGCTCACGGGTCAGGCCACCCGGGCCCAGTGCCGAAACACGGCGCTTATGGGTGACTTCCGACAGCGGGTTGTTCTGGTCCATGAACTGGCTGAGCTGGGATGAACCGAAGAACTCCTTGATCGCCGCCGCGACGGGCTTGGCGTTGATCAGTTCCTGAGGCGTCAGGCCTTCGCTTTCTGCCACGGACAGGCGCTCGCGTACGGCGCGTTCGACGCGGACCACGCCCACGCGGAACACGTTCTCGGCCATTTCACCAACGGAACGCACGCGACGATTGCCCAGGTGATCGATATCGTCAACCTGGCCATTGCCGTTACGGATGTTGATCAGTTCCTTCAGCACATCGAGGATGTCGTCGCGGTCCAGCACGCCCGGACCCTCGACGCTGTCGCGGCGAACCCGGCGGTTAAACTTCATGCGACCGACTGACGACAGGTCGTAGCGCTCCTCGGTAAAGAACAGGTTCTTGAACAGGTTCTGGGCCGCTTCCTTGGTCGGCGGCTCACCCGGGCGCATCATGCGGTAGATCTCGACCAGCGCTTCCAGTTCGGTGGTGGTCGGATCGATGTTCAGGGTGCTGGAAATGTACGGCCCCTGGTCGAGGTCATTGACGTACAGCACCTCGATGTCCTTGATGCCGGCTTCGCGCAGCGACTCGAGCAGTTCCTCGGTGATCGGTGCATTGGCCTCGGCCAGGACTTCGCCGGAGTCGGTATCGACGATGGTACGGGCGATGATCTTCGCCTCCAGGTACTCGTCGGACACGTCCAGGGACTTGATGCCGGCTTCGCCGATCAGCTTGACGTGGCGCGCGGTGATGCGCTTGCCTTCGTCAACAATGATGGCGCCGCTCTTGTCCTTGATGTCCATCTGCGCGCTTTCGCCACGCAGGCGTTCGGGCACCACTTCCAGCTTGGCGCCTTCCTTCTTCAGCGAGATCTTGCTGGTCTCGAAGAAGGTGTCGAGGATTTCCTCGTTGGTCATGCCCAGCGCGCGCAGCAGCACAGTCACCGGCAGTTTGCGGCGACGGTCGATACGCGTAAAGATGCAGTCCTTAGGGTCGAACTCGAAGTCCAGCCAGGAACCGCGGTACGGAATGACGCGCGCGGAGAACAGCAGCTTGCCGCTGGAGTGGGTCTTGCCCTTGTCGTGATCGAAGAACACGCCCGGTGAGCGGTGCAACTGGGACACGATCACGCGCTCGGTACCGTTGATGATAAAGGTACCGGTATCAGTCATCAGCGGCAGGTCGCCCATGTAGACGTCCTGCTCTTTCACGCTCTTGACCGGCTTCTGCTTGGCGGAGCTGTCCTTGTCGTAAATGACCAGGCGCACCTTGACGCGCAGCGGGGCGCCGAAGGTCATGCCACGGAGCTTGCACTCCTTGACGTCGAAAGGCGGATCGCCCAGCGTGTAGCTGACATATTCCAGCGCGGCGTTGCCCGAGTAGGACGCAATCGGGAATACCGATTTCAGGGCCCCGTGAAGACCACGCTCGCGACGATCATCCGCTTCCGTCTCCAGCTGCAGGAATTCCTGGTAGGAGCGGATCTGGGTTTCCAGCAGGAACGGCACGTCCAGGACAGCCTGGCGCTTGCCGAAATCCTTACGGATACGCTTTTTCTCAGTGAAGGAGTAACTCATCTTTAGCACCACCTCGAAGGCCGTCCCATCCGGGCCGGCTCAATAAATACATGGTTCGTTACGGCGCGGCGACCTGAGGGTGCCGCGCCGCAAACAGGAACAGGCCGGAGGCGTGAGCCCCCAGCCGGTTCCGCGTTTTTCCCGTTGCCGGGAAAAATACTTACTTGACCTCGACAGAAGCGCCAGCTTCTTCGAGTTTTTTCTGGATGTCCTCGGCCTCGGCCTTCTCGACGCCTTCCTTGATCGGGGAAGGAGCGCCTTCGACCAGGTCCTTGGCTTCTTTCAGGCCCAGGCCGGTGATTTCACGAACCACCTTGATGACCGGAACCTTGTTGCTGCCGAAGGAGGTCAGCACCACGTCGAAGTCAGACTTCTCTTCAGCGGCGCCAGCGTCACCGCCAGCCGCCGGACCGGCAGCTGCGACGGCCACCGGGGCAGCAGCAGAAACACCAAACTTCTCTTCCATGGCGTCGATCAGCTCGACGACGTCCATCACGCTCATTGAGGCGATGGTTTCGAGGATATCTTCTTTTGAAACGGCCATTGTCGTCTCCATTACATTTTCAGGCGGGGCGGTTAAGCCCACGGTTTAACTACAAAAAATTGCTCAGGCAGCCTGCTTGGCGTCCCGCACAGCCGCGACAGTGCGAACCAGCTTGGTATGGGGTTCTGCCAGCGTACGGACGAATTTCTCGACCGGTGCTTTCATTACACCCATCAGCATGGCGATCGCCTGGTCGTAGGTCGGCAGCTTGGAGAGACGATCCAGCTCACTCGCGTCATACAGCGCGCCGCCGATGGCGACGTTCTTGGTGACGAGCTTGTCGTGCTCTTTAGCGTAGTCCTTGACCAGGCGCGCAGCGGCGCCGGGATCGTCCATGCTGAAAGCCAACAGGATGGGACCTGTCATTGACTCACGCATGCACTCGAACTCGGTGCCTTCCACGGCTTTGCGGGCGAGGGTGTTCTTGGCGACCTTGAGGTAAACACCGCTCTCACGCGCTTTCACACGCAGGTCGGTCATTTCCTCTACGGTCAGGCCACGATACTCCGCCGCCACGGCAGACAGTGCGCTTCCAGCGGCTTCCGCCACTTCCGCCACAACTGCCTTTTTCTGCTCGAAATTGAGCGCCATTTTTACCTCCTGGATTGCAGGGACCGTTACTCCGGCCCTTCCAGTACGTTTCAGTGGCTACCCCGCCACGCCAGCGCTACGCGAAAACGAAGCGCTCGAGTGGCGGGGGCTCCACCATCTGCGCAGGCCGTGAACGGTTTCCCGTGTCACCCTTAAGTCCTCACACCCTGGGGGTGTGCGAACACCTGCGGTCTTTGACGGGTCAAGCCCGCCTACCCCACTGCCCCGCCAACAAACCGGCGGGACCGTGAAATTCTTAGTAGTCCAGCGTCGAGTGATCGACGGTGACACCCGGACCCATGGTCGTGGACAGCGCCACCTTCTTCAGGTAGTGACCCTTCGCCGACGCCGGCTTCAGCTTGACCAGGTCGCCCAGCAGGGCGGACAGGTTCTGCTTCAGTGCGTCGACCTCGAAGTCGGACTTGCCGATGGTGCTGTGAATGATGCCTGCCTTGTCGGTACGGAAACGCACCTGGCCGGCCTTGGCGTTCTTCACGGCAGTCTCGACATCGGTGGTCACCGTGCCCACTTTCGGGTTCGGCATCAGGCCGCGGGGACCCAGCACCTGGCCAAGCTTACCGACGACGCGCATGGCGTCCGGCGTAGCGATGACCACGTCGAAGTCCATCTCGCCACCCTGGATGCGCTCGGCGAGATCGTCCATGCCCACCAGGTCCGCACCGGCGGCCGTGGCCGCTTCGGCGTTCGGGCCCTGTGCGAACACGGCGACGCGCACGCTCTTGCCGGTGCCGTTCGGCAGCACGGTCGAGCCACGAACGTTCTGGTCAGACTTCTTAGGATCGACGCCAAGGCGAATCGCGACATCAACGGATTCGTTGAATTTCGCGCCCGAGGTCTTCTTCAACAGGTCGAATGCCTCGTCGATGGTGTAAACCTTCGTCGGCTCAACCTGCTCGCGGATCGCCCGCATGCGTTTGCTCAGCTTAGCCATTATTCTACGCCCTCCACGTTCAGGCCCATGCTGCGGGCGGAACCCGCGATGGTGCGCACCGCCGCGTCCATGTCGGCCGCGGTCAGGTCGGGTTCCTTGGTCTTGGCGATCTCTTCGAGCTGATCGCGCGTGACCGTACCCACCTTCTTGGTGTTCGGCTCACCACTGCCCTTGGCAATGCCCGCGGCCTTGCGCAGCAGGACGGCCGCCGGCGGCGTCTTGGTGATGAACGTGAAGCTGCGATCGCTGTAAACCGTGATCACAACCGGAATCGGCATGCCGGGCTCCAGGCCCTGGCTGTCGGCGTTGAACGCCTTGCAGAATTCCATGATGTTGACGCCATGCTGACCCAGCGCCGGGCCCACTGGCGGGCTCGGGTTGGCCTGGCCGGCAGGCACCTGCAGCTTGATATAAGCTGAAATCTTCTTAGCCATGTTCTACTCCCCGGGTCCAAACGTCCGGCCACTCACGACACGGACTCCCCGTCAGTTGTTTGGGTGACAGGTGACGCGTAACGCGTGACAGGAATACCTCCCGTCACGCGTTACGCGTCACGCGTCACCGTCGTCAGGACTTCTCGACCTGGTGGAACTCGAGCTCCACCGGGGTCGAACGTCCAAAAATCAGTACGGCCACACGCAGGCGGCTCTTGTCGTAATTGACTTCCTCGACAACGCCGTTGAAGTCGTTGAAGGGGCCGTCGATAACCCGGACCATTTCGCCCGGCTCGAACAGCACCTTCGGGCGCGGCTTGTCCACGCCTTCGCGAACACGATCAAGGATCGCGTTGGCTTCACGTTCGGTAATCGGCGCCGGACGATCAGCGGTGCCGCCGATAAAGCCCATCACCTTGGGCACGTCCTTGACCAGGTGCCAGCTCTCGTCCGTCATGTCCATTTCCACCAGCACGTAGCCGGGGAAGAACTTGCGGTCGGAGCGGCGCTTCTGGCCGCCTTTCATTTCCACTACTTCTTCAGTGGGGACGAGCACTTCACCGAAGTACTCCTCCATGCCCTCGCGCTTGATGCGCTCTTCGAGCGATTTCTTGACGCTCTTCTCAAAACCCGAGTAAGCGTGTACCACGTACCAGCGCTTGGCCATCAATCAACCCCCCAGCAGGTTGCGCACAAGCGCACCCAGCAACCAGTCGACACCGGCCAGGAACAGCGAAATCAGGATGGTGACCACGATCACCATCAACGATGTCTGCAATGTTTCCTGGTGAGTGGGCCAGACCACCTTGCGACGCTCGATATCCGCTTCCTTGAGGAAACGGAAGAAGGCGCCGCCTTTCTGCGACTGACCCGCCACCCAGGCGGCAACCAGCGAAACGACGATCAGGCCACCCACACGGACGGGCATATTGGCCGCGTCCTGGAAGTAGTAATACGCACCGATACCGCCGACGAGCAGCGCCACGGCCACCAGCAGGAGAAAGCTGTCAACCAGCGGCGATTTCGTGTTTTCCGCTTTACTGCTCATGTTCCGGTCATTTCCATTGTCTTTGTAAGCCAGGTCGCAAAGGTGCAAGCCTGGCAGGCCAGGAGGGACTCGAACCCCCAACCTGCGGTTTTGGAGACCGCTGCTCTGCCAATTGAGCTACTGGCCTTTATTGTCTGGAGCCTGTTTGGCTCCGTTCCAGACTACGAAAGCCGGCAGGCCCTTCGGCCGCCAGCTTTCGTGAGTAACGGGTGCCGCACCAGGCGCCACCCGTCACAATTTACTGCTTACTCGAAGATCTTCGCGACGACGCCGGCGCCGACGGTACGACCGCCTTCACGGATGGCGAAACGCAGACCTTCTTCCATGGCGATCGGGGCAATCAGATCAACCTTCATCTGAATGTTGTCACCCGGCATCACCATCTCGACGCCTTCCGG
>NZ_VYXP01000014.1 GCF_008725655.1 Marinihelvus fidelis | reverse complement strand
CGGGACACGCTCAAGTCCGTCCATGGATCGCTTGGACGTGGCCATCCATGGCCACGTACAGTCCCGTGAGTCCCCCACCGCCACGACGCTGCCGGAAGCACATTACCCCGGAGGGGTCAACGGGCGGGCAAAAAATGGCGGGCTATACTTGGGGTGGGTCGGCCGTTCCTTGAAATAGACAGGAGGTTGGCCATGGCCATCGCCAGATCACTTCAGAATTACCTTGAGCATCGCGACGTGGAGTATGACGTCCTGGAGCATGCGCATTCGCGCACCGCGCTGGAGACGGCCCATGCCGCGCATGTCCCCGAGAGCCAGGTCGCCAAGGCCGTCGTTCTCGAAGACGACCGCGGCTACGTGGTTGCCGTGGTGCCGTCACGTAACCGTGTGGACTTCGGCTGGCTCCGTGACTCGCTGGGTCGTAGCATGCGGCTGGCCGCGGAATCCGAGTTGCAGCCGCTGTTCCGGGATTGCGAGTTGGGTGCCGTGCCGGCGTTTAGCGACGCCTACGGCCTGGACGTCATCTGGGACGACCAGCTCGACGGCAACGCCGACATCTATGTCGAGGCCGGCGACCACGAGCACCTGGTGCACGTCAGCGGCGAGCAGTTCAGCCACCTGATGGCCAACATGCCCCACAGCGTCATCAGCGCGGAACACGAATACTCGTCGCTGAACTGAAACTGATTACAAAAGAATTCTGCCGGACGCGGCCTCAGCTGCCCGGCTCGTCGAGACGGCACAGTATGTTTTGGAGTCTTTCATGTGCCTTTAGGCGGAACGACATGAACATCTGTTCTACGCTGCCCACCTCTGCGGCCATTGAGCGGGGAACAGAGAGTTCACGGCGCCTGGCATCGTCGGGGTCGATCGTCGCCTCCAGGCGCCCCTGACCGTCGACGGCCAGACCTATGTCTACGACCCGCACTGGGACGACCACGGCCGTATGGACGAACTGGTGTACCCCAGCGGCAACACCTACACCTATTACAACGACGGCCTGGGCCGAGCGTCCTGCATCGGGCACGACGGCGGCGGCTACGTTCGCGATATCGCCTGGCACCCCAACGGCAAGATCGCCTCGCTGACGCGAGGCAACAACGAGCCCTACGCCCAGGGCCTGAACGCCCGCCAGCTGGTGGATTCGATCGCGAGCTACGGCGAGACCCTGAACTACTTCTACGACGGTAACGGCCGGGTCACGGACATCGTTGCCCAGTTCGATGACGCCTACGACCGCGTGTTCGGCTACGACGGCGCTGGCCGCCTGGACTCCGCCTACGGCCCCTGGGGCACCGGTAGCTACACGTACGACCCACTGGGCAACATCAAGCAGAAGAAGCTGGGCAGCCGCACGGTGGATATCGAGTACGACGCCCTCAACCACGTCGACCGGGTGCGCGACAGCGCCTCGGGCGGCAACGGCCGGCCCGCATTCTCATGGCAGGTACCTATTGCTCGGTTGAGAACGGGTTCAGAAACTGCCTTTTCCAGAAAAGCTTCTTATCGACTTCGCTGAGTTGCGCCTCTGCGCAAACGGCGTGCCAGTGGCTTTCGATGGTGTCTGACAGGTGGGTGAAGATGGCGCGGGCCTCGTGTTCGGAGAGCAGAAAGTGATGCGCTGCTTCGAGGCAGGATTTTAGCTGGCTCAGGTTGTTATGGCCGGATATCAGCATGGCCTGTGATGCCTCGTTGCCCGTACGGCCTTGAGGGCAAATGTCATAGGCGGGGGTCAGCGTCAATGATGCGCCGTCCCAGAACGCGGCATGGTTGCGCGCGTGGTCATCGGTGTTGCCGCATAGGATGTTGAAGGCCAGCCGGGAGAACAGTTCCCGTAGCGTTTTTTTTGGGTGGGTAAAGCGGTGACGGATAATTTCTGCCAGCGTTTCGTAGCTGGAGTAGCGCGCCATCATGTCGTCCAGTCCGAGTAGGGTCAGCGCGGATACCATTGCCCTGCGTGTCCAGGTTTCGTCTTTGGGCCGACGGTCGAAACGCTCGATCAGCAGCACGTCCCTGTTGGCCGCGCTGACCAATTTAACCGGTGCGACATCCAGCCCGGCAATGTGCGCCAGCCGCATGGCGATGAATTCTGCTTTTACGACGCTGTAAAGGTCAGTGCTGGAAGAAAATTTCGCGACGTACTTCTTGCCGCTGTCCTGGATCAGGGCTTTGGGTCGCGCGCCGCCAATGGCGCTGCCGTGGAACAACGCCTGTTCCAGCTCGGGGGTCAGCGGCAGGCCTTTCTCAACCCGGTCAGCGGATTCGATCAGTTCTTCCATGCTGACGTTGTCCGCGGATCGCGGGACGTACTCAGTCGGTGAACGCTGAAAATCCAGCGCGCCGATTCGGTCGGAGCCGGACTCCAGCAGGTAGGTCAGTTCGCCCAGCTCGGCTGTATCCACTCCGGCGGCCCCTGGCCCCAGCATTCGGTTGATAATCACGCGCCGACCCCATGCATCGGGAGCGGCGTCGCGAATACAGCCGGGCATGGTCAAACCTTCGGGGAGTGGCAGTGCTCCGGCCCGCAACGGCAACTCGGGTTCGTAAATGGGTATGGCTTCGGGCGGGTCGCCTACTCGCTCAAGGTAGCTTCTGCCGTAGTTGAACTGGATATTGCCGTTGTCGGCTTCCAGTCTTCCGGCGACGACGGGCCTGGTCTCGTCCGGTAGCCAGATCCAGACATATGCCTCCCTGTAGTCACTAGAAGTCATCCTGCACCGTTGCGCGCTTCTTGCGGACGGATTTCGGCAGCAGGGCCAGTTTGTCCCTGGTCTGGCCCAGGTGCCTGGCAAGCGTGGGCTCGTCGGAATCAAAGAGTCTTACGCCGACGAGGGTGGCCACTTCAAAGACAGCGCCGATTTCGCACTTGAGGTCGCCCTTCTCAATGCGCTGCAGCAGGCCCCTGGAAATTCCCGCGCGGTCAGCCAGCTCCTGCGCGGTCAGTTTGCGTTCCTTGCGGGCCGCACGGATCAATCCGCCAAGCAACGCGGTGGCATCGCGGCTGTATCTTGAATAGGTGCGTTTAATGGACTTTGGCATTGCCAGCACTGGTCTTTATATGGGTCATATGGCGGCCTTATGGACGCCATATGAACCAAATTACCAGTCCAGTCGGGGTCAGTCAATGCATAATGACCCATAAATAGACCATAATCCGCTCACATGGTCTGTATATGGATCATATCCCTTGGGGTGTGGTCCTTAATGGCGTTCTGGCGGTGCCTCGGCTTCATCGGTGGCGCTTTCGAAATCCGCGCCGGCTTCGGGGTCGTTGAACACGTCCAGGTCGAGCTCGCCTTCGCTCTTGGCCACCAGCGTGGTAACGGTGGCGTCGCCGGTGATGTTGACCGCGGTACGGGTCATGTCCAGCACGCGGTCGATGCCCAGGATCATGGCGATGCCCTCGGCGGGCAGGCCCACCTGGGACAGTACGCCGGCCAGTACGATCAGGCCCACGCTGGGGACGCCGGCGGTGCCGATGGAGGCCAGGATGACCATCACCACGACCATCAGGAACTGGCCAGCGCCCAGCTCGATGCCGTAAAACTGGGCGATAAAGCCGGTGGCGATGCCCTGCATGATGGCGGTGCCATCCATGTTGATGGTCGCGCCCAGCGGCACGGTGAACGAGGCGACCTTGTTGCTGACGCCCAGGCGCTTGCGGACGGTTTCCAGCGTGATCGGCAGGGTGGCGTTGCTGGAGGCCGTGGAGAACGCGAACAGCATGGCCGCGCGCATCTTGTACAGGAACATCCACGGGTTCAGGCGGCCGACCAGCACGAGCAGGGTCGGGTAGACCACCAGCGCGTGGACAAACAGCACGGCGAAGACCAGCAGTACGTACTTGCCAAGCTTCTTCAGTTCCGCGAAATCGCTGGTGGCGGCCAGGATGGCGATCAGCGCGAACACGCCGTAAGGCGCGAAACGCATGACCAGCCCCACCAGTTTCATGATCACTTCGTTCATGTCATTGAACCAGGCGCCGATGCGCTGGCCACGCGCGCCGCTGAGCGTGATGGCAATGCCCAGCAGCACCGAGAACAGGATGATCGGCAACATCTGCCCCTGGGCCATGGCGGCGACCGGGTTCTTCGGCACCATGTCGATCAGGACCTGGGTGAAGGGTGAGCCGGCGGCGATGCTGGCCGGCGTGGCCGCCGCGGCTTCGACACCGACTCCCGGCTTGAAGAGCAGCGCGGCGCCCAGCGCCAGCGTGACCGCGATTCCGGTGGTCAGCAGGTAGAGCGCGATGGTCTTGCCGCCCACCCGGCCCAGCACCTTGGGGTCCGACAGGGCCGAAGAGCCACAGACCAGTGACACGAACACCAGCGGCACCACCAGCATCTGCAGCAGCGAGATGAACACCTGGCCGACGACCCGGAAAATGCCCTCGGTCAGCCAGATCGTGGCCCAGTCAGGGTTGCCCATCGCACCGATGATCCCGCCGACGATGGCGCCGAGGATCATGGCGATGAGGATGCGCGTGGTAAGACTGGCCTTCTTCTTTTCGGACATGAGTGGACTTCCCGGTGTGCGTGCGTTCTGGTTTTATGGTTCTGGCGCGCCGCTTTCATGGTGGCCGCGGCGCGGATTGCGATAGAATTTACCGCTTCGACCACCGGGTTGGCAAAGACCCGGCAGCAACTGCGATATCCAGCATGGAACAACCCACCCAGAATACCAACTTCATCCGCAACATCGTGATCGACGATCTCGACAGCGGCAAACATGAATCCATTGTCACCCGGTTCCCGCCGGAACCGAATGGTTTCCTGCATATCGGTCACGCCAAGTCGATCTGCCTGAACTTCGGCCTGGCCGACGAGTTCGGCGGTCGCACGCACCTGCGCTTCGATGACACCAACCCGCTGAAGGAAAACGAGGACTTCGCGCAGTCGATCATGAACGACGTGCGCTGGCTGGGTTTCGAGTGGGACGCGCTGCACCACGCCTCGGACTACTTCGGGCAGCTGTACGAGTGGGCCCTGCATTTGATTGATGAAGGCCTGGCCTATGTCGACAGCCAGGATGCCGACACCATCCGCGCCCAGCGCGGCACGCTGACCGAGCCGGGCACCCACAGCCCGTACCGCGACCGGCCCGTGGCCGAGAACCGCAACCTGTTCGAGCGCATGGCGGCCGGCGAGTTTGCCGATGGCGAGCACGTGCTGCGGGCGAAAATCGACATGGCCGCCGGCAACATCAACCTGCGCGACCCGGTGCTGTACCGCATCATCAACGCGGCGCACCACCGCACCGGCGACACCTGGCACATCTACCCGATGTATGACTGGGCGCATGGCCAGTCGGATTCGCTCGAGCACATCACCCACAGCCTGTGCACGCTGGAATTTGAAGATCACCGGCCGCTGTACGAGTGGTACCTGAAGCACATCCCGGCACCCAGCCAGCCGCGCCAGATCGAGTTCGCGCGCGGCAACCTGAACTACACGGTGATGAGCAAGCGCAAGCTGCGCCAGCTGGTCGAAGAAGATCACGTGAACGGCTGGGACGACCCGCGCATGCCGACCATTGCCGGCCTGCGCCGCCGCGGCTATACGCCGGAATCCATCCGCGCCTTCTGGGGCGAGATGGGCGTGAGCAAGTCCGAGTCCATCATCGACATGGGCGTGCTCGAGAACGCCATCCGCAACGACCTGAACGACCGCGCCCCACGCGCCATGGCCGTGCTGGACCCCATCAAGGTTGTGCTGCTGAATTACCCCGAGGGCGAGGAAGAGTTCCTCGAGGCCGCGCTGCACCCCAAGGATGAGTCCATGGGCACACGGCAGGTGCCGCTATCGCGGGAACTGTGGATCGAGCGCCACGACTTCATGGAAGAGCCGCCGCGCAAGTACTTCCGCCTGAAGCCGGACGGCGAGGTGCGCCTGCGCAACGCCTTCATTATCAAGTGCGTGGACGTGATCAAGAACGACGCCGGCGAAGTGACCGAACTGCACTGCGAGTTCGACCCCGACACCCGCAGCGGCATGCCAGGCGCCAATCGCAAGGTCAAGGGCACCATCCACTGGGTATCCGCGAAGCACGCGGTCGCCGCCGAGGTGCGCCTGTACGACCGCCTGTTCAACGTGCCGAACCCGCTGGCCGACAAGGACACCGACTTCCTCGAGCACCTGAACCCGGAGTCGCTGACCGTCATCGACACGGCCTGGGTCGAGCCCGCTGCCCTCGAAGGCGGTGGCCCCGCCTACCGCCAGTTCGAGCGCAACGGTTACTTCACCCCGGATGATGACAGCACGGCGGAGAAGCCCGTCTTCAATCGCACCGTGACCCTTCGCGACACCTGGGCCAAACTCTCGCGCTGACGGGCCGCGTCGCGGGTTGCGGGGATGGGTTTCCCGCGTACCGGGCGCGCTCAAGTCCATCCCTGGATCGCTCATCGGCGGCATCCCTGCCGCCGAAGGCCCGGTACACGGGCAACCCAACCCCGCAAGCGTGACGCCCCATCAGCGGCTAACTCGTGCGCAGGCGGTGCGAACCTGCGGCTTTCACCAGCCAATCTCCGCGTGACACGAGCGGAGGTGGGTAGCGGTGTCCCCGGACCTTCGGCGGCAGGGATGCCGCCGATGAGCGTACAGGGACGTATTCACAGCGAGTCCGGGGACACCGTTACGCGCCTCCGCGCCAGGCGTCGCGCCCGGTGACTTGCGGCACGTATTCTGGCCGTCCCATTTTGCTATGCTTGGAACATTGACCTGACGGTAGGGGAGTTAAGGATATGGGCTGGATTCTGTTGTTGCTGGTCGGCGCGGCGGTGGTGTTCGCGATTTCGATCTACAACCGCCTGGTGGCGAGTCGCAATCGCTACAAGAACGCGTTCGCGCAGATCGATGTGCAGCTCACCCGCCGTCATGACCTGATACCCAACCTGGTCGAGACCGCCAAGGGCTATATGAGCCACGAGCGCGAGACGCTCGAGGCCGTGATCAACGCCCGCAACACGGCCGTGGCCGGCCTGAAGCAGGCGGCTGCCGACCCCAGTGACCCCGAGGCGATGAAACAGCTGGCCGCGGCCGAGCAGGGCCTTTCCGGCGCCCTGGGTCGCCTTTTCGCGCTGTCCGAGGCCTACCCGGACCTGAAAGCCAACGAGAACATGATGCAGCTCTCCGAGGAACTGACCACCACGGAGAACAAGGTGGCCTTCGCCCGCCAGGCCTACAACGATTCGGTGATGAGCTACAACACGCTGCGCGAGTCCTTCCCCAACAACTTCTTCGCTGGCTGGTTCAACTTCGGCCCGGCGGAACTGCTGGAGATCGAGGACGAGGCCAAGCGCGAGGTGCCCAAGGTCGAATTCTGACTTCGGGCCGGCGACAGGGGGGATGCCTGACCGGGGCATGACGTGAATTTCTTCGAACACCAGGACCGTTCGCGGCGGCATACCCGCTGGCTGGTGTTCCTGTTCATCCTGGCCGTGCTGGCCATCATCGCCGCCGTCGACCTGGCGCTGATGCTGGCCTTCGGATTCACCTCGCTGGAACAGGGCGTCAGTCCGTTTTCTGCCCAGGGCCTGCGCCAGAATGCGCCCCTGCTGGGTGCGACCAGCATGGCCACGGGCGCGGTGATCGGTTTCGCCAGCCTGTTCAAGACCATTTCCCTGCGCGGTGGTGGCGGAGACGTCGCCCGGCAGCTGGGTGGCACACCCATCGAGCCCGATACCCGCGACCCGCTCAAGCGCCGGCTGATCAACGTGGTCGAGGAGATCGCCCTGGCTTCCGGTGTGCCGGTACCCGAGGTGTTCGTGCTGGAGCAGGAAGAGGGCATCAACGCCTTTGCCGCCGGCTATTCGCCCGCGGACGCGGCCGTGGCCGTGACCCGCGGCACCCTGGAGAAGCTCGACCGCAGCGAACTGCAGGGCGTGATCGCGCACGAGTTCAGCCACATCCTGAATGGCGACATGCGCTTGAATATCCGCCTGATGGGGGTGCTGTTCGGCATCCTGTTGCTGTCGTTGATCGGCCGCAAAGTGCTCTATCACGGCCGTTACCTGGGCAGCAGCCGCGATCGCAACGGCGCGCCCATCCTGGTTATCGCCGTGGTCCTGGCCGTGGTGGGCTGGATCGGCATGTTCTTCGGCCGCTGGATCAAGGCTTCGGTGTCGCGATCACGGGAGTACCTGGCCGATGCCTCGGCGGTGCAGTTCACCCGTGACCCCAATGGCATCGGCGGCGCGTTGAAGAAGATCGCGGTTTACAGCGGTGGCTCCCAGCTCCAGGTCGACACCGAGGAGGTCGGCCACATGCTGTTCGGCCAGGGTCGCGTGTCACACCTGTTCGCCACCCACCCGCCCCTGATGGAACGTATTGCCCGCGTCGAGCCGGGCTTCCAGCCCGAGGAGCTGACAACCCTGGCCAAACGCATCCAGCGCGAGACGGAGCGCCAGGCCGAGATCGCCGCACGCGAGCAGGCCGCCAGTACCGCCGAGCCCGGTCCGTTTGATGCCGGTCGCATCATCGACCAGATCGGCAACCCGGATTTCAGCCGCCTGCTGATGGCCGCGACCGTGGCGGCGAGCCTGCCGGAACCGCTGGAAGCGGCCGCGCATTCACCTGACCACGCACCGGCGATGTTGCTGTACAGCCTTTTGCACGACGACGCGCGTTCACGCGAAGACCAGCTGCTGGCCATCGCCCAGGTCATGGGCGCTGATACCGAGGCCGGCGTGCAACACCTGATTCGTGCGTCGGGTCTGCCCCAGCCGGCGCAGCGCCTGCCGCTGCTCGAAACGGCCCTGCCATTGCTGCGGCGCCACCCGGCCTCACGCGTGCAAAAGCTGCTGGAGGCGATCGACCGCGTGATCCGGGTGGATGGGCATATCGACGTGTTCGAATACCTGATGACCCGACTGGTGCGCCAGTACCTGTGGGAGTCGACCAATCCGCACAGGGTGCGCGCGGCTGGGCGCAAATCACTGGGCCGGTTGTCCGGGCCGGTTCGCGAGCTCATTGCGGTGCTGGCCTGGCACGGCGCGCCCGAAGATGCCGATGCCGCGGCACAGGCCTGGGCCGCGGGGTACAAAGCGGCCTTTAACGAGGACGCCGGTGCGCTGCCCGCCGTGCACGACTGGATCGAAACCATGGACAAGGTGCTGCCGCGGCTGGATGAACTGTCGCCCGAAGCCAAGCAGGCCCTGGTGCAGGCCCTGATGGCGACCGTCACGGCCGATGGGGAACTGCGGCCGGCCGAGCTTGAGTTGATGCGAGCCACCTGTGCGGCGGTGCACGTGCCCATCCCGATGCTTGCCGGCGTGATGGGCTGATACAATCCGCTGTTCGAGCCGGCGGATGGGTCGCTGGCGAGTGGGGGAATTTTAATGAACCTGACCCGGCTCTCACTGGGCAACCCGGTCGCCGTGGCTGTCGGCGGCATCCTGCTGGCGATCTTCGGCCTGATCGCGATGACGCGTTTGCCGATCGAAATGACGCCGGAAATCAGCCGGCCGATCATCCTGGTCAGCACCAGCTGGCGCGCGTCGGCGCCCAACGAAATCGAATCTGAAATCATCGAGCCGCAGGAAACGGTCCTGCGCAGCACCCCGGGCCTGTTGCGGATGACCTCCAACGCCAACTATGGCGCGGCCTCGGTGTCGCTGGAGTTTGCCGTGGGCACGGACATGAACCGCGCCCTCATCGAGGTCATGAACCGGCTCAACCAGGTGCCGCGCTACCCCGTCGACGCCGATGAACCCGGCATCCTGGTGGGTGGTTTCAACTTCGACCGGGTCATGGGCTGGTTCGCCATTTCCACCACCGAGGGCAACGACCGGCCCATCGAGAGCTACCAGGACTACATCGACGACAACGTGGTGACCCGCATCGAGCGCGTGGCCGGCGTGTCGTGGGTGGGGTCCTTTGGCGGCCGCTCGCACGAGGTGCGCATCACCTTCGACCCGTACAAGGCCGCGGCCATCGGCCTGGACCTGACCGCGGTCTCGGGTGAGCTGGGCAGCAATACCGATGTTTCCGGCGGCAACATGGAGGTCGGGCGGCGCCAGTACACGGTTCGGTTCTCCGGCCGCTACGCGGTGGAGTCGCTGGGCGACCTTGTGCTGGAGTGGCGTGGCCAGACGCCCATCCGGCTCAGCGAGGTGGCGCGCGTGGAGATGGCCATGGTCGACCCCACCACGGTGCTGCATCTGAACGGCGGGCCGGCCATCGGCATGGCGGTGTCGCCGGAATCCGGCGCCAACGTGCTCGACGTGATGGCCGGCGTGAGGGACGTGATCGCCGAAATGCAGGCCGAGCAGTTACCGCGCGTCGGCCTGCAGATCGAACAGAATTTCGACCAGACCGACTACATCAACGCCTCCATCGCCATGGTCCGCAACAACCTGTTGCTGGGCATGGCGCTGGCCGTCGTAGTGCTGTGGTGGTTCCTTCGCAAGTTCCGCGCCACGCTGGTGGTCGGCCTGTCGATCCCGCTGTGCCTGCTGGCCTCGTTCCTGGTCATGGAGATCACCGGGCGCACGCTGAACATCATCTCGCTGGCGGGCCTGGCGTTTGCCACCGGCATGGTGCTGGACGCGGCCATCGTGGTGCTGGAGAACATTTTCCGCCAGCGCGAGCAGGGCCGCGATGGCGACGAGGCCTCGCTGCGCGGCGCCAGCCAGGTCTGGGGTGCGCTGCTGGCTTCCACCGCCACCACAGTGGCCATCTTCATGCCCGTGGCGTTCCTGGACGACGAGGCCGGGCAGCTGTTCGCCGACCTGGCCATCACGATTTCCGCCGCGGTCACGGTCAGCCTGGTCGTGGCCGTGACCGTACTGCCCTCGGCCGCGGCCAACTGGGTCAAGGGCGCGGGTATCGAAGACCATCACCAGCACTGGTGGCGCTGGACCACCGACCACATCATGAGCTGGACTGATACGCGCTCGAAAAGGCTGACGTGGATTGGCGTGCTGACCATCGTCCCGCTGGTGCTGGTCATCCTGCTGAAGCCGCCGGCCGACTACCTGCCCGAGGGCCGCCAGAACTGGATCGACGGCTTCCTGGTGGCGCCGCCCGGGCTTGGCGTGGAAACCGGTGAGCGCGAGATCATGGATGTCATCGACCAGCGCCTGGCGCCGCATATCGACGGCACGGCGGAGATGCAGCTGAGCAGTTACTACATGGGCTCGGACCCCAGTTTCGGTACTTTCCTGGGTGGCCGCGCGGTGAATCCGGACGAAGTCGATGCCTTCCTGGGGCTCTTCAATGGCCAGATCCTGCAGGGTTTCCCGGACACCTTCGGCTTCGCCCGCCGTGCGCCGATCTTCAACGGCGCCCGTGGTGGCCGGCAGATCAACCTGGACCTGCAGGCCGAATCTTTCGAGTCCTTGCTGGGTGCCGGCCAGGCCGGTTTCTTCGCGGTCATGCAGGCGCTGCCGGGTGCCAGTATCCAGCCGGTGCCCGGCCTGGAAATGGCCGAGCCGGAACTGCGCCTGGTGCCGGATGACCGCGCCATCGCCGAGGTCGGCTGGAACCGTGCACGCATGGCGACCGTGGTCCGCGCGCTGGGCGACGGCGCGTTCCTGGGCGAGTATTTCGATGGCACGCGGCGATACAACATCGTCATGCGCGCCGAGGAATGGGCCACGCCGGAGGAACTGGCCGCCATGCCGCTGGCGACGCCGTCTGGCGAGGTGCTGGCGTTAAGCGAACTGGCGCGGCTGGAACGCACCGCCGGGCCGTCCAGCATCCAGCGCGTGGATCGCCGCCGAACGCTCACCCTGCAGATCACGCCGCCGGGCGCCATGGCCATCGAGGAGGCGCTCACCGTGATCGACGAGCAGGTGTTGCCGCAGATCCGCGCGCTGCTGCCGCCGGATGGCACCATCAAGCTGTCCGGCACCGCCGAGGCGCTGTCCGAGACCCTGCGCAGCATGGCCGGCAGCTTCACGCTGGCGGTGGTGATCCTGTACCTGCTGATTTCGGCGCTATTCCGGTCCTTCCGGGATTCATTGCTGGTGATCATGACCATTCCGATGGCCACGGTCGGCGGCATCCTGTCATTGCGGATGATGGACCTGGCGCTGATGTCGCAGGGTGGCCAGCAGATGGACCTGTTGACGATGATCGGCTTTGTCATCCTGCTGGGCCTGGTGGTCAACAACGCCATCCTGCTGGTGTACCGCGCCCGCGACGCCGAGCGCGAAGGCATGAGCCGTCGCGATGCGGTGGAGAGCGCCGTGCGGTTGCGACTGCGGCCCATCCTGATGAGCACCACCACCAGCATCTTCGGCATGCTGCCGCTGATGCTGATGCCGGGCTCCGGTTCGGAACTGTACCGGGGCATGGCCTCGGTGATCGTCGGTGGCATGGCCGTCAGCACGCTGTTTACGCTGTTGCTGCTGCCCAGCCTGTTGCGCATGAATGAAGAAAAGACGGCCGAGACCCACGTCGCGCCGGAGGCCGTATAGGATGATGACGATGAAGACACTGACCCCTTCCCTGCTGCGCCGCACCGGTGTGCTGGGCCTGGCGCTGGCCCTGCTGGCGCCCGCCTGGGCCCAGGACCAGATGCCGCCGGCCACGGTCCGCGTGGCCCAGGCCGAGGTCCGGCCGATGGCGCCGGTGACCTGGGTGCCCGGCACCGTGGCCAGCCGCAACGACGCCCGCCTGGCTGCGGAAGTGGAAGGGCGCCTGAACACCGTCGCTGATGTCGGCACGGCCGTGGCTGCCGGAGACCCCGTGGCCACTATTGAAGACACGGCCCTGCGGCTCCGGCGCGACGAGCTGGCCGCGGAGGTGGAGCGTGCCCAGGCGCAACTGGTGTTCCTGGAGGCCGAGGAGAAGCGTTTCGACCGCTTGGCACAGTCCAACCTGGCCGCGGCCACGCAGCTGGAGCAGACCCGCGCGGACCGTGATGTGGCCCGCGGCGACCTGGCCGTGGCGCGTTCACGGCTGGCGCAGAACGAGGACCAGCTCGCGCGCACCGTCATTCGCGCGCCGTTCGATGGCGTTGTTGTCGAGCGGGTCATGACGCCCGGCGAGCGCGTCATCGTCGGCAGCACCGTGGTTCGCGTGGTCGACCAGGCGCACCTGGAGGTCATCGCCCGCGCGCCGCTGGAGTACTACGGCTATGTCCAGCCCGGCCAGCGCCTGGACCTGCGCACACGCGCCGCCACCGCGCAGGCGGTGGTTCGCACCGTGGTCGCCGTCGGTGACCTGAATACGCACCAGTTCGAGCTCCGCCTGGACCTGCTGGAACAGCGCTTCCCCGTGGGCCAGACACTGCGCGTGGCCGTGCCGATGGCGCATACCGAGGAACTGCTGTCGGTGCCGCGTGACGCCCTGGTTCTGCGCCCGGGCAATATCTCCGTGTTTGTTGTCGGCGCCGATGACACGGCCCGCCAGGTGCCGGTCACGACCGGCGTCGGCACGGCCGACCGGATCGCGGTGGAAGGCGACCTGCGCGGCGGCGACCGCGTGGTGATTCGCGGTAACGAGCGACTGCAGCCCGGGCAGTCCGTGATGGTGGCGGACGGTTGATGCCGGGAGCCCTGGGCCTTGACTGACACCACCGCGGAGCGCGGCTACCAGAATCCGTTCGAGCGTCTGTTCCGGGTGCAGCATGGCGAGTGGGTCGCTTTCGACCTGGCGTTCACGTATTTCTTTTTCCTGCTTGGCAGCTATTTCATGCTGCGGCCACTACGTGGCACCGTGGCGTCCAACAACGCCGAGGTGCTGCACCTGCTCTATACCGCCACGTTCGTGTGCATGCTGCTGATTGTGCCGGTGTTCGGCTGGCTGGTGTCGCGATTCCGGCGCGGCGTGTTCGTGCCGGCCAGTTACCTGTTCTTCATCACCCAGCTGGGCTTTTTCGCCTGGGCCTTCAGCGGCGACGCGACATCGGCGTGGGTGCAGCGCGCGTTCTATGTCTGGCTGAGCGTCTTCAACCTGTTCGTGGTGTCGGTGTTCTGGAGTTTCATGACCGACGTGTTCCGTCCGGGCCAGGCGCGGCGGCTGTTTCCCACCATCATGGCCGGCGGCAGCATCGGCGCCATCGTAGGCCCGCTGGCCACCCGCGGCCTGGTGGCCGATGTCGGCGCATCCGGCATCATGATGGTGGCCCTGGCCGGCTTGCTGGTGGCCACCGGCATGGCCGTGGTCATGGGTCGCTACGAGCGCGCCACCGGCCACGATGAGGGCGGTGAGGTCATCGGCGGCGGGGTGCTCGAAGGCGCCATCGAGGTGTTCCGCTCGAAGTACCTGCTACTGATCTGCCTGCTGATGCTCACCCACAACCTGACGGCAACGTTCCTGTATAACGGCCTGGCGGTGCTGGTCGACCGCGAGATCGTTGGTTTCGCAGAGCGCACGGAGTTTTTTGCCGTGGTCGACCTGGTGGTGCAGGTGCTGGCCTTCGCATTCCAGTTCTTCCTGACTTCCCGGCTGGTGGACGCGCTGGGCATGCGCCGCGCGATCATCGTGCCGCCGGTGCTGCTGGCCTCGGGTTTCGTCATCCTGGGCTCCAGCATGGGGCTGGTGCTGTTCGCCGCGGTGCAGGTGGCCCAGCGGTCGCTGAACTACGGCATGCTGGGGCCGGTCAAGGAGATGCTGTTCACCGTGGTGGGGCGCGAGCAGCGCTACAAGTCAAAGAACTTTATCGACACCGTCGTCTATCGCGGCAGTGATGTGACCGCCAGCTGGCTGTTCAAGGGCATGACCACGGCCGGGTTGGGCATCACGCAGATCACCTGGCTGTACCTGCCGGTTCTGGCGGCCTGGGGTACGGGGGCCTGGTTCCTGGGCCGGCACTACCAGGCCCGGGTGGGTCAATCGGCCGAGGGGCCGTCGGAGAGTCGCGAAAACGACGGGTGAAACCGCCGCCCGTCCGGGGTGTCGACCACGGTGACCGGGCACTGGTACAGCCGCTCCAGGTTGTCCATGTTCAGCAGGTCCGGTGCCGGTCCGGCCTGCCACTCACCCTCGCCGTAAAGCAACAGCACGTGGCTGCAGTAGGTCGCCGCCAGGTTCACATCGTGCAGCGCGGCCACGGCCAGTCGCCCATCGCCATAGACATGATTACCCACGGTACGCATGACGCTCACCTGGTGACGGAAATCCAGGTGGTTGGTGGGCTCGTCCAGCAACAGGGTATCCGGTGACTGCACCAGCAGGGCGGCAAACGCCAGCCGGCGCGCTTCGCCACCGGACAGTCGCGTCACCGGCCGGTCCGCCAGCGAAGCCAGGTCGACAGTTGCCAGCGCACGCATGGCGTGGTCACGGTCATCACGACTCTCGCGCTGCCATGGGCCCAGGTAGGGGTGGCGCCCGGTGAGGGCGACATCCAGCACGCTGGCATCGAACACGTAGTCGGCGTGTTGTTGCATCATCCCCAGGGAGCGGGCCAGTTCCCGGCGTGGCCAGCGGGCCAGCGGCCGGCCGTCCAGCGACAGCGTGCCGCCGGCGGGTGGAAGCAGGCCGGCGAAGTGTCGCAGCAGGGTCGTCTTCCCGGAGCCGTTGGCGCCAAGCAGCCCCCAGAATTCGCCGGGGCGGAGCACGAGGTCCAGCTCACGGGCCACCGGGCGAGCACCGATCTCGACATCCAGTGCATGGCACCGCAAGCCGTGATCGGCCTTGCTGGAGGGCGTGGTGGTCGTCATTCGCGGCCCCCACGTACGCGGGCGCGGTTCAGCAGCAACAGGAACAGCGGCACGCCGAGCAATGCCGTGACAACACCCACGGGCAACTGCCGCGGCGCGATGATGGTCCGCGCCAGCGTGTCGGACAGGACCAGGAAAGCACCACCGAACAGGGTCGCGGCCGGGACCAGTACGCGATGGTCGGCCCCAACCAGCAGGCGTGCCAGGTGGGGCACGATCAGGCCGACGAAGCCGATGCTGCCGGCAATGCTGACCGCGGCCGCCGTCAGCAGAGAAGCGACGAAGTAAATGCCCCACAACAGGCGACGTGTCGATACCCCCAGCAACCTGGCGGTGGTCTCGCCCATGGCCAGCACGTTCAGGCCACGCGCGAACCCCAGCGCCAGCACCAGTGACAGCGCCAGGACTGCCACGGCCCAGGCCGGCAGGCGCGCATAGCCCAGGTCGCCCATCAGCCAGAACAGCATGCCGCGCAGGCTGCTGTCGTCGCTTTGCGCCAGCAGCAATGTGATCAGCGCGCCCCAGCCGGATGCGGTGACCACGCCGGTCAGCAGCAATCGGGTGCCGCTCCACGGCCCGCTGCCGCGGGCCAGGCTGAACACGACAAGCACCGAGAAAAACGCACCGGCCAGCGCCAGCGGCGGCCACCACACCGCGGCGATGCCCAGGGTCATGCCGGCGAGCGTGAAGAAGGCGGCGCCACCGGACACGCCAAGAATGTACGGGTCGGCCAGGGGGTTGCGCAGCAGCACCTGCATCAGGCAGCCGGACAGCGACAGCAGTCCGCCGACGACGAATGCCGCCAGCGCGCGGGGCAGGCGCAGGCGCCAGAGCACCTCGCCGGCGTGGCTGTCGGGGTGCGTCAGCGCGTCCAGCCAGGCGGCCGGCCCGCTGATCGTCGAGCCGACCATGGTGGCAAACACGATGCTTCCCAGGGCCAGCGCCGCCAGGGCGCCCAGGAACCAGCGCTGGGAGGAAAACGGCATCGTATTGGAAAGAATCCCGGGATTGATTAAGATTTTACCGACTGCGGCAAAATAACACAGGCACATGGCCCTACCAACACAATGCCGGCGGCGGCCCGGCACGACCGGGGTTCCGGCGTGATCGACCCTGACGGCTATCGGCCCAACGTGGCCATCGTACTGCTCAATGAAGACGGGAAGGTGTTCTGGGCCCATCGCGCCAACCAGGATGGCTGGCAGTTTCCGCAGGGCGGCATGCGCACCGACGAAACGCCCGAAGAGGCCATGTACCGGGAACTGGAAGAGGAGACCGGGCTACGCAGCCATCATGTCGAGATCCTGGGCTCAACTCCGGGGTGGCTGCGATACCGCTTGCCGAACCGTTACCTACGCCGTCATCACAAGCCGCTGTGCATTGGCCAGAAGCAGGTCTGGTTCCTGCTGCGCATGCTGGCCGATGATTCCCGGCTGGCGCTGGACGCCACCGATTCACCCGAGTTCTTCGAATACCGCTGGGTCGACTTCTGGTACCCCGTGGCCCACGTCATTCCCTTCAAGCGCCGGGTTTACCAGCGCGCGCTGACCCTGTTGGAGCCCATGGCCTCAACCGGCTGAACGGCCGGGGCCCGGTCTCAAAAGTCGAACGTGACGCCCGCGTAAACGCTGCGCGGCTTGTTCGGGCGTGCGCCGTAGGGTTCACGGCCGGCGATGTAGATCTCGTCGGTTACGTTCTCTGCTATTACGTACGCGGTCCATTGATCACCCAGCCGGTAATGCGCGGACAGATCGAACAGGGTCGCGGCGTCGGTTTCCTGGAAGGCGCCGCAGGCCGCCTGGGTACACACGCTGTCGACATAGCTCGCGCCCAGGTAGGCAGACAGGCGCTGCCATTCCATGCCGGCCGAGGCATAGAGCTCATGGTCAGGCACGTAGGGCACCGGGTCGCCGGCCTCGACATCGCCAAAGAACTCGGAATCGAAGCTGGTCTGGAACTCGGCGTCCATCCACGTGTAGGTCAGCTGCAACGGCACGGTGACGTTGCCCAGGACGGGGAAGGCGGAGGCCGAGACCTCCAGGCCGGGAATATGCACCCCTTCGCCGTTGAAGGCGTCACCGGGCTCGCAATTGCTGCCCGATGAGTTAGTGCAGGTGCCGACCAGGTTTTCGTAGTCGTTGAAGAAGCCGGTGACATCGAGCTGCCAGGCCTGGCCGGCCCAGCGCATGCCCAGCTCGTAGTTGATGCTTTCCTCGGGGTCGGTGCCCGGCGAGTTGCCCGGCACGGCGAAACCCTTGTGCACGCCGGCCAGCAACTGCAGGCCGTTATCAAGGTCGCGCATCACGCCGATGCCGGGAATCCAGACGTCGACGTGGTTCTCGCGGTAGCTGGACAGGTTGTCGTCGTTCCGGCTCGACGGGTCAGGGCCGGAGGTGCCGTAGTTGTGGCGGCTGAGTTCGATGTTCTCGTAACGCAGGCCCGGCGTGAAGGTCCAGTCGTTCCACTCGATCCGGTCCTGGATCCACGTGGCCCAGGCCTCGGCGTCCTGGACGCGGTTGCCGGCATTGCCTTGCAGGCCGACATCGCTGATGACCATCTGGCCGTTGAGCTGGCGCCAGGTGTCATTGCGCTGCAGCCGGTCTTCCTCGTCGCGATGGAAGCGCAGTCCGGCCTGCAGGCCGTGGAGCACATCGCCCGATTCCAGCGGCAACTGGCCGATGAGCTGGATGCCGCGGGCGTAGTACTCACGTGAATTGTTACGGACCTGGATCGAACCTTCCGGGGTGTCGGCGCCGTCGACAATGGCCTGCAGGAAGCCGGCATCGTAACCCCCCGTTCCGGTACCGGTATTGATGCCGTTGATGACGTTGGCCCAACCCGTTCCGCTGAAGGACTGCGCATCGGCGCTGCCGTCGAAGTCGATGGCCTCGGTCTTGTACCAGGCGCGTTCGAATTCGTTGTCATAGGCGGCGATGGACAGTTCCGCGCCCGATTCGAAAACCATGCGCCAGCCCAGGACCACCTGCTGGTGTTCGTTGTCCATCTCGTCCTGGCTGGACACGCCGTACCGTCGCAGCGCGTCGGCATGAAAATCCGTGTCCGTCAGGCCCAGGTAGCTCTGCCGGGACTGTTCCTCGGACGTCTGCAGCTTGATGTCGAACACGTGGGTGACACCATCGCCGGTGTCCAGCGTGTAACGGCCCTTGGCCAGGTAGTCCGACTTGTCCAGGCCGGTATCGCTGTCGCTGCGGTCGATATGCTGGTAGCCGTCAGACTGCCATTGATGGGTTTCCACCAACCAGCCGAAACCGTCGTCGGCGCCGCCGCCGTACCAGCCGTGCAGCCGCCAGGTGTCGTCACTGCCAAACTCGCCCAGCAGGTGGCCACTGGCCTGCGCCGGAATAGGCGTGGAGACCAGGTTGATCGCGCCACCCACGGTATAGGGCCCCTGGGTGATGGCGGCCGGCCCTTTCAGTACCTCGATGGCGTGAATGCGGCCGAACGTCGGGAAGTAGTATGCCGAGGGCGCGGTGTACGGCGCCGGGGCCACCAGGATGCCGTCCTCCAGGAGCGTGACACGGCTGCTGCGCTCGGCCGCGGTGCCGCGGATGCTGATGTTGGGGTGCAGGCCGTAACCGTCTTCCACCTGGAACGACACGCCGGGCACCTGGCGCATGGCGCGCACGACGTCGGTGGCCTGGAAGCGCTCCAGGTCCTCGTGCGAGACCTTGCTGGCGCCGCCGGCCACGTCATTCACATCGCCGGCATCACCCAGGATGGTGATGTGCTCCAGCGCCAGGCATTCGATGTCCGTGCCGCCTTCGGTCTTTGCCGATGGCTGGCAGCGCTCGGTGTCATCGGCTAGGGCCGTGCTCGCTATCGTGCCAGTCATCGCAAAAGCGATGGCGTGGATAAGGGAAGCGGTCAGCGTTATCGGTTTCATAGGATTTTGGTACGGACAGGTGTCGTTTGAGAATGATTCGCGTTCAGCAGGGCGCATTCTAGACGGCTTGATAGGTATTGACAATCATTCTCATTCACAACTAAGATACAGGCATTATGTACGTCTGCCTCTGCAACGCCGTTACCGATTCCGATATTCACGCTGCCGTGAAGGAAGGCGTTCGCGACCTCAACCAGCTGTCCAGTCGTACCGGCTGCAGCATCACCTGCGGTCGATGCACCAGCACTGCGGTCGAGGTCCTGGGCGAGGCCATGTCCGGCTCGGGCGAAGTGCTCAAACTCGTGCCGGAGCCCGCCCTGGGCTGAGGTACTTCGGGCCGTTCCCTGGTCCAGTCCGTAAGTCGTTCTCATTCACTAACCATTCTCATTTCTTCAGGCCGTTGAAGGCTTGGCTATAGTTCGCCCAGCACGGCGTGTTTCGCGCCGGATGGACGTATTGAAACCGGAGAAGGTCACCATGAAAGGCGACAAGAAAGTCATCGAATTCCTCAATCGTGCGCTCTACAATGAGCTGACCGCGATTAACCAGTATTTCCTGCACTCGCGCATGTTCAAGGACATGGGCCTGAAGGAACTGGCCGAGCACGAGTACGAAGAATCCATCGACGAGATGAAGCATGCCGACCAGCTCATCGAGCGCATCCTGTTACTCGAGGGCCTGCCGAACCTGCAGGACCTGGGCAAGCTGCGCATCGGCGAGAACGTCAAGGAAATGCTCGAGTGCGACCTGAAGCTGGAAATGGATGCCATTCCGCTGCTGCGCGAAGCCATCGCCTACAGCGAAACCAGCCAGGATTACGTCAGCCGCGAACTGTTCGAGAGCATCCTGGAGTCCGAGGAAGAGCACGTGGACTGGCTGGAAACCCAGCTCAGCCTGATCGACAAGGTGGGTGTGCAGAACTACCTGCAGTCGAAGATGAGCTGACGGTACGGCAGGCGTGCGCGCCACGCGCGCGCCTGCTTCCCTGCCACTTGATTCAACGCGTCATCAGCCGCATCTTATCGGCATACCCAATCCGTGGCGCACCATGTTTTCCCAGACCAGCCAGCCCTGCCAATTTGAACGCGATTGCGAGGTCGTGATGATCCCTTCGGGTGACCCCGTGACCATGCCCGTGGGCGCCGTCGGCTACATCACCCAGGCGCTGGGCGGTAGTTTTACCGTGTTCGTGGATGGCAACCTGTTCCGGGTGGCCGGCACCGACGCCGATGCCATCGGGCGTGAGCCCGTGCAGCCGCCATCCCTGTCCGACGACGCGACCGAGGAAGATGTTGAAAAACTGGTCTGGGACCAGATGCGCACCTGCTATGACCCGGAAATTCCGGTCAACATCGTCGACCTGGGTCTGGTTTACACCTGTGATATCAGCCGCGCCGGTAACGGCCAGCGCGATGTCCATGTCGAAATGACGCTTACCGCCCCAGGCTGTGGCATGGGGCCGATCCTGGTGGAGGACGTGCGTTCCAAGATCGCGCTGATTCCCACCATCAACACCGTCGATGTCGACCTGGTGTTCGACCCGCCGTGGAACCACATGATGATGACGGAAGCCGCCCGCCTCGAGACGGGCATGCTTTGATGGTGACGCGTGACGCGTGACGCGTGACGGGTAACAGGTGACGGGTTAGTTAGCTGGCCAGGCGTTCGCCTTCGGTGTTGGCTCCGGTCGAGGGCCTGGCGCGCAGGTCTTCGGGGTCGAAGTCGTCGACGGCGATGATTTCCGCCACCATGGTTTGCACCTGGGCCAGGGTCCTGGCCTCGGTCTCGCTTAACACCCCCTTTTCGACCGCGTCCGCCAGGCGGTCGGCGAATTGCAATCCGTCCACTTCACCGGCCTTGACGGCCTTCTGCAGTTTGCGCTCGATGGGCTCTGCCGCGATCACCTGCGGCAGCGCGTGCTCCATCAGTCCGATCGGGTTGTCGGTGGAGTCGGGGATATAGATGCCGCGCGTCAGGCGGTCACGCACTTCCGAAGGTGATAGCAGCAATTGTGCTGCGCGATGGCTCAGGCGGTCGCCCGGCGCACGCTCCCAGCGGCCCAGCGGGAATACGACCAGGCGGACCAGTGCCGCAATCCAGCGGTTCGGGAAGTTATCGGCGAACCCACCCAGCGCTTTTTGCATTTCATGGGCGCCGTGGTGCATGACCCAGGCGACCAGCGGCAGGTCTGCGTGCGGCCGGCCTTCCGCCTCGAAGCGATAGAGCACGGCCGAGCCCATGTACAGGTGGCTGAGAACGTCACCCAGCCGGGCCGAAAGGCGCTCTTTCTGTTTCAGCTTGCCGCCCAGGGTCAGCATGGCCAGGTCGGCGCAGAACGCCAAAGCGGACGAGTAGCGAGACAGGCGCCGGTAGTAGCCGGCGAGGCGGGCGTCGCGGCGCTCGGGGGCGCCGGCCAGGCGGCCGAAGCTCAGGCCCAGCAGCACGCTCCTGACCGCGTTGCGGATAGAGAAACCGACATGCGCCCACAGCAGGCGATCGAATTCATTCAGCCGTTGCCGGTCATCGTCCAGGCGCGCGGCCTGCATTTCCTTCAGCACATAGGGATGGCAGCGAATCGCGCCCTGGCCGAAGATCATCATGTTACGGGTCAGGATGTTGGCGCCTTCCACGGTGATCCAGATGGGCGAGCCCTGCCAGCCGCGCCCCAGGTAGTTACGCGGCCCCAGGATGATGCCCTTGCCGCCGTGGATGTCCATGGCGTCGGTGATGATCTCGCGCGAGCCCTCGGTGGCGTGGTACTTGGCAATCGCCGATGGCACGGAAGGCCGTTCGCCGCGGTCAACGGCGCTGGCGGTCATGCGCGACATGGCTGAAATCATGTAGGTTTTGCCGGCGATGCGGGCCAGGGCTTCCTCGACGCCTTCGAAACGACCGATGGGCAGGTTGAACTGGCGGCGGATGCGGGCGTAGGCGCCTGTCGCCAGCGCGCAGATCTTGGCGCCGCCGGTGGACGATGACGGCAAGGTAATGCCGCGGCCGACGGACAGGGCTTCCACCAGCATCTTCCAGCCCTTGCCGGCCATGGCTGAACCACCAATCAGCGCATCCAGCGGCACGAACACATCCTGGCCGCGGATCGGTCCGTTCTGGAACGGCACGTTCAGCGGGAAGTGCCGGCGGCCAATGTCCATGCCCTCGGTGTCGCGGGGCACCAGTGCCAGGCTGATGCCCAGGTCCTCGGTGTCGCCCAGCAGGCCGTCCGGGTCATACAGGCGGAAGGCCAGGCCAATGACCGTGGCGACCGGCGCCAGCGTGATGTAGCGCTTGTCAAAGGTCAGGCGCATGCCCAGGACCTTCTTGCCGTCGACTTCGCGCTCGCAGACGATGCCATAGTCGGCAATCGAGGTTGCGTCGGAGCCGGCGGACGGCGTGGTCAGCCCGAAGCACGGAATTTCCTCGCCGCGGGCCAGCCGCGGCAGGTAATGTGTTTTCTGCTTGTCGGTGCCGTAGTGAAGGATCAGTTCGCCCGGTCCCAGCGAATTCGGCACCGCGACGGTCGCGCCGACCACCGCGCTGGCCGTCGATACCTTCTGCAAGACCGCGCGGTGCGCCATGGCGGAGAAGCCCAGGCCACCATACTCGCGCGGGATGATCATGCCAAAGAAGCGCTCGGCCTTGATGTAGTCCCAGATGCGCTCCGGGATATCGGCCTCGACGTGGGTGATTTCCCAGTCATCGATCATCGCGCAGAGGGTTTCGACGGGGCCGTCCAGGAAGGCCTGCTCTTCGTCGGTGAGCGTGGCCCACGGCGTGCTCAGCAACTCGTTCCAGTCGGGCGCGCCGGAAAACAGCTGGCCATCCCAGCCCACGGTGCCGGCTTCCATGGCGGCCACCTCGGTGTCCGACAGGTCCGGCAGCATCTTGCGGTACTTGGCCAGGAACGGCGCGGTCAGCCACTGCTGGCGCCAGGGCGTGTGGTTGAGCACGGCTAGCGGGGCGCCGAGGACCAGGGCGATGACCACCGTTGTTAACAGGGTGACCGGTGTGAACAGCCAGAACGCCAACAGCGTGACACCCAGGGCGATGGTCCAGGTACGCAGGGACAGCCCGCGAAACGCGCAGGCCAGAGAAACGCCCAGTAGGGCGAGCAGCAGAATCCAGGTCATGGGGGTCACCCGATCATTTTGGCGACATCGTCGCAGTTACCATACGCATGAGTATGGAAAACGCGGAAGCCGCTGTCAAGACAAGGTGATAGCGGCGACCGGGCCGCTATACTGGTATCGACCGCCGGGTTTCTCCACAATGGCGGTCTTCATTCATGGGAGCGCAGGTAGCCAAGTGAGCCGGCCCAAGCGAAATACCCTGTCCGCCGTGGACTGGGAACACGAAGCCCTGGCGGTGATCGCTGAAGAGGGCGTGACGGCCCTGGCCGTGGAGCCGCTCGCCCGCCGCATGGGCATCACCAAGGGCAGCTTCTACTGGCATTTCAGTGGGCGCGAGTCCCTGCTTGAGCAGGCGCTGGAACGATGGGAAGCGCATGACGCGCGTAACCTGGCAGCGTCGATGGGCGCGATTGAAGACCCGCGCGAACGCCTGGTGGCCTTTATCCATGGCGTCAGCCGCGAGCGGTTCACCCACGATGTCTATCGCGCCCTGTGTTCCGCGGCCGACCACCCCCAGGTCGAGCCGGTGCTCGAACGGGTCGCCAACCGGCGCATGGCCGAGATCGCCCGTGCTTTCAGCGAGCTTGGCATGGATGACACCGGCGCGGCCCACCGGGCGCGCCTGACCTACTCCGTTTACCTGGGCTTCCTGCAACTGCAGAGCCAGCACCAGGCGCCCGTTTTTTCCAGCGAAGAGTACTCGGCTTACGTTGAGCACGTGATCGAAACGCTCATCCCCGGATCTTGAATCCACGTTTAAACCGCCCGGCCATAACCGATGTCTAAGGGTTCATGGGAGGCGCGCAGGCGATGACAGTCCAGCCGATGGACATGGCGATGGAGCGGGACGAAGAGTCCCGCCTGGTGGACTGCGCCCGCGCCGGTGACCAGGCCGCGTTCGAGCGCTTGTACCGTGCGCACGCCGGCCGAATCCACGCCCTGTGCTGGCGCTTGTGCGGTCATGACACGGCGCTCGCCGAGGACCTGGTGCAGGAATCGTTCGTCAGGGCGTGGAACAAGCTGGACCTGTTCGAAGGCAAGAGCGCGTTCGGCACCTGGATGCACCGCCTGGCCGCCAATGTTGCGCTGAGTGACCGGCGGATCCGCCTGAGGCGGGTCGGCCACGAAACGCCGGCGGACGAGATGACCGAACGAACCGCGATGGGCGACCGGGATGTTTCCGCGCCATTGCGAGCGGACCTGGAGCAGGCCATCGCGGCGCTGCCCGAGAGGGCCCGGTCGGTGCTGGTGCTGTACGACGTGGAAGGTTACCGCCACCAGGAAATCGCCGAGATGACCGGCATGGCGGTGGGCTCCTCGAAGGCGCAGTTGCACCGGGCCCGAAACCTCGTCCGCCAGGCCCTGGGCCTGCCAGATGGCGAAGAAAGCCCGAATACGGATTGAACACAGAGATGCGATGATGAATGACACAGGACACAACAGCCCGGGGGCCTGGCGCGACGCGCTCGCACAGCTGCCCGCGGACTTGCCGCCGGGGCGCGACCTCTGGCCGGGCATCGAGTCCAGGCTGGAGCCGCGTGCGGGGCAGCAGCCCGGTGCCGGCGCGCGCAGGATGCGCTGGCCGGCGCTGGCGGCTTCCGTGGCCTTCGCCTTCGCCGCGGGCCTGTTGCTGGGCCGGCAGGGCCCGGGCCCGGCCGCAGCGCCCACGATGGCCTTCAACCCCGGTGACCCCGCAGTGGCGGTGGCGCTGCGCGCGGCGGAGCAGGAATACCTGGCCGAATGGAAAGGCTTTACCACGGTTGGCGTGGCGCCAACCCTGCTGACGCCGCAGGCGCAGGAAGAGCTGGAAGCCAGCTGGAATGCACTGCTGCAGGCAGAAACGGCATTGCTGACCGCGCTCGACGAGCACCCGGATAACCCGTACCTGGGTGAAAAACTGCTCGATCTGCGTGGGCAACAGCTCGATTTCATGAGACAACTACACATGCTGGACCAGAACAGCAGGAGAGATACATGATGAAGATGGTATGGGTGCTGGCACTGACGTTGCCGATGGCCGCGGTGGCCGGCGACGACATCGAAGAGCGCCGTGATATGGCCGCTGACGGAACAGTCAGCGTGACCAACATTGCCGGCGAAATCGAAGTAGCGACCTGGGACAGGAACGAACTGCACCTGACCGGCGATCTCGGTGACGGGTCCGAATTGCGCGTCGACGCCTCGGGCGGCGATGTGCGGATCGAGGTCAAGCCACGGTCGAAAGGCCGGCACGGCAACGTCGACGATTCCGACCTCTACCTGATGGTGCCCCAGGGTGCCAGCCTGTCGTTGCATGGTGTCAGTGCGGACATCACCGTAACGGGGTCGAAAGGCGCGCGCCTGGATATCGAGACCGTGAGCGGTGACCTGGAGGTGGTCGCGGAGACCCAGTCACTGGACCTGTCATCGGTCAGTGGTGATGTCAATTTCACCGGGGCTTCCGTTCGTACCTCGGCGGAGACGGTTTCCGGCGACATCGAGCTGGACGGCGTCAGCGGCGCACTGGATGTGAAAGTCGTTTCCGGTGACGCCCATGTTCGCGGCGGTTCGTTCAGCCGTGGCCAGTTTGAATCGGTGTCCGGCAACCTGGAACTGTCGCTGGCGGTTGAGCGTGGCGGCCGGGTCACCCTTGAGACCATGAGTGGCGACGCCTACCTCTACCTGCCGCGCGAACAGGGCGCGGAGATCCGTGCGCAGTCATTCAGCGGTGATATTCGCAGTGACTTCGGTGAGCCGGAACGCCCCGGTCATGGCCCGGGCACGCGCTTGCAGCATGTCGCCGGCGAAGGTGGTGCCACCATCCGCGTCGAGAGCTTCAGCGGTGACGTCGAGATCATTCGCCGCTGACAGGCTCCAGGTAGCCGCTGGCGACCAGCCGCCCGGCGAGCGCCAGCTTGACCTCGTCGGGCAGACCCCCGGGGATGTCGGCGATCACGAACTCCGGCTGGCCGATGATCCACTGCAGCGCGGGCGTCGCGCCGGGGTGAGTCAGCACCCGGTCACCCGGTAACCTGAGATCGGCGACCTGCGGGGTCGCCAGTAATTGCGCCATCGCCAGCGGGTGATGGTGCAGTCGTGTCTGGGGCTGGAGTTGCGGGGCGGGCGCGTCGTTCCTGGCCAGCCGCGGCATATCCTCGATCAGGCGCGCTCGGCGCCTGGCCATCGCATCGCGAACATAGGCGTCGCTACCGCCGGCCTGCTGCAGTTGCGACAGGGCTGTGCGCACATGCTGCGCCACCTCGCCCAGTCCGCCCTGCCGGTCCAGCGCCAGCGCGTCGGCGCGGGTTGTGGCCCCGGTGCGCAGTGGCAGGTTGGCTTCCGCCATCGCGTCGACCATGGCAATCAGCGCCTGGCGCACCGTGACCGGCAGGAAACCAATGGATAAATGGATCGACTCCGTCGTCGACTTCACGGTGTGGGCCGTTCCGCGTGGCAGGTACAGCACGTCGCCGGCCACCACGTCCACGGTGCGGTAGTTGGGTAGCGGCGGCGCGGGCTCGCCGGCGCCTTTCCAGGTATTGGGCAGCGTCGGCGCATCGCTGGAGATGTACCACTGTTTGCTGCCCGCCAGCTGGATGATCAGGATGTCGTATTCGTCATGGTGCACCGGCGCGTCCAGGCCGTCGGTGCTCCAGAAGATCGCGGCACTGGCCGGGTTCTCGAACAGCATTTCCAGCGCCCGGCACAGGCGCGCCAGTTCCGGTGACAACGTCGTCGCGTCGGGGATACGCACGGTATAGCGGGCCTGGTGATATTCGGCCAGCAAAGCGGCGAACCCGTCGCGGTCGGCCACCCGGCGCGCCCGTGGTGACGGCACCTGGGCCGAGCCCGAGTGGCAGGTCAGGGTGTGCGCAAAGCGGTCATGGGCGTCGAGAATGGTGGCGGCGGGGTCAGGGCCGATGATCCCCGCGAGCGCATTATCACCACTGCGCGCATGCAGGAAGCGGCGGCCGACATAGCCGTCCATGAACGAGTCGTAGGTTTCCGGGCGAACCAGGTTGGTCAACAGTTCGCGTGCGCTTTCCGGGGTCATCTGGGGCCCTTATGTCTGGCTGACGAAATTGATCCAGCCGGTAAATATCATTTTCTCATGGGTGTCCGAGACAACGCCATGGTGCATATGCGTCATGTCACTGGGCCACAGTAGCAGGTCACCCTTGATGCATTCCGTGACCAGGCCCTGGTGGGGAAAGGCCGTGCCGCCACCCGGCGTGTCCGTCAGGTAGAGCATCCACACCAGTGCGCGGTTGCAAAATTCCAGCTGGTCACGTTCGCAGTGCACGGCCGGATAGCCACCACCGGCCGGGTACCACTGGATGTTGGCAACATCGGCCACGCCCAGCGGGCCCATGCCGGAAGCGCCGGCATCGTAGTAGTACTTCTGTACGTAGGTGTCGACGTGCTGGGTCAGCTGCAGGAAAAACGGATCGAAGTAGGGATAGATGCGTGCCGGCAGGCCCAGGTCCAGCGAATCCTTCATGGATTTGTCCACCCGCAGGTCCTTGCCCAGCCGCCCGGGCTGCGCCAGGTGGCGGTTCCTCTCGAAGAAGTCGATGGCCCGGTCGCAGAGTGCGTGGTCGACCCTGAAAGTTTCAATGAACGTGGTTTCGGTCATGGTGATACGTGGTCCGGGAGGCATTCCATGGTCGTTGACGATAGACAGGCATAGCCCGGAAGTCATGCCCGGAACGAATTCGTTTCGTGGAGCGGGGGATGTTTTTTCACGGAAATTAATGTTAGTTTAACACTAATGGCGTACGCACATGCCTCAGGTAGTGTCTGTAAAAGCTGTGGAAGCTCCCGTTTTCACGGCTATTTGCCGTTCACTTTCCTGACGTGTCAAGCCATTGGTTATTTGTGCACAGATAATCCTTCACAAAGGAGTCAATAGATATGTATCACAACAAAAATCGACTGAGTCTCGCGGTCAAGACCGCGCTCGGCTTCACCACAATGGTGACCGCCGGCGCTGCCATGGCCCAGGAGCAGTCGGATGCCGAGGAAGATTTCGCGGCGCTTGAAGAGGTGATCGTTACCGGTTCGCGTATTGTGAACCCTGACGGATTCAGCCAGACCAGCCCCGTGACCGTGGTGGGTATGGAGCAGATCGAAGAGATCGGCTTCACCCGTGTCGAAGACGTACTGAACCAGCTGCCGCAGATCGAAGCCAACCAGACGGCTTTCATCGCCAACGGCTCATCCGGTACGGCCAACATTGACCTTCGTGGTATGGGCGCCAACCGTACCCTGGTCCTGGTCAACGGCCGCCGCCTGCAGCCGGGTGGCCTGTACTCCAACGCCCCCGACGTCAACCAGATCCCGACCTCGATGATCGAGCGAGTGGAAGTGCTGACCGGTGGTGCTTCGGCCACCTACGGTGCCGACGCTGTGGCCGGTGTTGTCAACTTCATCATGCGCAAGGTCAACGGCGTCGAGTTCAGCATGGGCGCCAGCGGCTACCAGCACGACAACAGCAACAGCTACATCCAGAACCTGATGGATGCGCGTAACTTCGAATACCCCACGGGTGATTCGGGCATCGACGGCAAGGCCTACAACTTTGACCTGACCATCGGTGGCGACTTCGCTGACGGCCGTGGTAACGCCAGCGCGTACATCACGTACCGGACCAACGAAGAACTGCGTCAGTCCGCGCGTGACTACTCCAGCTGTGCCCTGGGTGATTCCGGCCAGAGCTGTGGTGGTTCCGCCAACGCGGCCGTGCCGAACTTCTTCATTGCACCGCTGACCGCGACGGGTGAAGGCCCGGGCGGCTACGACTACGACCAGGAAATCTTCGTGACCCTGCAGTCGGACAGCAGCCTGCAGGACTACGACGGCTCCAACGTTTACAACTTCGCGCCGATCAACCACTTCATGCGTCCGGATGACCGCTGGTCCGGTGGTGCGTTCATTGATTTTGAAATCAACGAACATGCCATTGCATACGCTGAACTGGGTTTCGCGGACAACCGCACCAAGGCACAGATCGCCGAGTCCGGCACGTTCTTCTTCGAGCCGTACCCGCTGACCATCGACAACCCGCAGTTCCCGGATGCGTTCCGCCAGTCCCTGGAGAACTACTTCCCGGGCACCACGGACCTGGGTATCTACATCGGTAAGCGTAATGTCGAAGGTGGCCCGCGTACGGATATCCTGCAACACACCTCGTTCCGCATCGTCGGCGGCCTGAAAGGCGCCATCACCGACAACTGGGACTACGATGTGTCTTACCTGTACGGACAGACCACGTCCGAGTCGATCTACATCAACGACTTCTTCGCCAGCAACGTGCTGCCGACGATTGACGGTTCCTGTGTGGGCAGCTCCAGCTGTGAGCCCTGGGACGTCTTCACCTTCGGTGGCGTGACGCCTTCAGCTGCGGCCCAGCTGGCCGAAACCGGCAAGATCGGCGCTCACACCTCCACGACCGTGATCAACGGTTACGTCACCGGCGACCTGGGCTTCGGCCTGCCGGCCGGCGACATCTTCGTGGTGGCGGGTGCCGAGTACCGTGAAGAGGTCATGGAGCGTATTGCTGATCTCGTCTTCGAGAAGGGCCTGCTGCTGGGCCAGGGTGGTCCGACCCCGAGCGTGGATGGCAACTACTCTGTGAACGAACTGTTCGCGGAAGCCAACATCCCGCTGCTGTCAGACCTGCCGCTGATCGAGAACCTGACCCTCGACATGGCTTACCGCTGGTCTGATTACGACACCACGGGCGATGTCAGCACCTACCGTGTGGGTCTTGACTGGGCCGTCACCGACTGGGCGCGTGTGCGTACCGGCTACAACCGTGCGGTGCGTGCGCCGAACGTGTTCGAGCTGTTCCTGCCGCAGAACCTGGGTCTGTGGGGTGGTGTTGACCCGTGTGCGGGCGCCACGCCGGAACTCAGTGCGGCACAGTGTGCCAACACCGGTGTGACCCCGGCACAGTACGGCAACATCACGCTGAGCCCGGCTTCACAGTACAACGCGCTGTACGGTGGTAACCCGGACCTCGACCCCGAGGACGCCGATACCTTCACGTTCGGCGTGGTCTTCCAGCCGACCGACACCATGCAGCTGTCCATTGACTACTGGGACATCGAGATCGAAGACACGATCGCGAACATCGATCCCGAGCTGATGGTCACGCAGTGTGCTGTTTCCGGCATTCTCTGTGACAACGTCGTCCGTTCCGGTAGTGGCTCACTCTGGCAGGGCCAGAATGGCTACGTCATCGCCACCAACGTCAACCTGGGTAGCGTGCACTATGAAGGTGTTGACCTTGCCTGGGCCTGGAGCCTGGAAGCGCTGGCCGGTACCTGGAACTTCGACTTCATCGGTACCTACATGCTGACCAAGGAAACCGCGCCGCTCCCGACGGACGACACGGCAACCTACGACTGTGTGGGCCTGATCAACACGCAGTGTTTCCCGACTCCGGAATGGCGTCACGTGGCTTCAGCCACCTACGACTCGGATGAGTGGTGGGCGGTTACGGCTCGCTGGCGCTTCTACCAGGACGTCGAGTACGACGGTTCGGCTGACCTGATTGCCAACGACAGCATCGATGATGAGTCTTACTTCGATGCCACGGCGATCTTCCGCTTCATGGAGTCGAACGACCTGGTCCTGGGTGTGAACAACATCCTCGACGAGGAGCCGCCGATGGTGGGTGGTTCACTGTCCACCAACGCGAACACGATCGCGGGTTTCTATGACACCCTTGGTCGCTACCTGTTCGCCAACGTGACGTTCCGCTACTGATCACTCAGTGCGTAACTGATCGCTGACAGCAGTGTCAGATGGAAAGCGGGCCGAAAGGCCCGCTTTCTTTTTGTGCGGTCGGAAAAGACAATGAGCCGATGAGTGCCCAATCCGAAAAGCAACGCGCCCTGGCGGCGATCAAGGCGCAACGTTTTGGCGAGGCCGCGTCCCTGCTTGCGACGGTGCTGAAACGTGAGCCCGGTGACACACAGTCACGCTGGTTGCGGCTGAACTGCCTGGACCAGTTGGGCGACCGCGAAAACGGGCAACAGGAGCTGGACGAGTTGCTGTATCGCAGCGCGCCGGATGTGGGCCAGGTGAATGCACTGGCCGAGTTCGCGCGACAGCGTGGATATTCGCTTGGCGCCGTTGCGGCGGCATTGAAAGCCTGTGACGACCAGCATCCAGGTGATGCCGGTATCGCCTATAACCTGGCGTGGTACCAGGCCGCCAGCGGCGACGCGCCGGCGGCCGTAAAGGCATACGAGCGGGCCCTGGAACTTGGCGTCCAGGGGGCGGAAGAAGTGCACCTGAACCTGGCCAACCTGTACATGGACCAGCTCGACCAGCCGGCCCGGGCGCGCCTACACCTGGACAAGGCGCTGACCCTTCGGCCGGACTATCCGGGCGCGCTCCACAACCTGGGCAACCTGGAGGAGCGCGAGGGGAACAGGGAAGCGGCGCAACGGTGCTTCAAGCGTTGCCTTGAGCTCGACCCTGCCGATGACCGGGCGCTGGCCCGGCTGGCCGACGCGCATGTCTTTAGCCAACCCGGCGAGCCATTGCTTGAAAGACTCACGGCCATCGCACCGCAGAGCCAGAATCCCGACCTGCATTACGCCCGGGGTCGCGCGCTGGACCAGGTGGGCGAGTACGACGCCGCCTGGGCCGCGTTAAGCCGCGCCAACACGCTCGACCGTGCGGGCCTGCCGGCGTACAGGCCGGCGCAGACCGAAGACATGGCGGTAAAGGTGATTGAAGGATTCAGCCGCGACTGGCTGGATCGGTTTCCACGGGTTGAGACACACCGACCCGTGTTCCTGTGCGGCATGTTTCGGAGTGGCACGACCTTGCTGGAACGCATGCTGGCGGCGCATCCCGCGTTTGCCGCCGGGGGAGAAAGCGAATTCTTCCCCAGGCTGGTTCGCGACGAGTGGCCCGGCTGGCCCGAAGGTGTCGATACCATCACGCCGGAACAGGTCGCGGACTGGGCGCAGCGGCATGCGCGATGGTTAGAGGAACGATCGGAACCGGGATTGCGGCTGACAGACAAGCGCCCGGACAACTTCCTGTACGTGGGGCTGATCAAGGCGGTTGTGCCCGGCGCCCGCTTTGTCGTTACGGAACGCGACTGGCGCGACGTGCTGGTGTCGGTCTTCGCCACGCGGCTGGGGGCCGGCCAGGCCTACGCCGCCGACCCGGCGGATATCCGCCATTACCTGGGGCTTCACCGGCAACTGGTGGATCACTGGGAAGGCGTGCTGGGGAACGCGTTGCTCAGGGTTGCTTACGAAGACCTGGTGAGCGACCCGCGGGCGACGTTAGGCCGTGTGCTGGAACACCTGGGTGAGCCGTGGGACGATGCCTGCCTGGCATTCCACGAGCAGCAAGGCGCCGTGGCTACGGCCAGCGTCTGGCAGGTGCGTGAACCCCTGCACACACGCTCCGTCGGTCGCTGGAAGAACTACGCCGGCCCGCTGCGTGATGCGCTGGGGGCCGGCGCCATTGACTGAAGCCCGGGTGGGCCGGTCAATCAGTTCTCGTTCGGGTTTTCAGACGGCGTATCCGCCGGCCGGGTGCCCAGTTCCTCGACCGTCACGCGCCCTTCGCGGACCAGCATTTCTGCCGCCTCGTTGGCGGTGATGGAGCGGATCAGGTCCTGAACTTCGGGTGTGAAGTTTGATGTCGTCGGCGCCTTGGCCAGGATGGCCGAGTAGTTGGCCGAGGCGTTGGTCACGACGGTGCCGCCCTCACCATCCGGCTGGGTGCCGATGACGGCATCCATCAGCGCCGCCTGGCTGGTGCTGAAGCTGCCGGTCACGTTGCGGAAGGTGCCGTAGACATCGGCCACGGTCCAGTCGTCAATGTCCGGATCAAGCTTGCTGGCAGTCTGCAGGTCGGAGCGCTCCTGGCCCTGGATGAAGTTCATCAGGTGCGCCTTCAGGTCAGCATTGAAGTTGGGGAACAGGTCGCTGTTCTGCTCGTACAGCGTCGAAACCTCGAAATCGCCGTTACGTGTGTAGGTACCGCGGTTGGAGTTGATGAATTCCACCGCGTTGTCGCGCAGCGCATATTCCACGGTGTCGGCCGTGTAGGCCTTCTTGCGAATGTTCGGCCCGCCGATCACGCCCTGGAACAGGCCGTACATGATCATCGGGTCGTTATCGTAGTTGGCCTTCAGGATGCCCTTGATGTCGTTCAGGCTAAGGGGCTGGTCGGCAACGGTGACGACCTTTTGGTCGAGAATCGACTTGCGGCCGTTGAGTTCCTTCTTCAGGTCTTTCTCGGGGTAGATCTGCACCAGTTCATCCAGCAGGACAACGTTGTACAGGTTCAGCCAGTACGCCAGTTGCTCCTTGCGCGAGAACGCGTCCAGCGGGATCTGTGCGGGAAGGGCTTCCAGCGCCACGCGGACATCGTGCAGCAGTTCCCTGTAGCGCTCGTTGTCTTCGAATTCCTCGAAAAAGAAACGATTGCCTTCCTTCGCGGTCGAGCGCTTGATCTTGTTTTTGACCCGCGTGCCCGTATTGGACTGTGCGGGCGCGGCCACTTCGCGCGTGGAGCGACCGACATCCAGCACCATGGTGCCCAGGATGGCGTCGACGTCCGCGTACTGGATGCGGAATACAGAGTTCGGGTCATGGCCCTGGAAGGGCTCCGGTACGGCGGCCTGGGTCGCGAAAGTGCTGAGCAACAGGCCGGCGACGGAAATCAGTGTGGTCAGCCGGGTTCTAATGTTCATGTTTGGCTCCTCCGTAAGGAATTCAGGCTGGGTCAATGTCACAGGGTACCGTCATTCTGGGCGTTTCGCTGTCAAAGCGATAGGTGCCGTGCCAGAAATAACTCGGGAAAAATACGCACTGCCCCGGCGCGGGGCGGATGGTCCGGGCCACGTGTTCACGGTCGCCCAGGCCCAGCGAGGTTTCACCAAACCGGATCCATCCATCGCGTGTCGTGTCATCGCCAAGTGGCGGCAGGGCGATGTAATTGCAGCAGGACAGCCAGCCCTGGGGGTGAACATGGTTGGTATGGTGCCCGCCCGACCGCAGCATGATCGACCAGCTGCCGGTGTAGTACGTTGCCTGGCGCTTGCGGGCGTAGAACGGGTGGCGGTCATCGTCGGGCAGGGCGGCCAGGTACTCGGCCAGCACGGTGTCGACTGACTGCTTCAGGGCCGTGATGAGCGGGTGGGAATTCCCGAACAGGATCTCGAAGGTCTGGGTGCCGTTACGCACGCTCTGGTCAAGGGGTTGGCGGCCCGCCGAGTGCAGGGTTGGCAGGAAGCCAGCCAGTTCCTCCATGAACGCCTGCGTGCCAGTGAAGCCGGTCGGTGACGGCAATGTGAACGTCTTCAACAACGTGTCGTAGTCGTTCAGCCATTCGTGCTTCGGGTCACCGGCCAGTCGCCAGGCCACGCCCAGGTAAGCCCAGACTTCCTGGTTCCATGGCTCAACGGCGCGAGCGTGATCCAGGTGACGCTCCGCCGACGCATAGTCACCGCCACGGATATCAAGGTTGGCGCAATCAATGCGGAATCGGACGTTGTCTGGCTGGGCGCTGAGTGCGCGGTCAAGCAGTTGCCGCGGCGTGTCGTCATCGCCACGGCGCAGTTTCTGAACCGCCAGTCCGTGCAGCAGGAACGGGTCCGGGCCGGCCCGTGAAATGGCGGATTCCAGGATCGCCTCGGCCTCGTCTTCACGGCCGGCCGAGCGCAGGGCCGAAGCGTAGTTATGGTACAGCGGGGCCGCAGCGGGTGCCCTGGCAATGGCATCACGGTACGACTGCCCGAAGCGATCATCGTCCTGCTGCCAGAAGATCTCGTTCAGTGCGCGGTGCGCGTCGATCAGTAGCGGCTGCGCTTCGAGCGCCGCCTGGAAGTGCACGATGGCCTCGTCCAGGGCCTTCGTTTCGGTCTTGAGCAGGCCAATCTCGTGTTGGACACGGGCGCGGTCTTGCGTGGTCTGCAGCAGGGTTTGCAGCATGGCGAGCGCATCCGCGGGCGCTTTCTTACGGTGCTGGCGCGCACGGGTCATCACCGCCCTGGCGTCATTGGGGTGCCGGGCCGCGATGTTGTCGGCCAGGTCCCGGGCATCGTCCTCACGCCCGGCGGCCTGCAGCGCCCTGACCAGGGCCATCTCGATGCCGGGCCTGGGGTCCAGCTGGACGGCGCGCTGCAACTGTTCGATGGCCTCTGTCGGCCGGTGCCGGTCCAGCGAGACCAGGCCACGGTTGTACCAGGCGTTGGCCAGGCCGGGTTGCAGCTCGATGGCGCTGGCCAGTGCCTGGTCGGCTTCCTCGAAGCGCCGCGAGCGCCGCAACAGCGTGGCCAGGTTGGACAGCACCGCGGGCTGGCGGGGGTTGGCTGCCAGGCTGCGGCGAAACGCCTTCTCGGCGTTGATGACCTGGCCCAGGCGTTGCCAGGCCATGGCCATCAGGTGCTGGACGTCGGCATGATTCGGCAGGTCCGCGTCCAGGGCCTGGCAGGCCTGGAGCGCGGTCGCGAGGTCGCCGCGGTTAAAGGCCGCCAGGGCGTTCTGGAACCGCCGCGCGAACTGTTCAGCCGGATTGGGGGGCTGGCCTGGTGGTGCAATCGACATAGGCGGACATTATACTTTTTGGCTACTCAACGGCGTAAGCGATGCAAAGGCGTTCAATGTTGAAAACTCTCACTTTGTCCCGGCTCGGGATGTTCTGTGTCCTGTGTCTTGCCCTGTCGTTCGCGGCCCACGCGGATGATGAGGGTGTCGATCTTCGTGCCTTGATGTCGGCTGAAGAATTCAATGAAGCGGGCCTCGACAAGCTGTCTGATGAAGAGCTCGCCCGGCTCGGGGCCTGGTTCCGGGACAACCGTGACAAGGCGGTGACCCAGACGCGCGCCGAGGTCAAGGCCGAGGTGAAAGCCGAAGTCGAGGCCGAGGTGGCGGCGGCCGCGGCGGCGCAACCGGCAGCGAAGCCGGAGAAGCCGCCCGAGGAATTCACCGCGCGGGCCCGCGGCTTTGCCGGCTGGGCCGGCAAGACGGTCTTCGCCCTGGACAACGGCCAGGTCTGGCGCCAGCGCATGCCGGGCAAGTTCAACTATTCCGGCTCGGCCAACGAAGTGAAGTTCGACAAGAATTTCATGGGCGGCTGGGTCATGGAGCATGTCGAATCGGGCCGCACCGTACTGGTTGAGCTGATCGACTAGTACCCGGCGTGCAGTGCCGGGCTGAATTCGTGCACCGCGTCCACCAGGGCGCCCAGGTGCTCGGGCGGCACACCGGGGGTGATGCCGTGGCCCAGGTTGAACACGTGGCCGGTGCCGTCGCCGTAGCTTTCCAGTGTCGCCCTGGCCTGGGCACGGATCGCGGCCGGTGAAGCCAGCAGCACGGACGGGTCCAGGTTGCCCTGCAGCGCCACCCGGTGCCCGACGCGATGGCGCGCCTCGGCCAGGGTGATGGTCCAGTCCACGCCCAGGGCATCGGCACCGGTATCGGCCAGGCCTTCGAGCTGGGTGTTGCAGCCCTTGCTGAACAGGATCACGGGAATCTTCTGGCCGTCGTGCTCGCGTTTCAGGCCGTCGACGATGCGCGCCATGTAACGCAACGAGAACTCCCGATAGGCGTCGTGGGCCAGCGCGCCACCCCACGAGTCGAAAATCTGCACGGCCTGGGCGCCGGCCTCGATCTGCGCATTCAGGTAATCCGTCACGCAATCTGCGAGTTTGCCCAGCAGCAGGTGCGCGGCGTCAGGATCTTCGTACAGCAGTGCCTTGACGCGTGCAAAGTCGCGGCTGGAACCGCCCTCGACCATGTACGTGGCCAGCGTCCAGGGGCTGCCGGCAAAGCCGATCAGCGGTTTCTCGTCCGCCAGCCGCGCTCGGATCAGGCGAACCGCGTCCATGACGTAGCGCAATGCATCATCCGGGTCCGGCCGTGGCAGCGCGCGGATGGCCGCCACGTCACGTACCGGGCGTTCGAACTTCGGCCCTTCACCCTCGGCGAAATACAGGCCCATGCCCATCGCATCGGGAATGGTCAGGATGTCGGAGAACAGGATCGCGGCGTCCAGGTCGAAGCGTCGCAGCGGTTGTAGCGTGACTTCGCAGGCCAGTTCCGGCTGGGTCGCCAGGTTCATGAAGCTGCCGGCCTTGGCGCGGACTTCCCGGTACTCGGGCAGGTAGCGACCCGCCTGGCGCATGATCCACACCGGGGTGCGGTCAACGGGCAGGCGCAGCAGGGCGCGGAGCAATCGGTGTTTCGGTTCTGTCATTCGGCTTTCCGTGTTCGGTGTTCCGTATTCGGCTTTCAGGCCGCCGGATCTTCGGCCCGGCAGGCGTTGAGGGCGGCAAGGATATCAGCATCGGCGCTGTCCTCGTCGACGATGGCCTTGCCCGGTGCCGAGAGCAGCACCAGCCGCCGGCGCCCGGCCAGGTTCTTCTTGTCCAGTTTCATGTGCTGCAGCAGGTCCGGCGCGTCGATGTCTGCGGGAACGGTCACCGGCAGGCCCAGTGCCGACTGGATGTCGGCCAGGCGCCTGGCCAGGCCGGGGGCGAGCAACCCGCGGGACTCGCTCAGCGTGGCGGCGACGACCATGCCGATGGCCACGGCCTCGCCGTGCAGGTAGCGCTGGTAGCCGGTGTGCGTTTCCAGCGCGTGGCCGAAGGTGTGGCCGAAATTCAGGATTGCGCGCACGCCCTGCTCACGCTCGTCCGCGCCCACCACCTCGGCCTTGTAGCGGACCGAGCGCTCGACAATCTCGGCGAGCGCGTCCGGCTCCATGGCGCGCAGCGCGTCGATGTTCGCCTCGATCCAGTCGATAAAGCCGGCGTCGCAGATCGCACCGTACTTCAGTACCTCCGCCAGGCCGGCGCGATACTCGCGGGGCGGCAGCGTGCGCAGCGTGGCGGTGTCGGCGATGACGGCCGCCGGCTGGTGGAACGCGCCCACCAGGTTCTTGCCCTGGGGGATGTTGATGGCGGTCTTGCCACCGACCGACGCGTCGACCTGGGCCAGCAGCGTGGTGGGGGCCTGGATGAAGCGGATACCGCGCATCCACGTGGCCGCGGCAAAGCCGCAGAGGTCGCCGACCACGCCGCCGCCCAGCGCCACCAGCGTGGTGTCGCGCGGGGCGTGGCGGTCGGCCAGGCGGCCGATCAGCGCCCGCCAGTTGTCCCAGTTTTTCTCCGCCTCGCCATCGGCCATCGTAAAGGTGTCGACATCATGACCTTTCAACGCGCCCAGCACGGCGGGCAGGTACAGCGGCGCCACGGTTTCGTTGGTGACGATCAGGATGGGTGCCTGGCCGACATGGGGTGCCCAGGCGGCCGGGTCGGCCAGCAGGCCTTCGCCGATCCGGACCGGGTAGGACCGGTCACCCAGGGGGATATCGATGGTTCTCATGGGGTTTCCTTGCTCATTCAGTCATGGTGCTCGCGCAGGGCTTTGGCCAGGGCCTGGGCGACCAGGGGCACGCCGCGGCCGCCGGAGGTAAAGGCCAGGTCGGCCACCGCCTCGTAGAGCGGGTCGCGCTGGGCGGCCAGTTCCTCCAGCCGTTTGCGCCGGTCCGGGGCCTGCAGCAACGGCCGGCTGCGGTCGAGCTCCAGGCGCCTGATCTGCTGGTCCACGGTGGCCTTCAGCCAGACCACGGTGCCCGTTCGCGACATCAGCTCGCGGTTGGCCGGCAGCAACACCGCACCGCCGCCGGTAGAGACCAGCACGTTGTCGCGTTGCGCCAGGCACTCCAGCATCCGCGCCTCGCGATCGCGAAAGCCGGCTTCGCCCTCGATGTCGAAAATCAGGTTGATGCTCGCCCCGGTCGATGACTCGATCTCGTCGTCGCAGTCCACGAACTCCAGTTCGAGCAGGTCGGCCACCCGGCGGCCCAGGGTGGTCTTGCCCGAACCCATCGGGCCGACCAGGAAGATTCTGTGCCCCGGCCGCGCGTCGTCGGCGCTCATCCGCCCGCCCGTCCGCGCCCCGGGCGGGTGCGTGACGGGCCGCCATTCGTTACCATGTGGGTCATTCGGCCGGCCATATTCGGGCTTTTCCACATGTTGCGGTTTTTCATCATTTTTTCTGTGCTGTTGATCGGCCTGTTCTCACTGGAAATTCTACAGCCGGTGGAAAAGCACGTCATCCTGCCGTTCACTTCGATGATCGCCGATATCTCGGTGTGGATTGTCACCCTGTTCGATGACGGCGTGGTCGCGACCGGCAACGTCATCCGTGACCAGGCCAGTGGCTTCGCGGTTCGCATTGAGCGTGGCTGTAACGGGCTGGAAGCGGTCATTATCCTGTTCGCGGCGATTTTTGCCTTTCCAGCACCGTTCAAGCACAAGCTTATCGGTTTTGGCATTGGCTTCCTGGCCATCCAGGGGCTGAACCTGGTCCGGATCATCAGCCTGTTCTACCTGGGCCAGTGGAGCCAGCCGATGTTCGAGTGGTTCCACCTGTACCTGTGGCAGGCGCTGATCATTCTCGACGCACTGGTGGTCTGGCTCATCTGGCTGCGGCGGATTCCTCGGGCCGATGGTGGCAATGACGACCGTCCGGGCGATGGTGCCGCCCCCGGTGGCGAGGCGCTGGCCGGGTGACCGGTTTAATCGCCCTGCCCGATGAGGCCGTCGAACGCTTCCGGGAGGGTCTCGACGAGGCCATCGCCGCCGGTGAGGTCGAGCCCACGGCCATGTGCCTGTCCACGCTGGGTGTGGATGGCGGGCTGTCGTCGCGGATGGTGCTGATGAAGGCGTTCACGCCGGAAGGCTTCGTTTTCTACACCAACCTGGAAAGCCGCAAAGGCACCCAGCTGGCCGCCAGCGGCGCTGCCGCGCTGGTGTTCCACTGGAAAGCGACCGAGCGGCAGGTGCGCGTAGAAGGGGTGGCCGAGCCGGTCAGCGATGCCGATGCCGACGCCTATTTCGCTTCGCGGCCGCGCGGCAGCCAGTTAGGCGCCTGGGCCTCGGACCAGTCCCGCCCCATGGCCAGCCGTGTAACGCTGGTTAAACGCGTGGCGGCCGTCGAGGCGCGCTACCTGGGCCGGCCCGTGCCGCGTCCGCCGCACTGGTCGGGCTTCCTGGTCCGCCCACGCCTGGTCGAGTTCTGGTATGGCCGTCGCTCGCGGCTGCACGACCGCTTCGTGTTCACGCTCGACAACGGCGAATGGCGCCGCGAGCGCCAGTTCCCCTGAGTCCCGCGGCCGGCGTTACTCGGTATAGAACTGCTGCCGGAACTTCACCTCGACCGGTCGGCTCGCGCCTTCAGGCACCACCTTGACGGTGAAGTCGAAGGTTTCCATGTTGTTCACGCGAAACTCGCCGATGTAGTAAATGGCGTCGTCGCCTTCACTGATTTTGCGCGTATCGATCTCGCGCTGCTGCCCGGTCAGGTTGCGCGCGTGTGCGGTGACTTTCGCCTCGATGGGTTCATCATCGGCGTTCAGCACGGTGATGTTGAGTAACGCGCGACTCGAAGAGCGCTGAATGCCGTAGACCTGGGCCACCTGTGGGGTCAGCTGGCTGGTGCCAAGGGCGTTGTAGTGAATGGTGTAGCCGTCGGCCGTGACCGACTGCTGTGCGAGGGCCTGGCTGGCGGCGCAAACCGAGAACAGGGCCAGGAGCAGTGTCGCGAAAGCTTTCATGATGGCCTCCTGATGTGGGCTCGTCCTATGAGCCTAGCAGAAGCAGCAACGCGCGTATGCCGATCAGTGCGAACAGCGGTGACAGGTCGAAGCCGGCGATGGCCGGGACCAGCCGCCGGATGGGTCGCAGCACCGGGTCGGTCAGCTGGAACACCAGCGGAATCGCCGGGTGGCGCGCGCGGGCGCCGACCCAGCTGAGGATGACCATGATGATGACCAGGAAGAAGTAGGTCCACAGCAGGGTGGCCAATAGCTTCTTGATGGCCAGGATGGCCACCATTTCCCAGCTGGCCGTGCCCGGTGCCAGCCAGACCACCAGGGATACGCTGACAAGCTCCAGGGCCAGCATCAGCACCACCGATGCCGTGTCCAGCTGGCCAATGGCCGGAATCACGCGCCGCAGCGGCACCAGCAACGGGTTGGTCAGCTTGACCAGGAACTGGCACACCGGGTTGTAGAAGTCGGCCCGGACCCACTGCAGTAGCAGGCGCAGCATGACAGCGGTGATGTACAGGTCGATGAGTGTGCTGACCAGGTAGGTCAGGGCGCCGGAAACATTCATGCCGGGTCACCACCGCCTGACAGTTCGCGGCCGCGGCGCGTGGCCGCGTCGACGGCGGCGGCCACCAGCTCGCCAAAGCCGCCCGCGCCCAGGGTCTCGAGCGCGGCCTGGGTGGTACCGCCGGGCGACGTGACGCGGCGGCGCAGCTCGGACACATCGGCACCGCCCTGCAGTGCCATCACGCCGGCGCCATGGGCCGTGTGCGTGGCCAGCGTGGTGGCCGTTTCGGCGTCCAGCCCCAGCGCCTGGCCGGCGTCACGCAACGCCTCGGTGAGCAGAAAAAAGTAGGCGGGCCCGCTGCCGGAAACGGCCGTGACCACGTCGATCAGGCCCTCGTCATCGACGCTGACGGTGGCGCCGGCCATGGCCAGTAGCGAGCGGGCCGTTTCGCGTTGCTCGTCGCTGCAGCCGGGGCTGGCGTACAGCCCGGTGACCCCTGCGCCAAGCAGGGCCGGCGTATTCGGCATGGCTCGGACCACGGCGGACACACCCAGTGCATCGACGATGGCGCCGGCGCGGATGCCGGCTGCCACGGAAATCACCAGCGTGCCGGGGGCGACTTTTCCGCGCAGGGTCTCGAAAACGAGGGGCATGACCTGGGGCTTCACCGCCAGCACGATGACGTCGACACCGTCGATCGCCTCCGCCGCGTCGGCGAAGGTCTGCACGCCATAGTCGGCGGCCAGTCGCTCCCTGGCATCATTCGAGGGGTCGGCGACCCGGAGCTCCTCGAACGGGCCATTTTCACTGGCCAGCCCGGCGATCAGGGCGGTGGCCATGTTGCCGCCACCGATAAAGGTCATGCGCATTCGTGTGTTCTCCAGTTTGTGGCCGGCTCAGGACGGGTCGCGTGGCCCGAACAGGGCGGTGCCGACGCGCACCATGGTACTGCCTTCGGCAATCGCGGGGGCGATGTCCCCGGACATGCCCATCGACAGCGTGTCGATGTCGTGGCCCTCGGCCCGCAGCAACTCGAAACAGTGTCGGGTCCGGGCGAATGCCTGCCGTGACTTCTCCGGGTCGTCCCAGGCCCGCGGGATGCACATCAGGCCGCGCAGGCGCAGGCCCGGAAGCGATGCGGCCAGCGCCGCGAGCGCCGGCAGTTCGGGCGGCGCGGCACCGGATTTCTGTGCCTCCTCGTCGATGTTCACCTGCAGGCAGACGTTCAGCGGGCCCAGCGAAGCGGGTCGCTGGTCCGAAAGCCGGCGCAGGATTTTTTCCCGGTCAATGGACTGCACCCAGTGAAACGCCCGCGCCAGGTCACGGGTCTTGTTCGATTGTACCGGGCCAATGAAGTGCCATTCGATGTCCGCATCGGCCATTTCTGCCTGTTTCCCGAGGGCTTCACTGACATAGTTTTCGCCAAATGCCTGTTGCCCCAGCGACAGGAGCCCCAGGATGCGGTCCGCGGCGTGTCGCTTGCTGACGGCCAGCAGCCTGACTTCCGCGGGGTCGCGACCCGCGGCCGCACACGCCGCAGCGATGGTTTTTCGTACGGCCGACAGGCGGCCGGATGCGGATTCCATATTGGAAATTACCCCGTTATGTTCTAAGGTTACGAGAACAAATTTAACAGTTGTGCAAGGAAGTACACGGCGTCGGGCCCCGGGGGTGGGGCGTGGCGCTATTGTATCTCTACGCGGGTCTCGTTCAGGAGGGGTATATGGACATCGCGGAATTACTCGCTTATTCGGTCAAGAATAAGGCTTCAGACCTGCACCTTTCAGCGGGCCTGCCGCCCATGATTCGTGTGGATGGCGACCTCAAGCGACTCAATGTGCCTGCGCTGGACAATACCCAGTTGCAGGAGCTGCTCTACAGCACGATGAACGATTTCCAGCGCCGCGATTTCGAGGCCAACCTGGAGGTCGACTATTCCTACGCGGTGCCGGGCCTGGCCCGTTTTCGTGTCAACTGCTTCCACATGGATCGCGGCGTCGGTGGCGCCTTCCGTACCATTCCGGAAGCCGTCTGGACGCTGGAGGACATCGGCGCGCCGCCCACGTTCAAGGAAATCATTAACGTGCCGCGCGGCCTGGTGCTGGTCACCGGGCCCACGGGCTCGGGTAAATCCACCACGCTGGCGGCGATGATCGACTACCTGAACGACAGCGTCGCCGGTCATATCCTGACCATCGAAGACCCGATCGAATTCGTTCACAAGTCTCGCAAGTGCCTGATCAACCAGCGCGAGGTGCACCGCGACACGCATGGCTTCAACCAGGCGTTGCGTGCGGCCCTGCGTGAGGATCCGGACATCATCCTGGTGGGTGAAATGCGTGACATCGAGACCATCCGCCTGGCGCTGACCGCGGCCGAGACCGGTCACCTGGTCTTCGGTACGCTGCATACCAGTTCAGCCGCCAAGACCATCGACCGTATCATCGACGTGTTCCCGGCCGGTGAGAAATCGATGGTGCGCTCGATGCTGTCGGAATCGCTGCGCGCCGTGATCGCGCAGACGCTGATCAAGCGCTATGGCGGTGGCCGAGTGGCCGCGCACGAGATCATGCTGGCCACGCCGGCCATCCGTAACCTGATTCGCGAGGACAAGGTGGCGCAGATGTATTCCGCCATCCAGACCGGCCAGGCGGCCGGCATGCACACGCTTGACCAGTACCTGGAAATGCTGGTCGGGCGCGGAATCATTTCCAAGCACGACGCCGCCCGCAAGGCGGTCGACCGCAAGCTGTTCCAGTAGGAGTCGCACCATGAGCGTTGTCGAAGGCTGGTTACGTCAATTGCACGAGGAGAAGGGGTCCGACCTGTTCGTGACCGCAGAGGCGCCGCCCTGCGTCAAGGTCAACGGCAAGATTCGCGGGCTCACCACCGAGGTGCTGCTGCCCGAGGAGGCCGAGGAGATCGTCTACGGCGTCATGAGCGAGCGCCAGCGCGAGGAGTTCGAGTCCACCAGCGAGTGCCAGTTCGCGCTGTCGCTGGATAACGACGTCCGCTTCCGTGTCAGTGCCTTTTACCAGCAGGGCATGGTGGGCATGGTCTGCCGCCGTATCGAGACCCATATCCCGACCACCGACGAACTGAACCTGCCGGACATCCTCAATGACCTGTCGCTGGAGAAACGCGGCATCATCCTGTTCGTGGGCGCGACCGGCACCGGTAAGTCGACATCCCTGGCCTCCATGCTCGGTTACCGCAATTCGCGCATGAGCGGCCATATCGTCACCATCGAGGACCCGATCGAATACGTCCATTTTCACGACAAGAGCCTGGTCACCCAGCGCGAGGTGGGCGTCGATACGGAATCGTTTGAAGTCGCGCTGCGCAACACCCTGCGCCAGGCGCCGGACGTGATCATGATCGGTGAGATTCGTACACGCGAGACCATGGAGCACGCCATTACGTTCTCGGAAACGGGCCACCTGGTGCTGTGCACGCTGCACGCCAACAACGCCAACCAGGCCATGGACCGCATCCTGCATTTCTTCCCCGAAGACCAGCAGGAACAGGTACTGCTCGACCTGTCATTCAACATGAAGGCCGTGATCGCGCAGCAACTGCTGCCGTCGGTGGACGGCACGCGGCGCTGGCCCGCTGTCGAGGTGTTGTTGGCTACGCCGCTGGTCAAGGACACCATCCGCAAGGGCGAGATCGCCGAACTGAAGGAGATCATGAAGGCATCGGGCCATCACGGCATGATCACCTTCGACCAGTGCCTGTACAACATGTACACGGAAGGCAAGATCACCTACGACGACGCGCTGCGTTATGCCGATTCGGCCAACGAGGTGCGCCTGGCGGTCAAGCTGTCGGAAGGCGGCGACGCCAATTCCCTGTCCGAGCGCCTGCACGACGTCGAGTTGCTCGACTGACCGGGTGACGGGGCTTAACGTAATTCACCGTCACGATTAACCCGGCCTTAACGCGTGCGGGCCTAGACTGTGCCTGCACTGGCAAACCGACATGGAGCGCGGGTGCGAGTGGCAGCAGATCGTGCTGATGCAAGACACATGGGGCAGTCAAGGCCCAAGCGAGGTGTTGATATCATCTGCTTGGGCCTTTCTTTATGTCCGTGAAATGGACTCGTCACAGCTATGCATATCCTGATCATCGAAGATAACCCGGACATCGCGGCCAACCTGGGTGATTTCCTGGAAGACCGCGGCCATACCGTCGATTTTGCCGGTGACGGCATTACCGGCCTTCACCTGGCGGTCGTCAACGACTTCAACGCCATCGTGCTCGACCTGCAGTTGCCGGGCATGGACGGCCTGGATGTCTGCCGCAAGCTCCGTGAGGACGCCGGCAAGGACACGCCGGTGCTGATGCTGACGGCGCGCGACCGCCTGGAAGACAAGCTCACCGGTTTCGACAGCGGGGCCGACGACTACCTGGTCAAGCCGTTCGCGCTGCAGGAGGTCGAGGCGCGCCTGGACGTGCTCAGCCGTCGCGGCCGCCATCGCGGCAGCCGGGTGTTGCAGGTGGGCAACCTGAAGTACAACCTGGACACCCTGACCGTCAACCGTGACGGCACCGAGATCGAACTCAATCCCATCGGCCTGAAGCTGTTGCGTTGCCTGATGGAGTCTTCGCCGAACGTGGTCACGCGCGCGGAGCTGGAGAAAGAAGTCTGGGGCGAAGAGATGCCTGACAGCGACAGCCTGCGGGTTCACATTCACTCCTTGCGCTCGCAGATCGACAAACCCTTCGGCACCAAGATGATCCAGACCCGCCACGGTATCGGCTACCGGCTGATGGAGTCGGATGCAGTTTAGGCGGCGCCTTCGCAGCCGGATCATCTTCTCGTTCCTGCTGCTCGGTACGCTGCTCAGCGGCCTGTTCGCGGCCAGTGTGCTGCTGCTCGAAGGCTACCTCGAAGACCAGCTGATTGGCTCGACCATCGCCCAGGAGCTTGACGACTATGTCATGCAGCTGCGCGAAGACCCTTCCGTTGTTGAGCCCTTCTATACCCGCATCCAGGGCTACGTGACCCGGCCGGGCGACCCCAACCGCAGCGTCTCCGCACAGGTGCGCGAACTGGACACCGGCGTTCATGACGTCGACCTGGCGGATGGCCATTTCAAAGTTGCCGTGCGCAAGGACGAAGACCTGTGGGCGTTCCTGCTCTACGACGTGACTGACAACCGCCGCCTGGAACGCCAGCTGTTCACCGCGCTGATCGGCGTGGTCCTGCTGTTTTCCGTGCTCGCGCTGGCCATCGGCATGTGGTCGTCCACCCGGGTCATGCACCCCGTGACCGAGCTCGCCAAGCGGCTGGAGGAGGCCGAGGAAACCTCGCCGTCGCCGCAGCTGGCGCAATGGTTTGCCGACGACGAGGTGGGCCAGTTGGCCGCGGCCCTGGACGCTTACGCCGAGCGCATGCACCACCTGGTCGAGCGGGACCGGGAGTTCAACGCCGATGTCAGCCACGAACTGCGCACACCACTGGCCGTGATCTCCGGCGCAACCGAGCTGTTGCTGGCGCAGGATGATCTGCCGGCGAAGACCCGAAACCGCCTGCTGCGCATCGCCCGCGCGGCACGGCAGTCGACTGACATCACCACGGCGCTGTTGCACCTGGTGCGGGCCGAACGTGGCACCGACGAAGGCAGCGAGTCGCACAGCGTGGCCGACGTGGCACAGGACATCATCGATCTGCACCGGCCGCTGCTGGACAGCAAGCCGCTGGAGCTGCGCCTGGAAGAAGAGGACCGGGTCAGCGTCATTGCACCGCAGTCAGTGATCGCCGTGACGGTCAGCAACCTGGTCAGCAATGCAATCCGCTACACGCCGGACGGCGAGGTGGTGGTCCGTGTCGGATCGGGCCGTGTCGCCGTCGAGGACACGGGGCCGGGTATCCCCGAAGACGAGATCCGCCTGGTACTGGACCGGCACTACCGCGGCGAGGGCGCCACTGGCTCGGGCTCCGGGCTGGGCCTGGCCATCGTCAAGCGGCTCTGCGAACTGTACGGCTGGCGGATCCACTTTGAGAATCGTGTTGAGGGTGGCCTGCGGGCCGAGATCGTATTTTTCGGCGCCTGATTACCCTGCCGCACCGTGTTAACGTGACGCCCGCATGAGAAACGGAGTCTGAACTTGATCGTCGAATGCCCCAAGTGCAACAAGCCCATGTCCAGCGTCGCGCCGCGATGCCCGGCCTGCGGCTTTGTCCCCGAAGACCTGTCTGATGAGCAGCGTGAAGAACTGCAGCGACGCCGGCTTCGCGACCGCATCTATCACCTGAAAATGACCAGTTACGTGGCCATCTCGCTGATGCTGGCCGCCTGTGGCTGGTACTGGTGGGAATCGCCCGAATTTACGCAGGCGCCGGGCACGGTGCCGGTGATCCTGCTATCGCTGGGCGTGGTCGGCTACCTGGTGACGCGGGTGTTCCTTCACTCGGCCAGGAAGCAGCTGAAAAAGCTGCGCTGACCGGGCGGTAACTCAGAGGTCCTGCTTGTAACGGACGTAGGGGATACGGCCGTAGATGGATTCGAACGGGTCGGCCAGGCTCGAGTCCACGGCCGGCTCGTCGTTGCCTTCATCCAGCACGTTGCTCGCGCCCACGCTGAGACTGGCGTTCCACGGTGCTCGCCAGGTGAATTGCACGTCGAAGGTGGCCTGCGCATCCAGCGACGGGCGGTTGAGGAAGTCCACGGGCGTACGGTAGTAGGACGCCACGCCGCCGCTGAACGATCCGCGACTCCAGTCGAAGCTCAGGCCAGCGGTGTCGAACGGTTCGGCAATGGTCCACTGATGAATGCCCGGCGAGGAGTAGTAGACACCGCGTTGTTCGCTGTCGAGCACGCGGGTCAATTGCAGGCCGAGTACCATGTCGCCGGCGCGGTCGGTCGAGATGCCCACCTGGAACTCCAGGTCGATACCGGTCATCTGGGAGTCCTGCGAGCTGACGCCGGGCAGCATCTCCTGCGTGGGTAGCAGCGGGTTGCCGCCGGCCATGACGCGTTCGATGGGATCCACGCTGGGCATGGCGCCCCACGGCGTGCCGGTGACATCCAGTTCCGCGCGGGACTGGTACAGCCTGACGGACGCATCGGCGCGCTCGGTCACGCGGAACTTCGCGCCCAGCGCCGCGGTACCGGTGCGGTAGGCCGCCGCGCGGTCGATAAAGTAGCAGTTGGAGGCCGTGTAGGAGCCTGCGTCCAGGGTGCCGTCTTCGCAATGAATACTGCCGAGGGCCTGGAAACCCGGCTCGGCCTGGCCCAGCGTCATGCCGCCGCCCAGTGACAGCTGGTCATCAACGCGGAAATCCAGCCCGGTGCCGGAAATCACGCGCTGGCCGTTCAGCGAAGAGCTGCCGTGAATGCCGATGGCGCGCAGGTCAATGGGCTGCTCCAGTTGCAGTTTCAGGCGCCGCTGGTCGCTGCCGCCCAGGTCGAAGGGCAACAGCGCGGAATCGGCCTGGCTGGTCAGCGGAAACGGTATGACGGCCCTGGGGGTGCTGATCGGCGAATATGGCGGCACGCCGGGCACTTCAAAGCCCGCTTCATCGGCCTGCAACGGCGTGCTGGACAGGCCCAGCACAAAAAGCGCGGTGAGGGCACCACGCCGTCGCATCCAAATTGTCGTGCGAAGCTTTCTCATAGTTGACCGGTTGCAGAGCCGTTTTGGCGAGCCATGGAATGCAGGCCCGCATCACATCCGTGTCTTAAGACAAGCATAGCAAAAGATGGTTCGATCTGCCCACAATGATAGCGCTCGCAGTGTCGTTATAATGCGGGTTTCAGCGATTCTGGAGTCCGCATGGCACTGAAGCACACCCCCGTTTGCGAGTTTGGTCTTCCGGCACCCTCATTCCGCCTTGAAGCCACCGATGGCCGCTGGCTCGATCTCGAAGCCTGCCGCGGCCCCAACGGGCTGCTGGTCATGTTTATCTGCAACCATTGCCCCTACGTTAAATCGATCCGGGAAAAGCTGGTGCGTGACTGCGCCGAGTTGCAGGCGCTGGGCATTGGCTGCGTGGCCATCATGTCCAATGACCCGGCGGACTATCCCGAAGACTCGTTTGAAAACATGGCGCAGGTCGCGCGCCAGTACGGTTTCCCATTCCCGTACGTGATCGACCCGACGCAGTCGGTCGCGCGAGCCTACGGGGCCGTATGCACGCCTGATTTCTTTGGCTACAACGACGGCCTGGAGTTGCAGTACCGCGGCCGGCTCGACGCCGCCGGCGCGGATGCCGATGCGCCCGACATGCCCCGCGAACTGTTCGAGGCCATGAAGCAGGTCGCCGAAACCGGTCGTGGGCCCGCCGAGCAGGTGCCTTCAATGGGCTGCTCGATCAAGTGGACCCAGGGCAAGGATTGACCGACGGCGTCCTGCCAGCTTGAGGGCTGGCGCAGGTCACAGGTGATTGGGCTAGACTATCGGCCATCATTCACACGGAGACCACCATGTCCGCAACCCACCTCGTAGGTGTCGACTGCAGCGATTGCAGCGACCGCGCCCTTGATTACGCCATTGAGCGCGCACGCGATTCCGGCGCCGACCTGCTGGTCGCCCACGTCATCGAATGGTCCCGTTACAGCTTCAGCACGGCGGCGGAGAATGAACAGCGCCACAAGCGTCGCGAGGAAGAGCTGGCGCGGGCGCGCACCGAGGTCATCGACCCGGTCGTGGCAAAAATCCGCGAGGCCGGCATCGAGGCGCGTGGGGTGATCCGCCATGGCCACGCGGCGGAAACGCTGGCCAAACTCGCAAAAGACAACGACACCGCCAGCATCATCGTCGGCCGCGCCGGTTCATCCCGGTTCAAGGCCCAGTTCTTTGGCAGCGTGGCCAGCAGCCTGGTGCAGATTGCCGATCGCCCGGTCACGGTTGTGCCGTGACCCGGCAAAGCGCAGACAAGAAGCAAAGGCGCGCGTAGACGCGACTACAACACACACCCAGGGAAACTCACCATGCGAATCATAAGAATACTGACAGCCGTACTCGCCACGCTGGTCGCTTTACCGGCCGTCGCCCAGGATGGCATTGACCAGAAGATCAACAATGCCATCCAGCCGATCGCCGACGCGGTCACCAGTGTCATTTTCTATCCGATCCCGCTCGGGTTCGCGGATATTCCCTTCGTGCTGGTGTGGCTGGTGACCGCCGCGACCATCATGACGGTGTACTTCAAGTTCATTAACCTGCGCGCGTTCACGCACGGCTTCAAGCTGGTCCGTGGCGACTACGCTGACCCTGACGCGGCCGGCGAGGTGACCCACTTCCAGGCACTGGCCACGGCGCTGTCCGGTACGGTGGGACTGGGCAACATCGCTGGCGTCGCGGTGGCGGTATCGCTGGGCGGCCCAGGCGCCACGTTCTGGATGATCGTGGCCGGTCTGCTGGGCATGTCGTCCAAGTTCACCGAGTGCACCCTGGGCGTGAAGTACCGCAATGAATACCCCGACGGCACCGTCTCTGGCGGCCCGATGTACTACCTGTCGAAGGGTCTGGCCGAGAAAGGGCCGGCCTTCGCCGTGCTGGGTAAGGTGCTGGCCGTGGTGTTCGCCGTGTTCTGCGTCGGCGGCGCGTTCGGTGGTGGCAACATGTTCCAGGCCAACCAGAGTTTCTCCCAGCTGGTCAACGTGACCGGGGGCGAGGCCAGCTGGCTGGCGGACAAGGGCTGGCTGTTTGGAATCGTGGTCGCCGCGTTGGTCGGCCTGGTGATTCTTGGCGGCATTCGCGGCATCGCCCGCGTGACGTCGAAAATCGTGCCGTTCATGGCCGTCACCTACGTGCTGGCGGGTGTCGTGATCATCCTGATGAATGTCGGCCAGGTGCCGGCGGCCTTCGGCGCCATTCTCAGTGGCGCATTCAGCCCCGAGGGCGTGGCTGGCGGCTTCGTCGGTGTGCTGATTGTCGGCTTCCAGCGCGCGGCGTTTTCCAATGAGGCCGGTGTCGGTTCTGCGGCCATTGCCCACAGCGCGGTGCAGACCAGCCGCCCCGTGACCGAGGGCATCGTGGCGCTGTATGAGCCCTTCGTGGATACCGTCGTGGTCTGCACCATCACCGCCCTGGTGATCATCATTACCGGGACCGCGAGCGCCGGCGTGGACGGCGTGCAGCTGACCTCGAACGCCTTCGAGTCGGCCATTTCCTGGTTCCCCTGGGTGCTGACCGTCGCCGTTGTGTTGTTCGCCTTCTCCACCATGATCTCCTGGTCCTATTACGGCCTGAAGTCCTGGACCTACCTGTTCGGTGAGTCCCGGGCGGCGGACATCGTCTTCAAGTTGCTGTTCCTGTTCTTCGTCGTGATTGGTTCGAGCATGCAGCTGGGTGCCGTGATCGGCTTCTCCGACGCGATGATCCTGGCCATGGCCATCCCCAACCTGCTGGGCGTGTACTTCCTGCTGCCGGTGGTGAAACGCGAGCTGAGCGAGTACTGGGCAGACCTGAAAGCCGGCCGCCTGGAGCAGAACTGAGCCGTTTGAACACGGCTTAAGGGCGACTGCATTCGTTTGCGCCGGATCGATCCGGTCCGGCGCTTGCCCCTGTCATGCCAGTGATGGAGAATGAGACGCTTCACCCTGCGACGTTGGAGCGCCCGGGGTGAACCACTGAATTCACCTTTAAGGGAGCCCTGATGCCCACCCGCAGAGAACTCGCCAACGCGGTTCGCGTGCTGTCCATGGACGGTGTGCAGGCCGCCAATTCCGGCCATCCCGGCATGCCGATGGGCATGGCGGATGTCGCCGAAGTCCTTTGGAACGACTACCACTGCCACAACCCGGCCAACCCTGGCTGGTACGACCGCGACCGTTTCGTGGTCTCCAACGGTCACGGTTCCATGTTGCTGTATTCGCTGTTGCACCTGAGCGGCTACGACTTGCCGATGAAGGAGCTGGCCAACTTCCGCCAGTTGCATTCAATGACCCCGGGCCATCCGGAGTTTGGTGAAGCCCCCGGCGTGGAAACCACCACGGGCCCGCTGGGCCAGGGGTTGGCCAACGCGGTCGGCATGGCGCTGGCCGAAAAGGTCCTGGCCGATCGATTCAACCGTGATGGCCACTCGATTGTTGACCACAACACCTGGGTCTTCATGGGTGATGGTTGCCTGATGGAGGGCATTTCCCACGAAGCTTGTTCGCTGGCCGGCACCCTGGGCCTGGGCAAGCTCATCGCGTTCTGGGATGACAACGGCATCTCCATCGACGGTGAGGTCGAGGGCTGGTTTACCGATGACACCCCGGCGCGATTCGAGGCCTACGGCTGGCAGGTGATACGCAACGTCGATGGCCATGATCCGGCCGAGATTCGCCAGGCGATTGAAACCGCCCGTGCAGAATCGGGCCGCCCGACCTTGATCTGCACCCGCACGATCATTGGTTACGGTGCGCCCAACAAGCAGGGTACCGAGGCCACGCACGGCGCTGCCCTCGGAGACGAGGAAGTCGCCGCGACACGCAAGGAGCTGGGCTGGGAGTACCCGCCGTTCGAAGTGCCGGATGACATCTACGCTGGTTGGTCGGCACGGGAATCGGGCGCCAAGGCCGAGCGCGAGTGGAATGCAAGGTTCGAGGCTTACCGCCAGGCCTACCCGGAAGTGGCAGCGGAGTTCTCGCGCCGCATGGCGGGTGAACTGCCTGCCGACTGGGCGACCGAAACGGCCGCGGCCATTCGCCAGGCGCAAGCGGACGGCGGTGATGTGGCCACCCGCAAGTCGTCGTTGCAGGCGCTGAATGCCTATGGGCCGTCGCTACCGGAACTGATTGGCGGGTCTGCCGACCTGGCGCCGTCCAACAATACCATCTGGTCTGGCAGTGAGGATGTCCTGCGCGGTGGCCGCAATGGCAACTACGTGCATTTCGGCGTCCGTGAATTCGGTATGACCGCGCTCGCGAATGGCCTGGCGTTGCACGGTGGTTTCGTGCCTTACACCGCCACGTTCCTGACGTTCTCTGATTACGCCCGCAACGCCGTGCGCATGGCGGCCTTGATCCCCGCCCACCAGGTGCTGGTGTACACGCATGATTCCATCGGCCTGGGCGAGGATGGCCCTACCCACCAACCGGTGGAGCACGTGGCCAGCCTGCGGTTGATTCCGAACCTGAACGTCTGGCGCCCTTGCGACACGGTGGAAACCATGGTGGCATGGAAGTGTGCCATCGAGGAGCGCCAGGGGCCCCACGCACTGATCCTGACGCGACAGGGCCTGCCACACCAGTCGCGAGACGACGCGAAAATCGCTGATATCGACAAGGGCGGTTATATTCTTCGCGACACCGAAGGCACGCCGGACGCGATCATTATCGCTACCGGCTCCGAAGTGGGCCTGGCGACCGGCGCTGCCGATGCGCTGGCCGGTGAAGGTGTCGCCGTGCGCGTGGTCTCCATGCCCAATGTCGGCCGTTTCCACGGCCAGGACGCTGGCTGGCGTGAAGCCGTGCTGCCGCCGTCCGTCACTGCGAGGGTCGCCGTCGAGGCTGGCGTCACCGAGGGCTGGCGCGGCATTGTCGGTGACCGTGGCAAGGTGGTCGGTATCGACCGCTTCGGTGCCTCCGCGCCCGCGAAACAGCTGTTCGAAGAATATGGGCTGACCGTCGACAACGTCTGCGCGGCGGTCCGCGAAACGCTCAATAAGGATTAACCTGCAAGAGGAGTCATACCATGCCAGTTAAAGTCGCCATCAATGGTTACGGCCGAATCGGCCGCAATGTCCTGCGCGCCGTGTACGAGTCCGGTCGCACCGACGAAATCAAGATTGTCGCCATCAACGACCTGGGTGACGCGGAAACCAACGCGCACCTGACCGCCTACGACACCGCGCACGGCAAGTTCCCGGGCGAAGTCAGCGTCAAGGACGGCGACCTGGTCGTCAACGGCGACCGCATCGAGGTGAAGGCCGAGCGTGACCCGTCGAAGTTGCCCTGGAAAGACCTGGGCGTTGACGTCGTGCTCGAATGCACCGGTTTTTTCCGCAGCCGCGAAGCCGCCAGCGCGCACCTGGCCGCCGGTGCCCGCAAGGTGGTCATTTCCGCGCCCGGCCAGGGTGTGGACGCCACCATCGTTTACGGCGTGAACCACGACAGCCTGACGTCCACGGACGAGATCATTTCCAACGCGTCCTGCACGACCAACTGCCTGGCGCCGCTGGCCAAGGTGCTGAATGACAGCATCGGCATCGAGAAGGGCCTGATGACGACGATCCACGCGTACACCAATGACCAGGTGCTGACCGACGTGTATCACAGCGACCTGCGCCGTGCGCGTTCCGCGACCATGAGCCAGATCCCGACCAAGACCGGCGCGGCCGCGGCCGTTGGCCTGGTGCTGCCGGAACTCAACGGCAAGCTCGACGGTTTTTCGATGCGCGTGCCGACGATCAACGTCTCGGTCGTGGACCTGAGTTTCATCGCCAGCCGCGATACCTCAGTCGAGGAAATCAACGCGACGGTCAAGGCCGCCGCCGATGGTCCGCTGAAGGGCGTGCTGGGTTACAACGCCAAGCCGCTGGTGTCGATTGACTTCAACCACGACCCGCATTCGTCCGTGTTCGACGCCGGCCTGACCCGTGTCATGGACGGCAACCTGGTGAAAGTGCTGAGCTGGTACGACAACGAGTGGGGCTTCTCCAACCGCATGCTCGATACCACGCTGGCGCTGGTCAACGCCTGAGGACGACGCGATGTACTGCCTGCACATGAGCGACCTGGACCTGGCCGGTAAACGCGTACTGATGCGCGAGGACCTGAATGTCCCTGTCGAGGACGGCAAGGTGACGTCCGACGCGCGGATTCGCGCGGCCGTTCCGTCCATCATCGAGGCACTGTCGCACGACGGGGCCTCGGTGCTGGTGATGTCGCACCTGGGCAGGCCCACTGAGGGCCAGTTCGAGGAGAAATTCTCGCTGGCCCCCGTGGCCGAACGGCTCGGCGAACTGCTGGGTCGTGACGTGCGGCTCGAACGCGACTGGCTCGACGGTGTCGACATCGGGCCGGGCGAGGTCGTGCTGTGCGAGAACGTCCGCTTCAATCCGGGCGAGAAGGCCAACGACGAGGCGCTGTCCCGCAAGATGGCCGCGCTGTGTGACGTCTATGTCATGGACGCTTTCGGCACCGCCCATCGTGCGCAGGCCTCTACCGAGGGCGTGGCCCGCTACGCGCGTGAAGCCTGTGCCGGCCCGCTGCTGGTGCGCGAAATCAGCGCGCTGAAATCGGCACTGGAAGATCCGCAGCGCCCCTTGCTGGCCATTGTCGGCGGCTCCAAGGTGTCCACCAAGCTGACCGTGCTGGAGGCCCTTCTGGACAAGTGTGACCAGCTGATCGTCGGCGGCGGTATCGCCAATACCTTCATCGCCGCGACCGGCCACGATGTCGGTGAGTCCCTGTACGAGCCGGACCTGGTAGACGAGGCCCAGCGCCTGATCCGCCTGGCCCACGAGAAAGGCGGCCACATTCCCATACCCAGGGATGTGCTCGTCGCCGATGGCTTCGATCCCGAGGCCGAGGCCCGCTCTCGCAACCTGGACGACATCAGTGACAAGGAAATGATCCTCGACATCGGTCCGCTGACCGCCGCCGAGTACGCGGACATCATCTGGGGTGCCGGTACGGTGATCTGGAACGGCCCCGTCGGTGTTTTCGAGTTCAAGAATTTCCGTCGCGGCACGCAGGCCGTGGCCGATGCCATCGCCCGGTCCGAGGCGTTCAGCATCGCTGGCGGGGGTGACACCCTGGCGGCGATCGACCTGTTCGGCGTCGCCGGTGATATCAGCTATATCTCCACTGGTGGCGGCGCATTCCTTGAGTATGTCGAGGGCAAGCCGCTGCCGGCTGTCGTAGCGCTCGAAGCCCGCGCCTGATCGAACTCGGGACCGTCCTGGGGTGGGGTAAGCCCTTCCCAGGACACGCTACAAGTTCATCCCTGAAGGCTTTTCGGCGACATCCCTGTCGCCGAAAGTCCTGGGAAGGGCTTACCCCACC
>NZ_VYXP01000013.1 GCF_008725655.1 Marinihelvus fidelis | reverse complement strand
TCATGGGGCGACTGGCAGCGCAGCGGACTTCGGAGCCCCATGAAGACTCAACACACCCCTTACCGGGTTGCCCGTGACTTGCTCCGGATCAGTAAACTTCCGCGATCATGCAGCGGAGTGAGCCGCCTGCCTTTTCGATTTCGTCGAGCTCGACGGCGTGCAGCGAGAAACCCCAGGCCTCGAGGGCGGCCAGGCTCTGCGGGCGCAGGGCGTCGGCGCCGGTCTGGCTCATGAACAGGTCGGTGTCGGTCAGGGCGATGCAGTTGGCGGCGAAGGCGTTCTTCTCGGCCTCGTCCAGCAGCAGGGTGCGGCCGGGGTAGGCCTGGGCGATGGCCTCGGCGGCCAGCGGCTCTGCCAGGCCGCCGGGGTGCAGCACGCAGGCGCGGTTGGCCAGCACCGACATCACCACGTTGGTGTGGTACTCGTCCGGCTGCAGGTCGAAGGCGAAGGTCAGCTGCAGGCCGAAGGCCTTGTGCATGGCCTCAAGGCCGGCCTCGTCGACGCGATTGCTCATGCCGCAAAAACCCATGCCGCGCGCGCGGTCGATGATCATCGCGCCGGTCAGTTCACCCACGCCGTCGCCCGTCGACAGGTCCACCAGGCGCCGGCCCTGCTCTTCTGTGAAGTAGTCGCGGATATCCTGGCGCCGCGCTTCGCGCTGCCGCGTGGGGTGAAACATGCGCCCGACGATCAGCCGCCCCGGCGTGGTGGCAAAGACATTGTTGGGAAAGATGTCGTCCGGGGTGTCCGGGTGACCGGGGAAACGGATCACTTCCACGCCGGCGGCTTCCACCGCGCGTGCCAGCGCTTCGCCCTGGGCGCGCGCACGGTCCGGGTCCACGCTCACCTCGGTGTCCATGTAGACGTTGTCGCGCGCCGATTCCGGGTCCACCTCGAAGGCGCGCGGCATGACCATGAACACGCCTTTGGGCAGCGCCGGGCCGGATGGCTTCGGCAGCGTCAGCAGCGCGTCCAGGAACGCGGCGGGGGTACGCGTGATCATGCCGCCTGCACCTCGCGCATCGCCGCCAGCGCGCCGTCCAGCAGCCCGGTATCGGCGTCATCGCGGTGCGCATTCTCGCTCAGGTAGCGGCGCCAGGCGCGGGCGCCGGGCTGGCCGCCGAACAGGCCCAGCATGTGGCGGGTAGCGTGCTTCACCGGCACGCCGGCCGTGGCCAGGCGCTCCAGGTAGGCCGTCATCGCCGGCAGTACGTCTTCGGGCGCTTCCGGACCACCGCCGCCCAGCAGCGCGTGCTGGCAGCGCGCCAGCACCCACGGGTCGTGATAGGCCGCGCGCCCCAGCATCACGCCGTCGACCTGCGCCAGGTGTTCGGTCACCTGGTCCACGGTCTCGACGCCGCCGTTCAGCACCACGGTCAGGTGCGGCATCTCCTGCTTCAGCCGGTAGACCCAGTCGTGGTGCAGCGGCGGCACGTCGCGGTTTTCCTTGGGGCTCAGGCCGGCCAGGAAGGCGATGCGCGCGTGCGCGATCACCGTGTCCACGCCCGTGCCGTCGGTCACTCGGCCGACGAAATCACGGAAATAGTCATAGCTGTACAGTTCGTCGACACCCAGCCGGGTCTTGACCGTCACCGGCACGTCGACGACATCGGCCATGGCCTTCAGGCCATCGCGCACGGTGTCCGGCTCCTTCATCAGGCAGGCGCCAAACCGCCCCTTCTGCACCCGGTCCGACGGGCAACCGACATTCAGGTTGATCTCGTCGTAGCCGTAATCCACGGCCACCTTCGCGCTGGCGGCCAGGTCAGCCGGCTCGCTGCCGCCCAGCTGCAACGCCACCGGGTGTTCCTCGGGGTTGTAGGCCAGCAGCCGCTCGCGATCGCCATGCAGCACGGCGCCGGTGGTGACCATCTCGGTATACAGCAGCGCCGACGGCGCCAGGCGCCGATGGAAATAGCGGCAGTGGCGGTCGGTCCAGGCCATCATCGGTGCCACCGAAAGCCGGCTGGAGTCCTTGTCGTGTGTGTACGTCATGGGCGGGGCCATGGCGGGCGGGTGCCCTTACCTAGTTCTTCACGTCCAGGAGGTGAATCTCGAACATCATCCAGGCGTTGCCGGGGATGGGGCCGCGGCCGCGTTTTCCGTAGCCGAGTTCGGGCGGGATCAGGAAGACAAACTTGCTGTCCACCGGCATCAGCTGGATGCCCTCTTCCCAGCCCTCGACGGTCTTGCGCAGCTGGATGACCAGCGGCTCGCCCCACTCGTAGGTGGTGTCGAACTGGCGCCCGTCTTCCAGGAAGCCGCGATACAGCACGGTGACCTTGCTCTTGCGGCTCTCCGGCTTGGGGCCGGTGCCCATCTTGATGACCTTGTACTGCAGGCCGGACTCGGTGGTGTGGACTTCCTGCGAATAGCCGTGCCAGCGCTTGAAGCCCTGCTCACTGGGCGGCGGCGCGCCCACGGCGGGCTCATCGGCGAATTCGTTGGCGGTAGCCGTGGCGACGGCGAACAGGCCGGCCAACAGCAGCGCCAGGCTGGCGAACGTCAGGATATTGCGGGCGTGGACTGGCTGGGTCATGCGGTCTTCCGGATTTAGCGTGAACCGCCCCATTATCCGATGAATGCCCCCGGCGGTCACCCCGGGGGCGTCCAGCCGAATCGTTCAGGCGCCGGCCTGGCCCACCACGCGCACGCGGAAGCCCAGCGCCTGGCTTAGCGCCACCATCTCCTCGAAGATGTCGCCGTAGGCCACGGCCACGTGGTTGCTCTGGTAGTGCGCCATCAGCGTCTCCTGCGAGCAGCCCAGGTCCGCCATCATCAGCGGCCACTGCGGCGTGGTGCCGTCCCAGTAATGGCGCACGCGCTCCTCGGGCAGCTCGACCACCTCGCCGCGGCCGATGTCCATGACGATCTCGTCACCGCTCAGCCAGGCGCGCGCCCAGGTCATCTCGCCCGGCTTGCTCAGGCCCGCGAAGGTGCCGCCCGGGTTGGGGAAATACATGCTCGGCTGGCGCCACGAATGCACGCCTTCGAGCGAATCCGGGTCGTGGTTGAAGGCGTAGGCGCCGCAGCTGCCGGAGTTCAGCAGCACCCACAGGAAACGACCGTTCTCTTCGCCACCCCAGCGCACGTCGTGGAACATCACCGCCTCGTGCAGGCCGCGTTTTCGCAGGATGCGCTTCATCATCTCCATCGGCACCACGTTGCCCTGGTCGGCCTCGGTGGCGGTGATCAGCGGGCTGCCGTCGGATTCCGGGCGGCAGGCCGAGTTCAGCAGTCCCTCGCAGAAATCACTGGGCGTGGTCACCGGGATCAGGCCCAGCTGGTACTGCCAGCCGATGCAGTCGGCCTTGAACTCGTGCGCCAGGTCCAGCGCGGCGAAGTACAGGCGCAGCTGCTCGCGGGTGCTGTCGGGGGTGAAGTCCCCGGCGCCGTCTTCGCCCCAGTGGAAGGTCACACCCTTCTCCTTGACGAAATCGAAGGCCTTTTCGACGCGCCCGGCGTCGATGGCGGCGGCGCGGCCAGGTAGCCAGGCCTGGTCGACCTTGTGCTCGGTGAAACCGTGGCGCAGCAGGCGGCGGTAGCCGAAATAGCCGTTGACCATGCCCATCGAGGTATCGCCCAGCATCAGCACCAGGATGCGCCGGCGCTCGATCTCGGCGGCCAGCTCGTCGGCGATGGCCTGCGCAGCGTCACCGACTGAAGGCGCACCGTGCAACTCGCCCTCGTCGTAGTGGATCTCGCCGGTCTCGCACCAGGTTTCCAGCCGGGCCATGAAGGCGTCATCGGTGGTCCAGTCGGCGGCCTCGGTCCAGGCGCGTGAGTGCTTGCGGCCCACGGACTCCAGGCAGGCGCCGGTGTTCAGCAGGCCCACCAGGCCCGGGAAGGTGCCGTCGAAATTGGACGCCAGCAGCAGCGGGTTGTCCTTGCCGGCCACGCCGTCGACGGTGTGCGGGCCATACACCCAGTGCACGAACAGGCCGATCATCGGGTCGTCGATGGGGCCCAGCTTCTCGATGGCGTCGGCAGGCCGGGCCATGAAGCCCTCCACCAGGTACGGGTCGCGGCCCAGGCGCTTCAGCGCCGCGGTCATCTGCGCGGTGGCCTCGCGCGCCAGCGGCAGGGCGAGTTCGTTGGGCTTGTCCCGGTAATCACCGGGCCAGAACAGGGCTATCTTTTTTGACATCGAATCATCCTTGGAAAACGGGCAGGCCGATCACGTTGTACGGCAGCAACAGTACCGCCACGGCCAGGGCAGCAATGCCGGCGGTGACGGCCAGCAGGCGGGCCCCGCCGCGCAGGCGGCCGGACAGCACCGCGAGTAACGTCACGATGGCGGACAGTAACAGCCCATTGGCGGCGATGACAAACACGGTAACGCGCGTGGCATGGCCGGCGAACCAGCTGCTCATCAAGGTCTCGCCTGCCGGCAGCGCGAGCGTCGCGCAGGCCGTCATCACCGCACCGGCGATACCGACACCGACCACGCCCAGGCGCGGCCAGCCGCGGTGACGGGGCGCGCGCCAGGCCAGCGCCAGAAGACCGAGAAGGGTCAGCGGCACGAGCAGGTGGATGGCGATGGCATGCCACTTGGGGTTGGCCCAGGCGGGCACACGGGTGAAGGTAAAGATGCCGATATCGGGCACCAGCACCGGCTGGTCGGTCTCCGGCGCCGACATGCGCGCGAATCGCGGCCGGGTCGGTGCATCGAACACCCAGCCACCCTGGCCGTCGGCGCGCCAGGGCGCGGCGCCGGCGATGCTGACACCGCCATCGGCGGCCTGCACCTGCAGCGGTGACTCGAAAAACACCAGCGCCGACAGCGCCTCGACCGTATCAAACGGCCGGCGGTCGGCCCGGTAGAGGCCGGCAATCTCCCGGGGAGAGCCGTCCAGCCCGGCCGCCGGCATCGGCCGACGCGGGCCAAACACCGCCGCCAGGAACTGGTCATGCGTGGCAGCCGCGCTGGCGATACCGGCCGATGGCGGCGGCGCCAGCGATGGCCTGGCGGCTCGAAGGAAACGCGTCGTCAGCGACTCCGGCGCCGGCTCGGACAGGATGCTCATGAAGAACCCGGCATCCTGGTCCGGCAGCAGGGTCATCCAGGTATGGAAGCCCGGCCAGTTGCCACCATGCGAGATCACTCGCTGGCCGGCCCAGTCCTGAAGGAAGAATGTCATGCCCATACGCCCCTGGCCGCTGGCGTTCTCGGCCAGCACGGCCCAGGCGGCCCGGCGCACGCCATCACCCAGGTCGCCATCGTGCCCCAGGTAGGCGTTCATGTAGCGCGCCATGTCTTTGACCGTCGAGACGATGGAGCCGGTCTGCGCGATGGCCGGGTTGATGGCGGTGAACGGTACCGGACCAGCCAAACCATCGGCATCCAGGTAGCCGGGGCTGCCCAGTCCCTCGGGCTCGGCCAGGTCGACCGGTAGCTCGGTATCGCGCATGCCCAGGGGACGGAAGATGCGCTCGTCCATGGCCTCTTCCATTGACTGCCCGGTAATGTCCTCGATGATCCAGCCCAGCGTGGCGACGCCGAAATTCGAGTACACCACGCGGGTGCCGGCCGGGCGGGCGAATTCGGGGCGCAATGATTCGATCACCTCCGCGCTGGCCGGTACCGGCACGGGGGTGTCGGCGCCGATAAACCAGAAGCGGTCGGCGAAGCCCGCGGTGTGGGTCAGCAGGTGCCGCAGCGTGATGACCGTGCCGTCGTTGTCGGGCAGCTGGATCCGCCGCAGGTACCGGTTGGCGGGCGTGTCGACACCCTCAATCCGCCCTTCCTGGATGAGTTGCGCGATGATCGTTGCGGTAAAGGTCTTGGTGGTCGAGCCGATGCGCACCCGGGTCGTGGCCGGGTCGGCCGGCGCGCCGGTCTCGATATCCGCCGCGCCATAGCCGCGGCTGAACAGCAGCTCACCCCCCTGCACGAAGCCAACCACGGCGCCGGTAAGCTGGTGATTTTCGAGCGCGGCCTGGAAATACCTGTCGGACCATTCGCGGACGGTGTCGGCGTCAAGGCGGGGTTCGGCCGGGGCGCCAGTGTTCTCGGCCAGAACGACCGGCGAAAACAACACCTGGAAACCTGCGATCGCGATCGCCGTAATTATCATATATGAAAAATTTTTCATAACGTGGATAATAGCAGTCACCCCGAGTTGTGCAAACGGTCAAACCACGATGCCCGAAGCGCCCCGCGACAACACCAGCAAGCCAAACACGGTAGGCCAGGGCATACGTCGCCGCCGCACTGCGCTGGGCTGGGCCCTGAAGGACCTGAGCCAGGCCAGCGGCGTACCGCTGTCGACACTGTCAAAGGTCGAAACCGGGGCCATGTCGCTGAAGATCGAGAAGCTGCTGGATGTGTGCGCCGCGCTGGGTATCGATGTCATGGACCTGGTTGCCCCGGGGGAACGGCCCGCCGGCGAACCGGAACCGGTCACCGGGCGGCGCGCGATCACGCAGTCGGCAACGGCGCCGGAGACGGTCACCGCCAACGCGGTCTACCGCCATCACGCCCACGATTTCGCCCACCGTCGCATGACGCCCAGCGTCATCCACCTGCAACCCGGCCATGAGCCGGAACTGGTGCGCCACCGCGGCGAGGAATTCATCTACGTGCTCGATGGACGCGTCGAGGTACTCACCGAGTTTTACACCCCCACGGTGCTGGAGACCGGCGACAGCATCTATATCGACGCCAACATGGCCCACAACGTCCGCGCCCTGGACGGCCAGCCGGCCCGGGTGCTCAACATCGCGGCGGCCCGCCCGGCGTGAAGGTGCCCATGTGAAGGTTTTTGCCGCCTACCTGGCGCACGAGACGAACTCGTTCTCGCCGCTGCCGACAGACCTGGACAGCTTCCGCGAGCTGGGTATCCACCGCGCCGGCATGGACCCGGAAGCGGCCGGCAACCCGCTGAAGGTGGCGGCTGGTTTCTACGCCGAGGCGCGCCGTCGCGGCGACGACATAACCGTGGGCCTGTGCGCCCATGCCCAGCCCAGCCAGCCGACCCGCCAGGCCGATTACGAGCAGCTGCGCGATGCACTGCTGGACGACCTGCGTGGCGCGCTCGATGGCCTGGACATGGTGCTGCTGATGATGCACGGCTCCATGCTGGCCGAGGGCTGCGACGATTGCGAGGCCGACGTGCTGGCACACGTGAGGAACCTGGTTGGCCCCGACCTGCCGGTGGGCCTGCTGCTTGACCTGCACTGCAACATCAGCCCCGCCATGCTGCGCCACGCCACCGTCATCAAGGCCTGCAAGGAATACCCGCATACCGACTTCGATGCCCGCGCGCGTGAGCTCTACGACATCTGCGCGCGCGTGGTCACGGGCGATGCGCGACCGGTCATGGCGTTCCAGCCCCTGCCGATGTTCGGGCTGTTCCAGACCGCGCGGCAGCCGATGCGCGGCCTGGTCGACCACGCGCTGGCGCTGGAGCAGCAGCCAGGGGTCCTGTCGATCACACTGGCGCACGGCTTTCCGTGGTCCGATGTTGCCTACTCGGGTGCCGGTGTGATCGCCGTCACCGATAACGACCCCGTGCTCGCGGCCGAGATCGCCGCCGACACTGGCCGCACCTTTTTCGCGCAGCGCCAGGCCGGCCAGGTGCCGCTGGACGGCATCGACCCCTGCCTGGACCGCGCGCTGGCCGCGCCGCCCGGCACCGTGGTCATCGCCGACATGTCCGACAACCCCGGTGGCGGGGCCGGCTCGGATTCGACATTTATCCTTCAGCGCGTGCTGGAACGCGGCATCGGCAATTGCCTGTTCGCCTATTTCTGGGACCCGGCCGCGCTTGACGCCGCCTTCGCGGCCGGCGAAAGCGCCACGCTGGCGCTTGCCATTGGCGGCAAGGCCGGGCCGGACTCCGGCCAGCCGGTTGAACTCCAGGTAACCGTCCGCGCGCTACGCACCGAAGCGACCCAGGCCCACATCGCCGACGGCGAGCCCACCGCGCTGGGCCGCACCGCGCTGGTGTCCGGCGCCGGCGTCGACATCATCCTCAACGACATCCGCCAACAGCCGTTCACACCGGAGGGCCTGCAGGCCTGTGGCGCGCGGCCCTGGGACAAACGACTGGTGGTGGTCAAATCCAGCCACCATTTCCACGCCGGCTTCCACCAGCGTGCCGCGGCCATCATCCACTGCGACGCCCCCGGCCTGCTGAACGCCGACGCGCGCGCGCGGCCCTATACCGCCATCCGCCGCCCGGTCTGGCCACTCGACGACATCGACGAGACCGCCCTGCCCCCGGTGATGACATGCTGACCGCCGCCCTCATCATCGCCCTGGTGATCGCACTGGCCGCGCTGGGCGTGTCGCTGGCCTACGCGCTGGGCACGGCCGCAGTGGTGGCTTTCGTGGTGACCGATTCGCTGCCGTTTCTGGCCGCGGCGCCGCAGCGCATCTTCAGCCAGTTGGACGTGTTTGCGATCATGGCCATGCCACTGTTTATCCTTGCCGGCGAGTTGATGAACCGCGCCGGCATCACCCGCGCGCTGATTGATGTCGCCATGCTGATGCTGGCGCGGCTGCCGGGCGGCCTGGGGCACGTCAATATCATGACCTCGGTGTTTTTCGCCGGCATCAGCGGTTCGGCCACCGCCGACATCGCCGCCATGTCCAACACCTTCGTGCCGCAGATGGAAAAACGCGGCTACGACCGCCAGTACGCCGGCGCGGTGACCGCGGCCTCGTCGGTGATCGGGCCGATCATCCCGCCATCGATTGTGCTGATCCTGTACGGCGCCATCATGTCCACCGACGTGGCCGCGCTGTTCGCCGCCGGCGTGGTGCCGGGGCTGCTGCTGGCGGCCGCGCTGTTCGCCACCAACGCCTGGTACGCGCGCCGCGAGGGCCACCCCGGCGGCGCCGGCGAGGAACGCCCGCCGCTGGGCCCGACGCTGAAGAAAGGCGCGCCGGCGCTGCTGTTGCCGGTGATCATCCTCGGCGGCATCGTCTTCGGCATCGTCACGCCCATCGAGGCCGGGGCGCTGGCCTGCCTGGCCGCCGTGGTCATCGGCTTCGCCGGCAACGGCCTGACCTGGGCGTCGATCACCCAGGCGCTGCGGCGTACGGCCACTCTGACCGGCTCGATCTTCATGATCATCGCCGCGGCCTCGCTGCTCAGCTACCTGATCGTGCTGCACCAGGTGCCCGACGACCTGGCCACGCTGGTGGCCAATATCCACGTCGACGGCATCTGGTTCGTGCTGGTCATCATGCTGACCTTCCTGCTGCTGGGCATGGGTTTCGATTTCATGCTGGGCCTGACCGTGGTGGCGCCGCTGCTGGTGCCGATCGCCGTCATGCAGGGCGCCGACCCGGTGGCCATGGGCCTGCTGATCTGCCTGAACCTGTCCATCGGCCTGATCACCCCGCCGCTGGGCGGCGCCATCATGATGGTGGCCACCATCACCGGCGACGGCTACTGGGGCCTGTGCCGGCGGGTGCTGCCGTTCGTGCTGGCGGAACTGGCGGTGCTGTTGCTGATCGCGGTGTTCCCCGAAATCGCGCTGGCGCTGCCGCGCGCACTGGGGCTGTTGTGAAGCGGCGCGCGTTCATTGGCGGCCTGGGCGCGGCCGGCGGCGTGGCCCTCGCCGGCTTGCCGGCGCAACAGGCGCTGGCGTCGCTGGCCAGCGACACCAAGGTGGGCATGTCGCTGCCCGCCAACCTGGAACGCAACGGCGCCTACGTGTGGGTGAAGGTCTGCACCGACCACCTGCGCGCCGGCGGCATGAACGTGCGCGTCTACCCCAACAGCACCATCGGCGGCGAGCGCGAGCGCACCATCCAGGCGCAGCTGGGTTTGCTGGAAATCAATGTCACCGGCGGTGACGAAATCGGCCGCTGGTCGCCGATCGCCGCGGCCGGCTCGCGGCCGTTCCTGGTCGATTCCTACGACCACATGAACCGCATCATCGACGACACCGACTACCTGGCCACCATCACCGCCGACCTGGCGGCCGTGGACCTGGTCATGGTCGATTTCGTCTACGTGGCCTCCATGGTCGGCCTGTTCACGCGCGGCAAACCGGTGCGCCGCATCGAGGACCTGCGCTCGCTACGCCTGCGGGTGCTCAGCGAGGCCGACATGAACCTGTTGCGGGCCTGGCAGGTGCGCGGCGTGCAGGTGGCCTGGGAGGAAGTGGCGCAGGCGCTGCAGACCGGCATCGTCGACGCCTACCTGAACCCGCCCAATGTCGCGCCGATGTTCGGCCACGGCTCGGTGCTGGATTACTACACCAACCTGCGCATGGGCCCGGCGATGCGCGTTGTAGTGGCCTCCAAACCCTGGATGGACGCCCTGTCGCCGGCGCAGCGCGCACTGGTCAGGCAGGCCTTCGGCGCGGCCCGCGCCGCCAACCGCGCCTGGTCGGAGCAGATGCTTGAAGCCGACCACCAGGCGCTGGACAAGGCCGGCATCGAGTGGATCGAACTGGACGACGACGAACGCGCCACCTGGCTGGAGGCCAGCGCGCGCATCGCCCCCAGCCACTGGGAAACGCCCGCCGAGGCCGAGCGTTACCTGCGCTTCGTGGAATCCACCCGGCCCGAAGGAGCCCGCCCGTGAGGCGCCTGTCCGAATGGCTGGATCGTGGCGCCCGCTTCATCGCCACCTGGGGCCTGCTGCTGATGGCCGCGGCCATGCTGTTCCAGGTGGTCGCGCGCTACGGCCTGAACGAGCCACCGGCCTGGACCGAGGAACTGGCCCGCATCGCCATGCTCTGGGCCGGCCTGGCCGGCGCCACCACGGCGCTGCTGCGGCGCCGCGACCCGGTACTGGTGCGCTCGGAACACTTCGCCTCGCCACGCCTGCGCCGGGCCGCCCACTGGGTGCAATCGGTCGCCGTGATGCTGTTCTGTGGCGTGGTGCTGTGGGTCTCGCCGCCGTGGCTGGCGGTGCACGGCTGGCGCGTCACCGAGGCCCTCGGCCTGCCCAGTCAGTGGGTGGTAGCCATCGTGCCGCTGGCTTGCGCCATACTGATCATCCATGCGCTGACCCTGCTGGTCAGCGAGTCCGCTGCGGAGAACTCCGACAATGAATGACGCCCACCCCGCCCCGTCCCACAACCCGGCCTGGCCCTGGACCTGGCTGGCCCTGTGCCTGCTCGCGCTGGCGCTGATGTACGCCGGCACCGGCATTCACCGCATCGGCCCCGACCCGGACGCGCTGGACTTCGACACCGGCGCGGCGCTGGCCACGGTGCGCCAGCTGATCCCAGAGAACCGCCCCCACCCCACGGGCTCGGCCGAGAACCGCGCCGTCGCCGACCGGGTCGAGGCCGGGTTCCGCGCCGCCGGGCTGACGGTGGAGCGCCAGGCCACCGACCTGTGCACGGCCATGAGCCCGGGCTGTAGCCGGGTGGAAAACATCATCGCCACGCTGCCCGGAAGTGGCGGCGACAACGGCGAGCGCAACGTGCTACTGCTGCTGTCCCACTACGACAGCGTGCCGGCCTCGCCCGGCGCCGGTGACGACATTTCCGGCACCGCCGTGCTGCTGCGCGCGGCCCATGAGCTGGCCGCCGAGGGCCCGTGGCGCAACGACATCGTCTTCCTGGTCACCGATGCCGAGGAGACCGGCCTGCGCGGCGCCATGGCCTTTGTCGAGCAGCACCCGCTGGCCGAGCGTGTCGGCCTGGTCATCAACCTGGAAGCGCGCGGCGCCGCCGGTTCCAGCGCCCTGTTCGAGACCAGCACCGGCAACCACGCGCTGATCAGCGCCTATGCCGACGCGGTGGAACGCCCGGTCAGCAGCTCGCTGATGGTGGAGGTTTACCGGCGCATGCCCAACGGCACCGACCTGACCATTTTCATCGACGACGGCGTGCCGGCACTGAACTTCGCCTACACAGGCGCCGGCTCGCTGTACCACACCGAGCGCGACGACAGCGACCGCCTGTCACCCGGCAGCCTGGCCCACCATGGCGAGCAGATGCTGGCGCTGGCCCGCGCCTGGGCCAACGCCGACCTGGCCGAAGCCCGCGCCGACGGCGATGCTACCTATACCGACCTGTTCGGCCGCTGGGTAGTGGCCTGGCCACAGGGCTGGAACCTGCCGCTGGCGATCCTGGCCGTGCTGCTGACGGCGGTGCTGTGGTTGCGCAGCGAAGGCGGCGTGCTGGCCAAACTGGGCGCGCTGTCGCTGCCTCTACTGCTGCTGGTCGCACACCCGCTGCTGGGCGCCGTGCTGACCTTCCCCCTGGCCAAGTGGCCGGGCGCGCACCTGCTGGACCACCCCCAGCCGATGGCCGGAGACTGGTCGATCTTTATCGGCAGCGTGCTGCTGGCCCTGCTCGCCGGCACCCTGGCGGCCCGGCGCCTGTCACCCCGCGCCCTGCTCTACGGGGCCTGGTTCGTGTATGCCCTGCTGGCCCTGCTGCTGGCGTTAACCCTGCCGGGCGGCAGCTACATTGGCCTGCTGCCGCTGGCCGCCTTCCTGTTGCCGCTGGCGATCGAGTCGCTGCTGCGGCGCGGCCGCTATCCCCTGGCCAGCGCCCTGCTGGGCCTGGCCGCGGCCACCTACATGGCCATCTACCATTACGCCGTGCTGGAGGCGCTGGGCAGTTTCAACGCCAGTGCCATGCGCATGGCCGCGCTGGCGCTGTTCGCCATCGTCGCCATGCCGTTGCTGGCGGCGCGCCCCAAAACCGGCCTGAAGCTGCGTGGCCCGGTGCTGGCCACGCTGGCGTTGCTGCTGGTGGTCACCACGGTGGCCACCACCCGGCCAGTGGCCACGCCGGACCGGCCGCGCTGGGCCAACCTGGTCTACGACCTGGACGTGGACGCCAACGGCGTGGCCACGAACCCACAATGGCGCCTGAACACCTATGGCGTCACCGCGCACGCGGCCGCCAGCCTGATGGGCTTCACCGCCCCACCGGCCGCTGTCGACCTGCCCGGCACGCCGCGCCGGCCCATGTACACGAAGCCGGCCCCGTCACTGGCGCTGGACGCGCCGGCGCTGGACATCCGCTCGCAGCGACAGGATGGCGATACCCGCGTGATCGAGGCCACGCTGCGCGGCGCCCGTGACGGCTACCTGCTGGCGCTGGTGTTCGACACCCCGGCGGACCTGCTCGGCCTGGCCGCCAGCGGCGTGATGATGACCGGCCCGGACGGCCGCGGCATCGCCACCTTCAACGGTTTCGGCAATGACGGCATCGACGTCACGCTGACACTGCCGGCGGACCGTGATGTGAGCGCCACGCTGGTGGAGTTCTCTGCGCTCCCCGATACCCCGGAAGCCAGGGAAATGCTCGAAGCGCGCCCCGCCGATACCTCGCCGGTGCAGCGTGGCGACCACGCCGAAGTGCGCCGCCGGCTGGTCCTGTAGCGCCGGCTCGCCCTAAATCAAACTGGAACGTTGACGATGAACCCCTTCGACACGCCCTGGCGCATCCCCGCCGGCATCCAATCCCGCTCGATCTCGTTCGAGAACCCCACCGGCAAACGCGGTGCCGGCGGCCGCGCCGCCAGTCCGCTGGGCCCGGGCCGCAAGGGTGACCCGGTACGCCACGTACACGACGGCGAGACCGTGGTGCTGGCGGACATCCAGGGCCGCGGCACCATCCGCCACATCTGGATGACCCTGCACGACAAGCCGCAGCTGCTGCGCGGCTCGGTCATCCGTATCTATTGGGACGGCCATGACCAGCCCTCTGTGGATGTGCCGGTGGGCGAGTTTTTCGGCTTCGCCCACGGCCGTTGCAGCGGTTTCCAGTCGGCCCTGCACTCGGTCACCAGCACGCGTGGCATGAACAGCTGGCTACCGATGCCGTTCCGCAGCGCCGCGCGCATCGAATTCCACAACCGTTCCGGCGCGCGACTGCCGCTCTTCTACCAGGTCGATTACACGCTGGGCGATGACCATGGCGATGACGCCGGCACCCTGCACGCCAGCTTCAACCGCCAGAACCCGACCACGCCGGGCCGCGATTTCGAGATCCTGCCCGAACGCGCAGGCCGCATCCGCTACCTGGGCTGCGTGCTGGGCGTGCGCCCGCTCGACCCGCTGTGGTGGGGCGAAGGCGAGATGAAGGCGTACCTGGACGGCGATGACGAGTGGCCGACCATCTGCGGCACCGGCGCCGAGGACTATGTCGGCCAGGCCTGGGGCATCCAGGACGAGGCCTGCGCGCACCATGGCTGTAACTGGCGCGAGAACGACGATGAGGCCGACACCGGCCGCGTGTCGCTGTACCGCTGGCACCTGGCCGACCCCATCGTCTGCAGTGAGCGCATGAGGATCACCATCCAGCAGATCGGCCACCGGCCCACCTACCAGGCCCGCACCATCGACGACTACAAGGCCGAACTGTTCGAGCGCAGCGACGACTGGTCGGCGGCGGCGTTCTGGTACCAGCCCGGCCCCGCCGCCGTGCCGCCCTGCCCTCCGTCCGATGTGTTGCTGGCCGACCTGCCCGAACCCGCGCCCAGCGACAAGCCAACCAACCCCGACCCCGATGCCGATACTGAACCTGGCACGTGAGCACCGTATCCGACGCGGCCCGCGCCGCCATCGATGAGTTCCGCCGCCGCGAGCAGCGCCAGCCACCCCGTCTGCCCGGCGCGGACGACCATGACGGCTGGCGGGAACTGCAGGCCTTTGTCGAAGATGCCATGACGCCGCGCATCGAGGCCGCCCTGGCCGCGCACGACGTCGACGTCGAACCGGCCGACATCGCCGACATGCCCGCGCTGCGGCTGCGCCCCAGGGTAGCCCGGCCGCGGCGGTTGCCACTGGTGTTCCTGCATGGCGGCGGCTACACCAGCTACTCGGCCCGCTCCGCGCTTCCGGGCACCCTGGCGCTGGCCACCGCGCTGCAGCGCGAGGTGCTGGTCCCGGACTACACGCTGGCGCCGGCCTCGCGCGTCGCCCAGACCGTGCCGGCCGTGAGCGGAGCACTGCGCGCGATCATGGCCGAGCGCGGCCCGTTCCACCTGGCCGGCGATTCGGCCGGTGGCGGGCTGGCCGTCGCCGCCACGCTGGCCATGATTCGCGCCGGCGGCCCGCGCCCGGAGACCGTGACGGTGTTCTCGCCCTGGACCGACCTGGCCGGCAATGGCGACAGCCACCGCGACCCGGATATCAACGACCCGCTGCTGCGCTGGGACGGCATGCTGGACCGCTGCGCCGCCGCCTATGCCGGCGACGACCCGTCGCACCCCGATGCCTCGCCGGTCAATGCCGACTTCAGCGGCGGGTTCCCCGACACCCTGGTCATCTGTGGCAGCCGCGAGATCCTGCTGTCCGACAGCCAGCGCCTGCACCAGCGCCTGCGCGGTGCCGGCCAGCGCTCACAGCTGCAGGTTTTCGACGGGCTTTACCACGCCTTCCCGGTGGTTACGCCGGACATTCCGGAGGCCGCGCAGACCCGGCAAAGGATGCGAAACTTCATTCAACACGGCGCATGACATCTGGGTATCATCAGGCGATGAAACGGACAATCGACAGGCTCACCCGAGCACGCTCACTGCCGGCCCTGCTACTGGCGCTGGCCGCCTTCACGCAACCGGCCTATGCCGAACCCGGAGACGCCCGCCTGTGGTACGACGAGCCCGCCAGCGAGTGGATCGAGGCCCTGCCCGTCGGCAACGGCCGCCTGGGCGCCATGGTCTTCGGCGGCGTCACCACCGAGCGCCTGCAGCTGAACGAGGACACACTGTGGGCCGGCGGCCCGTACAACCCGGCCAACCCGAAGGCGCGTGCCGCGTTGCCGGAAATACGCCGCCTGATGGCGAAGGGCGACTACGGCAAGGCCCAGGCGCTGGTCGACGAGGCCTTCATGTCCGTGCCGCTGCGCCAGCCGTCCTACCAGACCGTCGGTAGCCTGTTCATTTCCATGGCCCCCAGCGAGTACGCGTTTGAGTACGAGCGCGAGCTGGATCTCGACACCGCCATCGCCACCACCCGTTTCCAGGTGGGCGGTAACCAGATCGTCCGCCAGGTGCTGTCCAGCCCGGTGGATGACGTCATCGTCGTGCGCATCGAGTCGACCAAGGTGGACGACCCCGAGGAGCCCGGCTGGCTGGGCTTTTCACTGGGCTTCCAGACGCCGATGCCGGCCCGCGCGCAGACGCTGGGCAATGACACCCTGGTGCTGGAAGGCCGCAACGAGGCCATGTTTGGCATCGACAGCGCGCTCACCTACCAGGCACTGGTCAAGGTCATCGCCGACAACGCCGACGCCCAGATCAGCGCCACCGGCCAGCAACTGCACGTGGCCAACACCTCGGCGGTGACCATCGTCATCGCCGCCGCCACCAGCTACAAGCGCTTTGATGATGTCAGCGGCAACCCGCGCACGCGCACCACCGCCGCCGTGACCGCCGCCAGCAAGCGCAGCTGGGACGATATCCGCAAGGACCATGTCGCCGAGCACCAGCGGCTGTTCCGCCGTGCCCGGCTCGAACTGCCGCGCACCGATCGCGCCGACCTGCCCACCGACGAGCGCATCGCCGGCTATGCCGATGGCGGCGACGAGGCGCTGGCCGCGCTGTACTTCGACTACGGCCGCTACCTGCTGATCTCCAGCTCGCGCCCCGGCACCCAGCCCGCCAACCTGCAGGGCATCTGGAACGCCTCGACCACGCCGCCGTGGGGCTCGAAATACACCATCAACATCAACACCGAGATGAACTACTGGCCGGCCCAGCCCACGGCACTGCCCGAGCTGGCCGAGCCGCTGCACCGCATGGTGGGCGAGATTGCCGAGCGCGGCGCCGTGTTTGCCCGCGAGCACTACGGCACCGGCGGCTGGGTGACCCATCACAATATCGATTTGTGGCGCGCCACCGGCCCCATCGACGGCGCGTTCTGGGGCATGTGGCCCACCGGCGGCGCCTGGCTGAGCACGCACCTGTGGGAGCACTACCTGTATGGCGGCGACCTGGAATTCCTGGCCCGCGCGTACCCGATTTTCAAAGGCGCCTCGCAGTTCTTCATCGAGAACCTGCAGCCGGTCGAGGACGGCCTGTACCTGGCCACCGGCCCCAGCAATTCGCCGGAAAACGCCCACCACGACGGCGTCTCGCTTGCGCTGGGCCCGGCCATGGACAACCAGGTCCTGCGCGACCTGTTCGCACAGACCGCGGCCGCCGCAAGCCTGCTGAAGCTGGACCCCGAATTCGCCGCGAAAGTGCTGGAAACCCGCGCGAAACTCGCCCCGGACCGCGTCGGCGCCGACGGCCAGCTGCAGGAATGGCGCGACGACTGGGACAGCGACGCACCGGAGCCGGACCACCGCCACGTCTCGCACCTGTACGCGGTGCAGCCCGGCGCGCAGATCACCCCGCGCGGCACCCCGGAACTGGCCGACGCCGCCCGCGTCACGCTGGATCGCCGCGGCGACATCACCACCGGCTGGGCCATTGCCTGGCGCATCAACCTGTGGGCGCGGCTGTTGGATGGCGACCGCGCGCACGGCATCCTGAAGCTGCTGCTCAGCCCCGAGCGCAGCTACCCGAACCTGTTCGACGCCCACCCGCCGTTCCAGATCGACGGCAACTTCGGCGGCGTCTCGGCCATCACCGAGATGCTGATGCAGAGCCACGTCCGCCTGAACCCCGACGACCCCGCCGGCAGCGACCTGGGCTTCGAAATCGAATTGCTGCCCGCCCTGCCCTCGGCCTGGCCCGACGGCAAAATCACCGGCCTGCGCGCACGCGGCGGCTTCGATGTCGACCTCGAATGGACCGGCGGCTGCCTGGCCAGCGTCACGCTGACCTCCCGCCTGGGCAAGCCCACCCGCCTGCGCTACGGCGAAACCACCCACCCGCTCACCCTGGAGAAAGGCCAGTCCACGACGTGGACCCCCGAAACCTGTCACGGGTGACGGGTGACGGGTGACGCGTGACGCGTGACGCGTGACGGGCTAGTCAATTAACGGGTCGGGTGTCGCACAAGTGGTGGCGGGTTGCGTTAACCCGGCACCTTCGGCGGCATGGATGCCGCCGATGAGCGATACAGGGATGTACTCGAGCGCGTGCCGGGTTAGCGCAACCCGCCACCACTTCCCGCGACACACCCACCCTGTTAATTAATTAACTGTTCAGTTAATATGCGGCCATGAACCGCAGACCACGACAGCGCGGCCGGCCCGCGGACGCTGAGAATGAGGACCGCCGCGCCGATTTACTGGACGAGGCCGAGCGGCAGTTCGCCGAGCAGGGTTATGCCGCCACCTCCGTGCGCAGCATCGCCGAGGCCGCCGGGGTCACGCCGGCGATGGTGCATTATTACTTTGGCAGCAAGCGCGAACTGCTGACCGCCGTACTGGACCGTGTACTGCAGCCGCTGATGGAAAAAATGGCCGCGCTCAAGGCCGCGCCAGAACCGGCCCTGGACCCGGTCATCGAGGCGCTGGCCTCGACAATGGCCGCCCACCCCGCCCTGCCACGCCTGGTCACCCGCGAGGCGCTGTTACCCGGCGGCGAACTCGCCGATCACTTTGCCGAACACTATGCCCCCCGGCTGGGCGGGCTGCTGCCCGGGCTCATCGCCCGGGGGCAGTCGGAGGGCCGCCTGTCGGACCGCCACGACCCGCGCCACCTGGCGCTGTTCCTGATTGGCCTCAGCATGTTCCCGTTCATCGCCCGCCCGCTGGCGGAACCGGTCCTGGGCCTCGACTACGACAAGGACGGCGGCGCCGGCCTTGCCCGCGAAATCGTGGCCATTTTCCAACGAGCGATCCAACCATGAGTCATCGACACCCGCACAGCCGCTGCCGTAGCGCCATCACCCGCCTGGCCACCCTGCTGGCCACACTGGCCGCCGGCCTGGCACTGGCTGCCTGCCAGGACGAGGGCCAGGCCACCCACATGGTCGGCACGCTGGAGCGCGACCGCATCGAAATGACCGTCGAGACCACCGAGCCGATCGCCGAGATCGCCGTCGCCGACGGCCAGGTCGTGACGACAGGCGAACTGCTGCTGCGCCAGGACGACCGCCGCTACCAGGCCCGCCTGGCCCAGGCCGAGGCACAACGCGACCAGGCCGCCGGCCGCCTGGCGGAACTGCGCCGCGGCCCGCGCGAGGAGACCATCAAGGAGGCCCAGGCCAACCTGCTGGCGGTCCAGGCCCAGGTCACCAACTCGCAATCCGAGTATGAGCGCGAAAAAACCATCTTCGAGAAGGGCCTCAGCGGCCAGGCCGCCGTGGACCGGCGCAAGAACCTGCTCGACGCCGACCTGGCGCAGGAAAAAGCCGTGCGCGAGGAGCTGGCCAGCCTGCTCAACGGCACCACCGTCGAGGAACTGGAGCAGGCCGAAGCCGCCCACCGCGCCGCCCAGGCGGCGGTCGAACAGGCCCGCGTGGACCTGTCGCGCCTGGCCCTGTACGCGCCGTCGCCGGCGCGCGTCGACAAGGTCTGGTGGGAGGTGGGCGAGCGCCCCACGCCGGGCCAGGCCGTGGCCGTGCTGATGGATAACGCCCGCGTCTACGCGCGCATCTACGTGCCCGAGCACCAGAAGGCCGCGGTCAGCGTCGGCGACAGCCTGAACGTGCAACTCGACGGCCATGCCCAGACGCTGCGCGGCACCGTCAGCTGGGTCTCGGCCGACGCCACGTTCACGCCGTATTTCGCACTCACTGAGTACGACCGCTCGCGGGTGTCCTACCTGGCCGAGGTCAAACTCGACGATGCCCACGACCTGCCCTCCGGCCTGCCGCTGGAAGCCTGGCCGGACTGAGCCCCGCGATGAGCGATTCGTCCGACACGGCCGCGTCCGACGCCCCCGCGATCGTCACCCGCGGGCTCTCGAAGGACTTTGGCGACGTGCACGCCGTGGTCGACGTCGACCTGGCCATCCCCAGGGCGCGCATTTTCGGTTTCCTGGGCCCGAACGGCTCCGGCAAGACCACCTGCATCCGCATGATGTGCGGCCTGCTCACGCCCACCCGCGGCGACATCAGCGTACTGGGCATGAAGGTGCCGGAGCAGGCCGAAGCACTGCGCCGCAAGGTCGGCTACATGACGCAGAAGTTTTCGCTCTACACCGACCTGACCATCGCCGAGAACCTGGATTTCATCGCCGGTGTCTACAACATGAACCGCGCCACCCGCCGCCAGCGCATCGAGGAAGTGACCGAGCGGTACCGGCTGGAGAGCTACTTCAACAAGCGCGCCGGCGCCATCAGCGGCGGCCAGCAGCAGCGCCTGGCGCTGGCCTGCGCCATGCTGCACGAGCCGGAGCTGCTGTTCCTGGACGAGCCCACCAGCGCCGTTGACCCGGAGAACCGCCGCGCCTTCTGGGAGTCGCTGTTCGACCTGGTGGAGGACAACACCACCATCCTGGTGTCCACGCACTACATGGACGAGGCCGAGCGCTGCCACGCGCTGGCCATCCTCGACCGCGGCCGGCTGGTGGCCCACGGTAGCCCGGCGCAGCTGGGCCGCGACATCGACGCCGCCATCGTGCTGCTGGACACCGACCAGCCCCGTCGCGCCGGCAAGCTGCTGCACACGCACGACTGGGTGCGCAGCGTGGCCCAGGTGGGCAACCGCCTGCGCGTGCTGGTCCAACGCGACCACCCCGACCCGGCCGGCTCGGTGGGCCGCGTGGTGCGCGACGCGGGCCTGGCCGTGCGCCGCTGCGAACCGGGCGAGGCCAGCCTGGAAGACGTGTTCGTGGCCGCCACCCTGGACCCGGCCGCCGGGGCGCCGGAATGAAGCGCCTGCAACGCATCCTGGCCATCGCCGCCAAGGAGGTCCGGCAGCTGCGCCGCGACCGCATCACCTTCGGCATGATCGTCGGCATCCCGGTGATGCAGCTGCTGCTGTTCGGCTACGCCATCAACATGGACGTGCGCGACCTGGCCGCCGGCGTCGCCGACATGGCCGGCACCGCGGCCTCGCGCCGCTACGTCATGGACATGTCGCAGACCCAGGTGCTGGAGTTCCGCCACCAGGCCGCCTCGGCCCAGGAACTGGAGGACCTGATGCGCCGCGGCGAAATCACCGTCGGCCTGTACATCCCGCCGGACTTCGACCGCCGCCTGGAAGACCCCAGCCGCGCCGCCGCCCAAGTGCTGGTGGACGGCTCCGACACCGTGGTCGGCGGCGCGGTCAGCCAGCTCGCCGGCGGCGCCCGCACCTCGCCCTACACCGACCGCCCACCGGACCTGGAAGTGCGCACCTTCTACAACCCCGAGCGGCGCTCGGCCGTGAATACCGTGCCCGGCCTGATCGGCGTGATCCTGACCATGACGATGACGCTGTTCACCGCTGTTGCCATCGTCCGCGAGCGCGAACGCGGCAACCTCGAACTGCTGATCACCACGCCGATTCGCACCAACGAACTGATGCTGGCCAAGATCCTGCCCTACATCGTCATCGGCCTGGTGCAGGTGACGCTGATCCTGGTGCTGGGCGCGTGGCTGTTCCGCGTGCCCATGAACGGCACGCTGCTGGACGTCTACGTGGTTTCGCTGCTGTTCATCATCGCCAACCTGGCGCTGGGCCTGATGATCTCGACGCTGGCCAGCAACCAGTTCCAGGCCATGCAGCTGACCTTCTTCATCCTGCTGCCATCGATCCTGCTGTCAGGCTTCATGTTCCCCTTCGAAGGCATGCCAACGGCCGCCCAGTGGATCGCCGAAGTCCTCCCCATGACCCACTTCATGCGCCTGATCCGCGGCGTCATCCTGCGCGGCGCCAACCTCGCCGACCTCGCCCCCGAGCTATGGGCGCTCGGCGCCTTCATCGCCATCGCGATGACGGTGGCTGTATTGCGCTTCAACAAGCGCCTGGACTAGGTGACGCGTTACGCGTGACGCGTGACGGGCGAGCAGACAACTGGAAGGGGTGCCGCAGGGCGTGGTGGCGGGTTATGTTGACACGGCACCTTCGGCGGCAAGGATGCCGCCGATGAGCGATACAGGGATGTACTTGAGCGAGTGCCGGGTCAACATAACCCGCCACCACGCCCCGCGACACGCTACCCCGCGATGATCTGGTCCGCCACCCGAAGTCGGTTCGCCATGACCGCCATGATGTGCAGCGCGAAATCAGGGTTATCACGCACGATGCGCCGGAAGTTCTCGCGGTCCACGCGCGCCACGCGGGTCTTTTTCAGCGCTACGGCCGTGGCACTGCGGCGGGCGTTGTTGATCAGCGCCATTTCGCCAATCACACCGCCCTCAATCTCGGCGCCCAGCGGCTCCCCACGCAGCGTGACTTCCACTTCGCCGGACAGGATGACGAACATGTAGTCCGCCTCGTCGAGTTCATGAAAAAGCTGTGACTTTTTCTTGAATTCGACAACGTCGTCCCAGTCGCTGAAATAGTTGAGCAGGTCCATTGTTATTGTGCCCCTTGCGGCCCTTCGCCGTCTTGTTGAGATGCCGGTTTCAGTATAAATCAACTTTGTCGATATAATCGGTGCCCCGCACACAACCACGCAAAGGCGCATGTCAGACAACGAAACGCCACGCGAAGTCATGGAGTACGACATCATCATCGTCGGCGCCGGCCCGGCCGGCCTGGCCTGCGCATTACGAATGCGCCAGCTGAACGACGAGCTGATGGTGGCCGTCATCGAGAAATCGTCGGAAATCGGCGCCCACATTCTTTCCGGCGCGGTCATCGAAACGGCCCCGCTGGACGATCTGCTGCCCGGCTGGCGTGACAACCCGCCGCCGATCTGCGTGGACGCCACCGAGGACGAATTCTGGTACCTGACAAAGGACGGCGGCCGCAAGCTGCCCACGCCGCCGCAGCAGAACAACCATGGCAACGTCATCGTCTCCCTCGGCGCCACCTGCGCCTGGCTGGCCGAGCATGCCGAAGCCGCCGGAGTGGACATTTTCCCCGGCTACGCCGCCGCCGGCATCCACTACAACGACGACGGCTCGGTGGGTGGTGTCATCATCGGCGACATGGGCGTGGCCCGCGATGGCTCGCACAAGGACACCTACATGCAGGGCATCGAGATCCACGCCCCGGTGACGGTGCTGGGCGAGGGCTGCCGCGGGCATCTGAGCAAGCAGCTGATCAAGAAGTTCGGCCTGGACGCGGAGTCCGACCCGCAGACCTACGGCATCGGCATGAAGGAGCTGTGGAAGGTGCAGCCCGGCAAGTCACAGCCCGGCAAGATCCAGCACAGCGTCGGCTGGCCGCTGGACCCGGCCACCTACGGCGGCAGCTTCGTCTACCACCTGGACGACGACCGCATCGCCGTGGGTTTCGTCTGCGGCCTGGACTACGAAGACCCCGAGTTCCAGCCCTGGGAGGCGTTCCAGCAGTTCAAAAACCACCCCAAGATCAAGGATCTTCTGGAAGGCGGCGAGATCATCTCCAGCGGCGCCCGCGCCCTGGTCGAGGGCGGCATCCAGTCGCTGCCGAAGGTCGAGATGCCCGGCGCGCTGCTGATCGGCGACGCCGCCGGCCTGCTGAACGTGCCCAAGATCAAGGGCACCCACCAGGCCATGCGCTCCGGCATGCTGGCCGCCGAGCACCTGCACGCCACGAAGGCCGCCGACGGCTTCGACGCCAAGCTGCGCGATTCCGAGGTCGCCACCGAGCTGCACAAGGTCCGCAACATTCGCCCCGGCTTCAACAAGGGCCTGTGGCGCGGCCTGATCACCGCCGCCATCGAGACCGTCACCGGCGGCAAACTGCCGCGCACACTGAAAAACCATGCCGACCACTCGGCGCTGGAGAAAGTCGCCGACTACCAGGCGCCCGACCGCGAATGGGTCGACCGCGACCTGCCCCCGCGCGACCGCCTGGCCTCGGTTTACTTCGCCGCCACCGAGCACGACGAAGACCAGCCCATCCACCTGCAGATCCTGGAACCCGACGTCTGCGTGGAAAAATGCGGCGACGAGTACGACCACCCCTGCACCCGCTTCTGCCCCGCCAACGTCTACGAATGGATCGCCGACGACGGCCCGGGCCACCTGCAGATCAACTCGGCCAACTGCGTCCACTGCAAAACCTGCGACATCAAGGATCCATACCAGGTCATCAACTGGGTCACACCCGAAGGCGGCGCGGGGCCGAACTACCAGAACCTGTGAGTGACGGGTGACGGGTGACGGGTGACGGGTGACGGGTGACGGGTGACGGGTGACGGGTAGAATAGCTGCGTATGCGAATCGTTGAAGAAATCAAAGCGGCTGTCGTGGCACTTTCTGATCAGGAGCTGAAAGAATTTCGTTCCAGGCTGGCAAAGCATGACGACAAGTGCTGGGACGACCAAATCGAGCATGATGCAATGACTGGTAAGTTTGATCCCTTGGCGAAGGAAGCGATCGCCGATCACAGCCGTTACAAAAGCGCTTGATTTTAGGTTCAGCCGTGAACGCGATGGAACTCGACGGACTCAAAGCCAAAATCCAGTACGACGCCGAGCTTGGGCAGTTCCGGGGCGAAATACTTGGGCTGAACGGTAGCGCCGATTTCTATGGCAACTCCCAAGAAGCGTTACGACGCGAGTTTCGGCACTCACTGGAAGTCTTCAAGGAAGTGTGCCGGGAAAACAACATTCCGCCACTCCAAAGTTAATAGAGAACGTTGGTCGAATGAGCGCAAACTACACACTCATGCTCTTGGTAATCGCGCCGTGCTTCCTGATGGGCATTATCATGCAAGCCATGGCCGCTAACCGGGGCCTCAGCCGCCCCGCCTGGTTCGTTCTGGGCTTCATCCCCTTCGTGAACCTCGTCGCCCTGATCCTGCTGGCTTTAAAGCCCACCCGGCAGAAGACAACGCCACAGTAACGCGCCACCCCCACAAGCAACTAAACTACTCACCACTCACTACTCACTACTCACCACTCACCGAAAGGCTCCAACAGAACATGAAAATCCTCGTAGGCATAAAACGTGTCGTGGACTACAACGTCCGCGTCCGCGTGCGCTCCGATGGCAGCGGCGTCGAAACCGACGGCGTGAAGATGAGCATCAATCCCTTCGATGAAATCGCGCTGGAAGAAGCGCTGCGGATCAAGGAAGCGGGCAACGCCGAGGAGGTCATCGTGGCCTCAATTGGCGATGCGGCCTGCGAGCAGCAACTGCGCACGGGTCTCGCCATGGGCGCCGACCGCGCCATCCGCGTCGACCACACCGGCCTGCTGCAGCCGCTGAGCGTGGCGAAGGCTTTCTTAGGACTGGCCGAGCGCGAGGAACCCGGCCTGGTGATCCTGGGCAAGCAGGCGATTGACGACGACAACAACCAGACCGGCCAGATGCTGGCCGCGCTGTGGGGCCGTCCGCAGGCCACTTTCGCGTCGAAGATCGTGCTGGACGGCGGCAGCGCCACCGTCACCCGCGAGGTCGACGCCGGCCTGGAGACCATCGCCGTCGACCTGCCCGCCGTCATCACCACCGACCTGCGCCTGAACGAGCCGCGCTTCGTCAAGCTGCCGGACATCATGAAGGCCAAGCGCAAGCCGCTGGACGTGGTGCCCATCGACGACCTGGGCGCCAAGAGAGATGAGCTTGCCGGGCACGATCTCGCCTACGGCAGCTTCGCACCGCCACCCAAGCGCGAGCGCGGCATCATGGTCGAAGACACCGCCGCCCTGGTGGCGGAACTCAAGAATCGCGGACTGCTGTAAGGAGCCGGACATGAGCAAAATCCTGATCATCGCCGAACACGACGGCGACACCCTGAACCCCGGCACCGCGAAGGCCGTCAGCTGCGCCAAGGCCATCACCGAAAGCGCCGGCGGCGACATCGACATCCTGGTGCTGGGCGACAACATCGCCGACGTGGCCAGCCAGGCCGCCGCCATCGACGGCGTGGCCACCGTCCACGCCACCAGCGCAGCGCACCTGGCCGCACCGCTGGCCGCCAACTGGGCCGCCGAGATCGCGGCCGCCGCCGAAGGCTACAGCCACGTGCTGGCTCCCAGCTCCACCTTCGGCAAGGACGTGCTGCCCCGCGCCGCCGCCCTGCTGGGCGTGAACATGGTCAGCGACATCGCCAGCGTCGACGGCGAGCGCAGCTTCAAGCGCCCGGTCTACGCCGGCAACGCCATCGCCGAAGTCAGCGTCCCGGACGGCGACACCGTCGTCGCCACCGCCCGCACGGCATCCTGGCCCGCAGCAACGGAAGGCGGCAACGCGACCATCAATGAACGCCCCGCAGAAACGGAAGACGCCGGCCACACAAGATATGTCGGCCTGGAATCCGGAGGCGGCGACCGCCCCGACCTGCAGACGGCAAGAATCGTCCTGTCAGGCGGCCGCGCCTTCGGCAGCGCCGAAAACTTCGAGCAGCTCTACACCGTGGCCGACAAGCTGAAAGCGGGCGTCGGCGCCAGCCGCGCCGCGGTCGACGCCGGCTATGTGCCCAACGACATGCAGGTGGGCCAGACCGGCAAGATCATCGCGCCGGAACTGTACATGGCCTTCGGCATCTCCGGTGCCATCCAGCACATCACCGGCATCAAGGACGCCGGCACCATCGTCGCCGTCAACAAGGACGCCGACGCGCCCATCTTCGAAATCGCCGACATCGGCCTGGTGGCCGACCTGTTCAAGGTACTGCCCGAGCTCGAGCAGCAACTCGGCTAAAGGAATACGAATGACCGATAGCGCCGCCGGCCAAAACATGACGCTCTGGCACCCCCACCCCGACGACATCCCGAACACCCGCCTGGCCCAGTTCCAGGCGGAGCTCGGCCGCCGCCGCGGCAAGGGCTACGACAGCTACGCCGAACTGCACGCCGACACCGTGGCCGACCCGGTCACCTTCTGGCGCCTGGTCTGGGAGTCCTTCGACGTCATCGGCGAAGAAGGCCACGACGCCCTCATCAACGCCGACCAGATGCCCGGCGCCCAGTGGTTCCCACAAGCCAGACTGAACTTCGCCGAAAACCTGCTCCGCTACACCGACGACCGCCCGGCCATAAAATTCCGCGCCGAAACCGGCCAGGAACGCACCCTGACCTACGCCGAGCTGTACAACGAAGTGGCCAGGGTCGCCCACGCCCTGCGCCAGCACGGCATCCAGCCCGGCGACCGCGTCGCCGGCTTCCTGCCCAACCTGCCGGAAACCATCATCGCCATGCTCGCCGCCACCAGCCTGGGCGCGACCTGGAGTTCCTGCAGCCCCGACTTCGGCACCGCCGGCGTGGTGGACAGACTCGGCCAGGTCGAGCCCAGAATCCTGTTCTGCGTGGACAGCTACGCCTACGGCGGCAAGACCCACGACTGCCTGGCCCGCGTCGAGGAGATCATCAAAGCCATCCCCAGCATTGAGAAGGTCGTGGTCGCGCCCTACCTGCAGCCCGAACCCGGCACCGGCCGCATCGACAAGGCCGTCACCTGGCAGGCCTTCACCGACAACGACGCCACCACCATCGAATACCGCCGCCTGCCCTTCGACCACCCGCTGTACATCCTGTACTCCAGCGGCACCACGGGCGTGCCCAAGTGCATCACCCACGGCGCCGGCGGGACACTGCTGCAACACCTGAAAGAACTCGGCCTGCACACCGACCTCACCCGCGACGACAGGTTGTTCTACTTCACCACCTGCGGCTGGATGATGTGGAACTGGATGGCCAGCGGCCTGGCGCTGGGCTGCACCCTGGTGCTGTTCGAAGGCTCGCCCTTCCACCCCGGCCCAGAAGCCCTCTGGGACCTGGCCGACGACTTCGACGTCACCGTCTTCGGCACCGGTGCCAAGGCCATCAGCGCCTGGGAAAAAGCCGGCACGACGCCCCGTGAAACCCACAAACTGACCAACCTGAAAGCCATCCTCTCAACCGGCTCAGTGCTGGCCCCCGAAGGCTTCGACTACGTCTACCGCGATATCAAAGAGGACGTCAGGCTGTCCTCGATCTCCGGCGGCACCGACATCGTGAGTTGCTTCGCGCTCGGCTGCCCCACCCTGCCCGTGCACCGCGGCGAGCTGCAGTGCCTGGGGCTAGGCATGGACGTCAAGATCCGCGACGAAAACGGCAAGATTTTAGGTAACAACGAAATCGGCGAACTCTGCTGCGACACGCCATTTCCGAGCATGCCCGTCAAATTCTGGAACGACCCCGACAACAGCAAATACAAAGCCGCCTACTTCGAGACATTTCCGGGCACCTGGGCCCACGGCGACTTCGCCAAGATCACCCCCCACCAGGGCATGATCATCTACGGCCGCTCCGACGCCACCCTAAACCCCGGCGGCGTCCGCATCGGCACCGCCGAAATCTACCGCCAGGTCGAAAAACTCCCCGAAGTCCTCGAATCCATCTGCGTCGGCCAGGACTGGGAAGACGACGTCCGCGTGGTGCTGTTCGTGCGCCTGCGCGACAACCTGGTGCTAGACGATGAACTGCGCGACCGGATCCGCAAGACGATCCGCGCGAACACCACGCCCCGCCACGTACCAGCGGTGATTGTGCAGGTGGCGGATATTCCGCGTACGGTGAGCGGGAAGATTACTGAGCTCGCCGTCCGTGACGTGATTCATGGGCGGGAGGTTAAAAATCTGGAGGCTTTGGCTAATCCGGAGGCCTTGGAGCGTTTTAGCGGCTTGATCGAGCTAGAAACTTAGTGATTGAGCTAAAAGCACACTGTATTGCGTTGTTACATTTGACTGTATCTAAAAGACTAGTCGCTCTGGCCCAGGCCCTTACTGTTGTGCATAAATGAAAATCTGACTAGTTAAGACAGTTCACAACTAGAACTCAATCAGTCGATTGGGCGGTTCAGTAAATCAATTTGGCCGATTTCAGTCGGGCAGAAGTTACGTTGGGGAAAGGGGAACGATGGATCAGTATCTGATTTGGGCGACATTCATTGCTGCCAGCTTGGCATTTTTGTTTTCCATCGCCACAGTCGTCCTTTCAGGAAGACCCAATAAAAATCTTAGCCGGGAGGTTCGTGAAGAATTGCGAACGGGGCGAGAGGAGTCAAGGTCGGCAGGCAAAGAACTTAGAGAAGAAGTTAGCCGCCTTATTCAATCTGCATCAACCAATTCGATCGACACACTCAATAAGGCATTTGAGCATCAATTGGCGCAGCTGTCTGCCATGACACAGCAATTGAAAGAACTCGAGAAAACAAATCGTGAGTCGCTCGATAACGTGCGTTCGAATCTGGATCGCCGAGTAATTCAGTTACAAGAAAACAATGAAGCCAAGATCGGAAAGTTCCAAGACTCTATGTCCGACGGCCTCAAGCAAAACCGAACCATGCTCTCTGATTCAATTGAAAAACTGTCAAATACTCAGAAATCTCAGCTTGAATCAGTTGCTAAAGAACTTAGGCAATTAAGCGACTCCAATCAGCAATCGTTAGATCGGATCAGGCAAACTTTTGATGAAAGAGTAGTGCAGCTTCAGTCAAGCAATGAAAAGAAACTTGATGAAATGCGAAATACTGTCGATGAGAAATTGCATGACACTCTCGAGAAGCGTTTAGGCGAGTCGTTCAAGCTCGTCAGCAACCAACTTGATGCTGTTCATAAAGGGCTGGGTGAAATGCAGTCACTTGCAACCGGTGTAGGTGATCTCAAAAGAGTACTCACAAACGTCAAAGCGCGCGGAACTTGGGCAGAAGTCCAACTTGGCAGCATCCTCGAACAAGTACTAACTTCGGAACAGTTTGAGAAAAACGTTTGCACGAAACCCAATACCACTGAGCGAGTTGAATTTGCGGTGAGGTTACCAGGCCCTAAAGACGATCCTGCTCGAGTAGTTTATTTGCCTATTGACTCTAAGTTTCCCCAAGAGGACTACGCTCGACTTCAAGATGCATCTGAAAAATCCGATCCAATTCTAGTGCAAACAGCGACAGATGCCCTAATGCGATCAATCAAGTCCTCCGCAAAAGAAATCCACGATAAGTACATCAATCCACCGGAGACGACTGATTTCGCAATAATGTTTCTTGCAACTGAAGGACTCTATGCTGAAGTGCTTAGACAGCCAGCTTTAGTTGAGGACCTTCAACAAAATTTTCGAATTGTTGTTGCTGGCCCAACAACCCTTGTCGCCATCCTTAGTAGTTTGCGGGTTGGATTCCAGACGCTTGCAATTGAGAAACGTGCTTCGGAAGTTTGGCGAGTACTTGCTGCCGTCAAAACTGAGTTTGGAAAGTTTGGGGGCGTACTAGCAAAAGTTAAGAAACAACTAAATACCGCCAGTAAGACAATTGACCAAACTGAAGTCAGAACCAGAGCAATGGAACGAAAGCTGAGAGAAGTTGAGCATTTGCCTACCGAAGAAGCGAATGAAATTCTGGCGCTGGACGATTCAAAAGAAGATGCTGGATCCGCAGAAGACGAAACTGAGGATCAACCGTCTTAATCCAAATTCCTATTCGGAAGCTTGGAGCTCTTCAAATAACGTAAGGGGGAAACATGAGAATTAAGTCTATTGGCATAAAGGGATTTAGGGGCTACTCCGAACCAATCGAAATCAAGTTTTCCGATCTCTTGGTTCTTGTCGGAAAGAATGACATTGGAAAGTCTACGATTCTTGAAGCGCTAGACATCTTTTTTAATGAGGGCAAGGGAAGTGTCAAATTAGACAAAGAGGACATAAACAAATCCAATCTTGCTAATGGGGATGACTGTGTCGAAATTTCTGTTGAATTTGAATCGCTTCCCAAATCGATCATCATCGACAGTTCAAACGAGACATCCCTTTCGGATGAATACTTGTTAAGTTCGACCGGAACGCTTTGGGTAGTCAAGAAATATCCGAAAGCTGGGAAAGAAAAAGTTTTTATCAGGTCCAATCACCCCACTGCTAAAAACAGTAGCGACCTTCTATTAAAAAAGAACACTGAGCTAAAAAAAATTCTCAAGGAACAAGGATTAGAGTGCGTCGATAAGTCGAAAAACTCTGAATTGCGAAAGTCAATATGGTCTGGGCAAGGTGATCTAGAACTACGGGAAATTGAAATTGAGGTAGCGAAAATTGATGCAAAGAATATTTGGGAGCAATTAAAAAACTACATGCCAATGTTTACGCTGTTCCAGGCTGACAGAAAGAACAGTGACGGAGACAGCGAAATCCAGGATCCAATGAAAATTGCCGTACGGGAAATCCTTGGCAACCCCTCAATTCAATCAAATCTCAAAGAAGTCGCGGAGGAAGTAAAGCGCCACTTAGATCATGTTGCCGACCAAACCCTAGTGAAATTAAAGGAACTGAATCCCGAAATTGCATCATCTCTAACCCCTCAGATTCCTGAATCAGAATCGCTGAAGTGGGCAGATGTCTTTCGAAGCGTGGCCATCGCTGGTGATGAAGACATACCAATCAACAAGCGCGGAAGCGGAGTTAAGAGATTGATCCTGGTGAGCTTCTTTAGAGCCGACGCTGAAAGAAGACAGCGAGAAGCAAACTTACCGAGCGTGGTCTACGCAATCGAAGAACCAGAAACATCGCAACATCCCGGGCACCAAAGGGCATTGATCTCCGCATTGAAAACCCTGTCCAAAGCTAAAAACACACAGATAATCCTTACCACGCATAGCCCTGAGATCGTAAAACAGTTGGATTTTGAAAACATCTTGCTGATTGCCGGACAAAGCCCTGAACGTATTCAAAGCGTTGAAGAGAGCGAACTTCCATACCCCAGTCTAAATGAAGTGAATTTTGCTGCCTTCGATGAGTCCACTTTCGAGTACCACAATGAGTTATATGGATTTATAGAAGCAGAGGGGAAGCTCGCCGAGTTTAAGGGGGGCAAAACGACGATGCTTTACCACAGACAAAATCGAGATGGGACAACGACACAACAACAGATAATCCAAACCGAATACATTCGGCATCAAATTCACCACCCTGAAAACGAAGCAAACGCACGATTCACGGACCACGACCTACGTCAATCGATTCAGGAAATGCGAGCGTTTATACAAACAAATATGCAGAACCGGCCCGTACAGTAGCTTTTATTAATGTCTAATCAACTACTTGAAGAACAGAAGTTCGCAGCGAGAAATTTTTCGCGTATAAGTAAAGTAATTCCTAGACGACTCGCAATTCGTGAAGACAATATCAGCGCTCAGCTCGCCAAAGCAAAGACCAGTCCAAGACGGAAGCTGGAAACGCTTTATACATTGATGGACGAACTGTTCCAGACCGTATTACCACTCACGCCATGCAGAAATCGCTGCAGCTCTTGCTGCCATTATGAGGTCAATATCACCGAAATTGAGATTGCCCACATTGAAATTCATTCGAAAAGAAAGCGGTCAAAAGTAGTGGGGCCGAAAGTCAATTTTCACGGCACCGCTTGCCCCTTTCTGGAAAATGGATCGTGTTCGATCTATGAAGCTCGGCCTTTTACTTGTCGTAAACATCTTGCATTAACTAAATCGAACTTCTGGTGCGATCCAGTCCGTAGCAATTTAGAAAAGTTCCCGCTTATTCAGTTTTCGGGTTTTGAAAATGCTTTTAATCTCATTAGAAGTGAGAGCAAGTCATATGACTCAGTAGACATTCGCCAAGTGTTTAAAAGGAATGCGACCGGTTAGCGACGTTTGGTATTTCAGTTTCAGGGAACTGAGTTTTTATCGTCTCTCTTTTCTCCATTTCCTACGTCAGGCAGAACATCTCTTAATCACCTTCATTTTGACAATTGAACGCCATTATCAAGTTTTGAGAACTCAGTGCCGTACGGTACTGAAGCCAACGTAGCTATCTCAAATAGCTCTCCAGGCATTGAAGCGATAAATAACCTAAATGATAGTGAGGTGTTCATGGCACGAACTAGCACAAGCCAAATACGGCAAAAAATGCGCCAGGCGCAACGTCAAGCGGAGCAAAAGCTCAGGCATAGGGCTCGGCAAACCGAACAGAAACTTCAACGTGAACTGGACAAGGTAATCCGCGAAAACAAGAGAAAAGTAGATGCCTACAACCGCCGGGTGGACGCTCATAACAAGAAGGTAATATCCAACCACAACGCAAACGTCCACCGGGTTAATACGCACAACCAGAAGGTTATAGCGGATCTGAATCGCCAGCTGCGGTCTGGGCACCGCGGGGTTCGTTACACTGAATCTGAACAACGCCTCGCCGACCGTGTACATACAGCCGTCGGTCTGCTGGACCCAAGGGAGTACGACTCTTTTCTCAGCTACGCCCGTATTGATGGGAGTGAAATCGCATCAGAACTTCGAAGAGAATTAGAGGCGCTTGGAGTCGCAGTTTGGTTCGACGAAGTGGCAATAGCACCCGGACGTAGTCAGTCTCTCCAGATGGATTCAGGTTTGCGAAAAGCAAGGTCGGGTATTGCGTTGCTCACACCAGCCTATCTCACAGGTCGTTTTTGGACAGAGAGAGAACTCGGTGCCTTGTTAAGCAAAAATATTCTGATTCCTGTCCTTCATAACGTTTCATTCGACGATGTGAAACAGTACAGCGGTATCTTGCCCGACCTTGCTGGGTTCACTACAACGCAAGACACGGTCAAAGATATTGCTAAAAAGATTGCTGCTGCAGTCGTACTCAATTGACCCTGAGTGATCAGCCTTATAAAGGCACGTTCTATTGCAACTTGGTTCTAGTAAATGGCGCATCAAATTTATTTTAGTGCCCAAGAAACGACAGCCGAATTGCTCACTAGGCCCAGAAACCTCGCATTGGTGAAAAATATTGGAAGCTAAGTACGTACTTGCACAGTTGACAGAATCAACACCAGAACCTCTGAGTGAACTGAGCAATGATTTTGGGTTATATGCCCTTTGGGACCATGAAGGTCAGATTCGCTACATTGGATGCACACCGAAAGCAACTGAGGGATTTCGGACTCGAATTACAAACAAACATGTGACCGGGAGCGAGGGCAGAAGTCACAAGTTTAGCCAAGCGTACTGCTGTGGAAGAATGTGGCGCTACTGCAGGAAGCTACACCCTGAGATTGCCGGAGCTCACCAAAGTGAATTGGATGCCAAACTTGCCAAAAAGCTTCGGACTATTTTCATACGAACATACTGCAAAGCTACTTATGTTCAGGTGCCCAACGATCCGACTAGCGCCAACTACTTCGAAAGCCTTACCAACTTAGAGTCAGAAGTACAGCAATTGGCATCGCCGGGAATGAGGGCCTGGGAAGGTATACGTTTTACATCCCTAGAAGAGCCTACCGCGCTTGTTGACGAACTGCTCACCAAGTTTCCTGAACTCAAAGAATCGACAGAACGGCAAGGGCTTCTCTATGACCGATACGTAATTGCACATGCCTGAACATCACCACCAGAATGGTGGCGAGTTTGAACTAGGCCAATTGTGTGACGAAGTGGGAGCAACCTTGACCACACCCAGCTCGATACTTAAATTGAAACGATGAACAAAACGAAATTAATACGCAACGTTCAGACACTGGCCTCCTATCTCTTCTTCGGACTCGGCCTGTGGTTCTTTTTGTATTTCCTGCTTTTCGGGCGCTATCTCCCGTCGGGCGGCATGGGCTACGAATCGCGTGTCTGGCAGGTGCTGTGGGAGCTGCGCGGACTGGTCATCGTCCCGGCACCGTTTGTGTTGATCGGAATGATGCTTCGCCGTAAAGCCAACCGTTCGACGGGATTGATCGCGCCAAGTACGGGTAATTGACGATTCCGAATTCCCAACTTGTTTGACGACTACCCCAAATTACTTGGGCAACCGGCGGCGCTGGAAGCGAGACTGCGCGACGTTGAACAGCCGCACATCGCACCACTGACTAAATTCGTTCGAGAACTTCGCAAGGAAGCGGGTCCGGATGCCTCAATCCCGTTCTTCGATCCGTGGGATGGCGGAACGGAAGCTGAAGTTCTGTTTCTACTAGAGGCACCGGGGCCGAAGGCGCGCAATTCAGGTTTCGTTTCCCGTAACAATCCCGATGAGACGGCGAAAAACTTGTTTGAGCTACTGAACGAAGCAGGCATTCCGCGGAAATCTTCTGTGGTCTGGAATATCGTTCCCTGGTACATCGGATCTGGGACGAAGATAAGGCCGGCTAAATTAACTGATATTTCCGCCGGTATGACATCGCTGGACGAACTCATCGGCCTGTTACCAAAGCTCCGTTGCGTCGCCCTGGTTGGCCGCAAATCTCAACAAGCCGAATATCATCTTCAGGAGCGGTACCCGTTACTCATTATCGAGCAAACGCCGCACCCCAGCCCGATGTTCATCAATCGACGGCCGGAAAACAGGACCGTTCTTCTAGATCGCCTCTGTCACATCAGAAAGCTCCTAGAAAGCCGGACAAATGAGTAAGGGGCGCACCCAACGAGTGCTCAATCACGGGCAATTCCAAACCCTCGTCAATCAACTCTACGCCACCGTCCGCGAGCTTGAGGCCATGTTTCCTGGGCGGCACTTCACGCCCGATGGGCACCTGGTGGGGTCGCTGGGGGAGTGTCTGGTGGCCGATGCCTATGGGCTGGAGTTGCTGGCGGCGTCGAATAAGGGGTTTGATGCCGTCACGGCGGATGGGGTGGAGGTCGAGATCAAGGCGACGCAGGGGCGGAGTGTGGCGTTTCGGCATGAGCCGCGGCATGCGATCGTGATTCGGATTCTTCCGGACGGGGCGTTCGAGGAGGTCTACAACGGGCCGGGGGCGTTGGTGTGGGCGCTGTTCAGGGGCAAGCCGCTGCCGAGCAATGGGCAGTACCAGGTGTCGGTGGCCAGGCTTCGGCGGTTGGGTGAGGGTGTTCCTGAGTGCGACCGCGTTCCGCAAGTGCGGTGATTACGTGCACTTCCCCTTCTGGCGTAACAGGCAATAGCGAGAGCATTCTGGCTGGATTGAGCCAGGGTGGTTTGATGAAAAGAGTCTGTTTTAGCGAGACGCTGTTTGGCCCGGCTTCGGGCTTAAAACCCGTTTTCTACTCTCGTAGTTCATTCGCCAGCCTTTTCAGTTCTTGACTAAATTCTTCTACCGGAATGTTGAATGCATCCGCCTCTCCATCGACATCCGCTTTGGAAGGTATTGCGCTTTGAACCTGAACGACTGGTTCGCCATCCACCATCAGGACCTCAACGGCACTTTGTCCGCGTCCTGTAAGAAACCATTTTCCTTCGTAGAGTGGGCTGAGACTCGCAAACAACAGGTAATTCGTCTCCAGGAATAAAAAATAAGAGTGGGATTCAAACTTTACGACATCACCGTTTATCCCACCTCTATGATAAATATCAATAAATTCATCGGCATATTCGCCCTTCAGCACCTGGATAATTTCGACTTGGTTCGATGAAAAGAGCCGTTTTTCCGGGAAAGTGACTTCTGGCGTTTCGGGGTCGTAATTGACGTTGACGTCCATCATGAATGACCTGTAATCGCGCACTTTCCCGATAAAAACCAGGTCCGCGCGTTCAATATTCTGAGCCACCGCACTTCTGATTGCGGAACGCTCATCTTCACCAATTTCAGATGCGTTGACGCCTGAAAAGAGGAAGACCGATAGCACAACAAATTCAAACCTGATCAGTTTAGTCAGCACCGGGATCCCTCGTCATTGGCATGCTGTCACTCCGCCTGCATTCGACTGAACATGTCACTATCCTAATCACTGACTCTCATAAGCGCACAAAACTGCGTTTGGCTTTTTGGGGCAAGCCGCTGCCGAGCAATGGGCAGTACCAAGTGTCGGTGGCGAGGCTTCGGCGGTTGGGTGAGGGTGTTCCAGAAGATAAACGCATATCTCCGATGCATAAAAAAATCGTTTAGTCTGAAGGTTATGGCGTGCGCGATTGAGATTCGCGCAAGTTGAGTAATCTCGGAGAAGCTGGGTATGGAAACAGCATTAACCACTGACCAGAACCAGCGAATTTGTCCAACAACCAGAACAAAATGAGGACGCAACATGGAACGTTGTATTCAGGCCTCCACCCTTCTCGCGCTGGCGTTGCTCACCGCCGGTTGCGCGTCTAACGGACGCGTCAGTTCATCGACGCTTGATCCCCAAACGGGCGAATTTGTACAGACCCAGTACTCGGAGTACTTCGAGGATTCGCAGGTCGTCGAGGACGGCGCACTCAAGCTCCACCTGGTAATCACATTGGGGGCCGAGCGACTGCCCAAGCAATATGAGATTCAGAACTCTTGGGGCCGGGTTCAGCGCTCACAGGGTGATATTGAAGAGGTCTATGAGGTCTACATCTCCAATCTTGGAGAAAGCGCGGTGGATCTGGAACTCAGCACGCTCAACAACATGGCCCTCGCGCCTGCGAGCGTGTCGATCACGCCAGGCTCGCATGTCAAAACCGACCCGCTGGTCAGGATGACTTCTGCTTACAAGATGGAAAATCCTTATGTCCTGACTTACAACTACAAAGGCGTCCAGAAAGAACTGAAGGGCACTGCCAGGCGCCTTGCATTCGAAGACCTCCGGGCGCTCAAGACTCAGCAAGGACAATCTAAATGACCCGCTTCTTTGTACTGCTTATGGTCACCATGTTGTCGAGCCCGGTGCATGCACAGTCGTTGGGCGTCAATCCGCAGGGTGAGTTCGCGGAGGTCGACACCTCAGTAGACATCAAGGCCGTCGAAAAACTGCTGAAGAAACGGAAGTCGCAGGTCAAAAAGGTGCTCGCCGAGCCCAACGACTTCTCGCCGCCAGTGCTTTACGCGCTGTCGTATGCGCTGTTCGAGCGTGACCGCAAGGACGAGGCGGCGTTCTGGTTTTATGCCGGACAGTTACGGGCGAGCAGTGATGCGGAGAAGTCCCTGGACGCCAGTGCCGGGCAAGCCGTTGCGGTGCTTAACCAGCAGTTTGGCACCCCGATCAATCAATACATGATCACCGATATTCCTGCGCTGCGAACGACCGTCGAGCGCGTGGTTCAGTGGGACCGGGAAAACCAGCGCAACTATGATCCACGCTGGATCGCGCTGCATGGCATGGATGCGTTTACAGAAAGCACCATCGCGTTTGAGCCGGCCGAGGAGTGGGACCGTATCAACGAAGAAACGCGCGTGAAGTACCGGGAGGACTTTCTGGCTGCGATTGAGGAGTTTGGGCTGGGCGCGGCGGCCCAACAACAGTAGTCAGTCGTACAGTGAGGTGAATCAATGAGGTTGCGCACTACGAAGATTACCGTTGTGCTCGTTGCGATGTTGTCGGCAAGTCTGACGGCCAACGCGGCCGAGCCAATGGCCTGCAACACCGGCCCGGTTAACACTGAGCTTGGCGGCACGACCTGGCAATTATCGTCATGCTCAGATGGGCGGTCGCTGGTCTTTGTTACGGCAGAAGGCAACCCGGCCATGCCGTTTGTTTTCATGATTCAGCGTGGTGGGGAGAAAACGAGAATCGCCGGCGAAGGCAACGGCGACAAGACGTATACCGCGGCGGCTTTCGAGCATTTGAAGACCATGTCCGAGGCCGATTTCGACAAACTCGTCATCAAAACAATGGAGAACAACAATGACCGAGATTGAAGTCAAGAAAGTCAGCACCGGCACCGTCTACAAGCTATTCGCCATCGGGCTGAGTGTGGGCTTTGTCCCCCTGTTCCTGTTCTTCGGCGTGTTCGGCGCAATGGGTTACGAAGTCCTGACCTGGAACGAGCAGCCCGTCACGGGCATCAAGGCCATCTTCCTCGGCCCGTTCATGGGCGCTTTCATGGGGCTGATGTTCGCCGGAATGCTGGGCACCGTGTGCGCTTTTGGCCTGTGGCTGTTTTCCCTGTTCAGGCCGATGAGTGTTTCGTTAGTTCCGAAAGAGTCTTGATGGTGTGCGGGTGCAATCGACATACGTGAGCCGTGGAAGCTGACCGCGAGAAACTGCGTGAGTCCTGGGCAAACTGCTCGCTCCAGGAACTCGAAGCAACCTACGAGGCGATGGATGTTGACCGCCACCCCGCGAATGCGCGGGAACTCAAACAGCAGATTGATCAGCGCCGGAAAGCGACTGCGGAGCCAGGTGGTTCAGTCCCGGCTCCCGGGGAGGACAATGCGTCCGAGAGGCTGTTTGGTCAGTTTCTGTTCGTCAGCATAATTGGACTTGGGGTCACAATCCTGATCTTCAGAAGCGGCATATTTTTTGAGCCTGAAGCCAATGGCATCGCTCTCGAAAATACCTCCCTGGTCGTTGTGGCTTATTTTTTCGCAACGCTACTCGCTATATGGCTGTACGGCGTTCGCGTGGGCAAGCCCGCCGCCTACGTTCTGGCGACCGTTACGTGGGTCTGGTTTGGATTCTGCATGTACCAACAGACGGCCGTTTATGTGCCCTTCGTTGGATTGCTGTTTTTCCATTTCACAGTCGGCCGCGTCTTGATGACTGGTCGGTGGTTGGTTGAGCGGAGAAAAGATGGATAGGTTTAGTGGGGCGTCGGGGTACGATTGTGTTGCGCTAGGGCAAGCGGCTAAATATCAAGGGGATTTGCAGGTGCGTTTATCGATACCTTTTCGACGCCTTACTTTGGGCGCCTGAGTGATGGCTTCGCAGGCGTTACAAGCTTTTGATCATGCCATACAGGATGCTGGGGATCTCCTGAACCATTTCGATGCCCTGAATGTGCACCCACCACCGCCTGAAATTGAAGTACTGAAACGGGCAAGCCTGGTCATGGCACTGGCAGCGCTGGAAGCGTACTTCGAAGACCTTCTGACGGAGTCGATCGACCACGTTTGCAGTGACAGCAAGGGTGACGGGCGGCTTACCGAGTTTTTTCGGGCCTCACTCAAGAGTGACCTGAAGTTTTTCCACGCGCCCAGCACTCAAAGGGTCAAACCCATATTCAAAAAGTATCTCGGGTTTGATGTGACCGAAGGATGGACCTGGAATCACTGCGACCCGAAAAAGGCGCGTGCTGAGCTCAATCGTCTGGTGAAGAAGCGCGGTGACATTGCCCACCGTTCTGCCCGGCCGGTTCCTGGGCAACCCGTCCCGCATGCGGTAACAAAGGATGAAATGCGCCGGCACATTCATTTCTTCAAAGAGTTGGCGAAAGCCACGGACTCTTACGTACTAGAGAAGATCGCGACATAGGCAGGCACCTCATGACTCGATACATAGCGATTTCCATTACGCTGGTTTTACTCTCAACCGGAGCAGACAGCGTCAGCGCCGACGACCTTGGTCTTGATGTCTGCCGAAACATTCAGGGCCAGATCGAGTACTACGACAAGCTCAGAAAGAAAGGCGGAAATGCCCAGCAAATGGAGTCGTGGAAGCAGACGCGGGAGCGCTACAAGGAGCAGTTTCGAGAGGGTAACTGTAAGCGCTGGAAGAAGGAGTTGCGCTAAACCCGCACTGGAGCGATGAGATGAGCCTTGCCAGATTTGAGGCTGCACAGGACGACGCTTACCCGGACGCTCTGGAGGAAATTCGTGCTGGTGAGAAGTATGGCCACTGGATGTGGTTTGTATTTCCACAGCTCAGGGGGTTGGGGCGCAGTGAGACCAGTGAGTTTTTTGGCATTCGCGGTGCCAAAGAGGCCCTGGCGTATGTTCAGGATCCTGTGCTGGGCGCCAGGCTGGTTGAGGCTTCAGCTGCACTTCTGGAACTTCATGATCGAACGGCTGAGGATGTCTTCGGCGAAGTTGATACGATGAAACTGTGCTCTTCCATGACGCTCTTTGCATGCGTTTCCCCGAGCCCTTCGGTGTTTGAGGACGTCCTGGAGCGGTTCTTTGATGGGGAGCGGGATCCGCGCACACTTGAGATGCTGGGCGTCGAGTGAATGCAACGCATCCACATCCCACGCACCCAGGGCAAGCCGCTGCCGAGCAATGGGCAGTACCAGGTGTCGGTGGCCAGGCTTCGGCGGTTGGGTGATGAGGTACCTGGGTATGATCAGATCGGGCGAGTGCGCTGAATCTCCTTCCCGTCCTTGTTTCATGAGTACAAGAACTCTCATGGCATGTAGGATTTTTCAGCGGTTGCGCGTAGGAAAAGCTTGCAACAGCATTGCAAGCCTGTAACAGCACGGACTTTTCAGCTAAACTTCTCAGCAACAACTAACCCTAGATGCGGGCGTGGCTTGACCATCCAGCGCTAGGGGGGAAAAGCCGGCGAATGCCGGTTTTTCCGTTTTAAGGGGGCAGAAGATGCAAAACAACTCGCTAAGAACGCGAGTGTATGTCGACGGCTACAACTTCTACTACGGTTGCCTGAAAGGCACCTCATTCAAGTGGCTGGATCTCGTCAAACTGTTCGAAGAGCAGATTCTTCCTTCAATACTCATACCCAACCAGAGCAATCCACCCGTTCTGGCATTCCACGATCCCGCCGTAAAATTCTTTACCGCAAAGATTATCGAGCGTGCCGCCAGATCCACTGATTCAGTCTCGTCACAGGCGCGCTATCACACAGCGCTCAGAAAAACCCACGGACAACGCCTGGAACTCATTGAAGGCTACTACGCCATCAACGAAGCAAAAGCGAAACTGATCGACGCAGAAGACCCGAAGAAATGGCCACGGGACTGTTCGGAAGCGCCCTACTGGAAACTTGAAGAAAAACAGTCGGACGTGAACCTCGCCCTGAATCTCTACCACGACGCGCTGACCGGAGAAATTGATCATGCAGTCGTCGTTACCAATGATACTGATGTTGCACCTGCGATGAAGTTTGTACGTTCAAACACAAACGTCATCGTTGGGCTGATTGTTCCTTCGTGCGACAACACGCGTAAACCCAATACAGCACTCACAGACCTAGCTCACTGGGTCAGGCGGTCAGTCACTGAAAAGGAATTACTCAAGTCACAACTCCCAAGAGTCGTTCAAGGTGGGAAACGACCCACTTCAAAACCGGTGAGTTGGTACCCACGTCCGGACTTACTGAAACCAGCATTGGAACTTGCAACCCAGGTACTTGGGACCAAGGTGAAGGCGTTTAAGTGGCTTGGGGAACGTAATGAACGATTCAATGGCGAGACCCCATTAGGCCTGCTTGAGTCAAACGCCGGCGCAAGAAAAGTGATGAAGTATATGGGTACATACATCGAAAACATTGCTAAAGATTAACTGAGCGGCCGAGTTTGATGCGCAGGGTGTTTTCGACGTGCGAGTTTGCGCCGCCCAGTGGAGGGAACCCCGCCGTAACCCGACGGGCCGCAGGGGTGTTCGGTGGTAAGGTAAATCCATTCGGAACGGAGGTGACGCACCGTATGAAGGCTCTATCGGTCGCAAGCATCGTGTTGTTGGCTGCCGCAACCCAGTCACCGGTGGCGGCCGATCCGCCGGTGCCCGACGTGCCGGAGCCGGAAATCGAGATCAATCCCTCGGCACCTTTTGCTCCTGTGGAGGGGCCTGAAGAAGAATTGCTCGTGTACAAGGTTGGCGGCCGGTGCAAGCTGACCGGGGAACAGCGGGACCGGGCCTGGATCAACTTCATCAAAACCATCTCGAAGGATCACCCGGACTTCCTTCGGCATTGTGACCCGAAGCTTTATCCGCAATGGAATTCGATGAGGCTCGTTAACGATGTTTGCCGTGCGAGCGTCGCGTGCGCCAAAAATGTCGATGGCGTGGACATTCTGCGTGGTGAATTTGTCGTGGAGGTCGATCAGGAAACGCAGGAGATTCAGCGGGTACTTGAGGTGCCGTGGTAGGCGGTTTGATCGATCGAGCGTCTGGATGACAGGTTTTCGCGCAGATTGCTGATACCGGATGGTCTTAAATCCCGAAGATAATGATTCGGTGCACGTTCTCCACTTCACATTGCATCAAAAGACACGATCTGGTCGCCAGCAACCAGAATTCATGGAATTGGCTGACCCACCAACAACGCGCGGACGATGGGTATGATATTGTCATACTCTCATAACCACCAGAGCAACAACATGGGCATGCAACGGAAAACCATCACGCTGACCGCGCAGCAGGATGACTGGGTGAAACGACAGATTCAATCCGGTCATTTCGGCAATGACAGCGAGTACATTCGTCATCTCATCAGGCATGACCAACAGGCCCAGGAGCGGGTAGATGCCCTCCGCCAGGCGTTGCTGCAAGGTGAATCAAGCGGAGAACCCAGGCCGATGGATATGGCTTCGATCAAGGAAGCTGGCCGGAAACGGATGACGCCGACTGAATAGTGCGCCCGCTCCGAATCACGCCCGATGCCGAGTCCGACCTTGTTGGAATCTGGATATATACCTGCGAGGAATGGGGCGTCGAACGGGCGGATGCTTACCTGGATTCCCTGGAAGCTGGCATGAAGCAACTCGTTCAGCACCCCTCGCTGGGCGCAGACTACACGCATATCCTGCCCGGGTACCGCAGGTTACAGATCGAACATCACGCCGCGTTTTATAAACTGACCGAACAAGAAGTGCTCATTGTCCGTGTGTTACACGAGGAGATGGATGCGCCCTCCAGGTTGCCTGGGATAGCAACGTAGGTCTCGGGTCAAGAATATGTGCGAAATTTGTAGCGCTGGTGCAGAGACAATGTTTTTTGCCGTAGATCACTGGGCACCAAGCCCCTCCCGCTCGATCACCTGCCCATCCAGCAACACCGTCGTAATCGAGTCATAAGCCTCAACACTCTCCAGCGGATTGCCCTTCAACAACAGCAAATCCGCCTGCTTTCCCACTTCCACGCTGCCAATCTCGGCCTCCATCTTCAAAAGCCGAGCGTTACTGAGCGTCATGGCAACAAACAACGCCTCGGCGCTCTGCCCGGCTTCAATCCAGCGGTCCATTTCCTGGCGGGCGTTGATGCCGGGGAACTGGGTGTAGAAGGGACCGCTGGGGGTATCGCTTCCGAAATGGAGTTGGCCGCCGTGTTGGGCGATGGCGGTGCTCAGAGTTGAGACCTGGTTGATGGGCTTGTCGTAGGCGTTGGCGACCTGTTGGTAGCGCGCGGTGGGGTCGTCGGTTGGGGGGAAGTTGTTGGCGAGTTCCTGTTTCATCCATTGGCCGGCGTCGGTCTGGTACCAGGCAATCAGGGCCGGGGGGATGGCGGCGCGGGCCTGGGGTGTGTCGAAGAAGCCGGGGTTGAACATCTCCTTTTCGCCGAAAATGACCTGGATGGTGGGTTGAACGGCGATGCCCTTGCTGGCGACGTTGCGGGCGAATTCGTTGACCCCGTTGGGGTCGTCCAGTGACAGGTCGCTCCAGTGCCACATGCCGTGGGCCATGGCGTCGACGCCGGCGGCCATGCCGAATTCGTACGAGGTCTGGGCGTTGCCGTGCAGGAACACCGGCAGGTTGTACTGGTGGGCGGCGGCGACCAGTTTGCGCGCCAGGGTGATGGTGGGTACGGGCAGGTCCTTCAGGCGGCCGAAGCCGGTTTCGAAGTAGAACTTGATGCAGCTGGCGCCGTCGGCGACGGCCTTGTCGACCACGGCGGTGGGGGTGTGTTGTTCTGGATCGAAGTCGGCGGGGTACTTCTCCGCCTGGCGCTCGTCGAACAGCATGTAGCGCAGGTTCCACGGCTGGAACTGCTCGTGCTCGTCCAGCCAGGCCAGGGGGTAGCCATTGGGGATGGTCACCGGGGAGCAGTACAGCGCGGTCGGGGCTTCAGGATGCTCATTCCAGCCCTGCATGCTGGCCGGGCCGGAGGCCAGGTCCAGCAGCGTGGTGAAGCCGAAGTACAGGTAGCTGCGCGGGATCTGTCGGTTCGCCTCGGCGAGCAGTTCCGCGTGCTGCTGGGGGTCGCCGTTGAAGCCTGGCACGTCGCGCAGGTGGACGTGGGCATCGATCAGGCCGGGGACCAGGTACTGGCCGTTGGCGTCGATTTCACTTTCCGCCTTCTCGGCGTACTCGCCAATCTGGATGATGCGGCCGTTGGCGACCGCCACATCCGTGGGCGCCGTGGGCTGCGGCGTGACGCCGCTGATGATCCGGGCATTGCGGATGACCAGGTCCGCGTCCGCGGCGCCGGCCAGGGGGGCGAGCAGCCATGCGATCAGCGCGATGGCGTATCGGGTACAGTGGGTTCGTGATCGGGCGGGGCCGGACATCAACATAATTGCTCCTTCAGACGCTGTGACTATCGGTCGTTTCGGCCTGGATCATGTAACTTTCGGGTGCCGGAGGCGTCCTGAAACGCGTTCGAGGACGCTGAATCCGTCAAATTAGCCGCATGCCCGACTTCATTACCCATATCCAACTGGCCACGTTCGCCATTTGCCTGCTGCTGGCGGGACATTTCCTGTTCACCGACGCGCAGCGCAAATGGCCCTCGCGGCTGCTGGGGCTGAACTTCCTGCTCTATGCCGTGCTCAGCCTGCTGATGATCGGCCGGCTGAACCACTGGCTGGGGCCGATGCTGTTCGTGAGGCCCGTGCTGGCGCTGCTGGTCGGGCCCGCCTTCTACTTTTTCTATCGCAGCGTCAAACACCCCGACGCCCGGTTTTCGCGCTACGACGTCCTGCACCTGCTGCCGTCGGCCACCATCGCGGTGCTGTTCGCGCTGGACAGTCCGCTGCTGCGGTTCGTGGACGCCATGTACATCGGCAGCTGCGCGACGTATTCGCTGGTCATCGCCCACGGCATCCGCCACGGCCACCGCAGCCTGGCGCACCTGGGCGGCTATTCACGGGTCGCGTTTCGCTGGATCCGTTTTCTGATGACCATCCTGCTGATCAGCGTGGCGCTGGACGTGGCCATTGTGCTGGAAATCCGCAGCGGCACACCGTTGGGGCGGTCCTACGCGCTGGCGGTCGTGAGCGTGGTGTTCCTGCTGGTGTGCGGATTCACGGCCTTTGCCGCGTTGCGGCGCTACCCGTTACTGGAATGGCTGGTCAGCCTGGGTGAGTCAGTGGTCTATGAGCGCAGGAATGAACTGGACGCCGACCAGTCGCGGCAGATTTTCGACCGATGGCAGGCACTGTTGGAGGAACAGGAACTGTACAAAGTGGAGTACGGCATCACCCTGGGCGAGGCGGCGAAGAAACTGCAGGTGCCCAGCCGCCAGCTCTCCAACGCCATCAACCAGCAAGCCGGTGAGAGCTTTTCCCGCCACCTGAATCGCCGCCGAATCGAGGAAGCCAAGAAGCTGTTCGCCTCGCAGCCGGACATCACCGTGACCGAGGCCATGCACGCGGCGGGCTTCAGCAGTAAGTCCAACTTCAATCGGGAGTTTTCGCGGATCACTGGGATGACGCCGAGTGCGTTCAGGGGGGCGGATTCTCCGGAAAAGTCCCATTAGCGATCACGCCCAGCGACAGGAAGTTTTCCCTACATGAATTCAGGGTTTTGTACTACATCAAATACAGAGTACGCCTGTTACTCTGGCAGCCAGCCATCTTGCCCGTGAACTCCAACCCAGTTGACATGTACACCATCTGTGCATACATTTATCGATGAAGGCTACATGGGATCCGTATAAGGCTACGTCCAACCTGAAGAAGCATGGAGTCGACTTTGCGGATGCCGTTATCGCGCTTGAAGACATGAATGCCCTCACAATTGAGGATGTCTTTCATGATGAGCAGCGATTCAAGTCACTGGGGAAGGATTCGGGGTCGCATGTTCTGCTGGTTGTCTTTTCTTACGAGGATCAGGACACCGTTCGACTAATATCGGCCCGGAGGGCAGACCGCAGTGAGATACAGCAGTACTACCAGGGTGTAAACCATGAGTGAAGATTTCAGCGGAGGCAAACGCGGACCGGTATTGAAACCGGATCCCGCCAAGAAGCGGATCACCATCCGGCTGGACGGCGACATCATCGAGCACTTCAAACAGCAGGTGCTCAAGGCCGGGGGCGGCAACTACCAGACGCTCATCAATGATGCGCTTCGCAAGCACATTGAATATCCCGCGCGGCCGCTTGAGGAGACGCTCCGTTTGGTGATTCGCGAGGAACTGGGGAACACGCGGTATTTGAAAGAGAAGGAATGAGTCGTGGCAAACCAGGCAAAGAAAACCGAGCATTCCGGCGCGAAGAAGGGCCAGGGTGCGTTTTGGGGGCGTAAGCGCGACGCCAAGGCCGAGAGCAACAAGGCTCGCCGCGAGAATGATAAGCGCACATCCGCCGAATGGCGCTCCAGCCAGTGAAAGAAGGCATCGGCTACCAGACACTGATCAACCAAACGCTTCGGCAAGCGCTGAGCCAGCAGCCGGTTGATGAAGACACGTTGAGACGGGTGTTGCGGGAAGAACTTTCGTGACCACTTCCTGAGTAAATATCCCCATTCCTCTACCACCGGATACTCACGGTATGATGTTGCGGAACCGGTTCTGGAAATGAACCATGGCGCGAACACTGGACAAAATCGGAGAGGACATTCGCGGGCTCAGCGACTCGGAGCGCGATGTGTTGCTGCGTGACCTGATCGCCAATCTGGATATTGACCCGGAGCTGAACCTCGAGTCCGTATGGCTTGAAGCAGCTGTACGGCGCTATGCCGAGTTGCAGTCTGGCGTCGCGGAAACAAGCCCAGCGGATGTCGTGCTCGAAAAAGCCCGAGACCGCGTTCGCGGTGCGGGTTGAGTTTCAATTAGCACAAGCGTCAGCCACCGGCTCAACCGTGATTAAACCTGAGTCGGAACTCGCGAAAAAATCATGACCACCCACCCCATCGAATACAAAAAAGACGCCCCGCTCACCCTGGAGCAGTTCACCGCGCTGTACCGCAACTCGACGCTCGCGGAGCGGCGGCCGGCGGATGATCCGGACGTGATGCGGCAGATGATGGAGAACGCGCCGCTGACCATCACGGCCTGGGCGGGGGATGAGCTGGTGGGGATTTCCAGGACGCTGACGGATTATGGCTATGTCGCCTACCTGGCGGACCTGGCGGTTTCGAAGTCGGTCCAGGCCAGCGGCATTGGCCGACAGCTGGTGCGCGAAACGCGCGCCGCGCTGGGGCCGGGTTGTATGCTCGTGCTGCTGGCCGCGCCGGCGGCGAATGAGTTCTATCCGAAGATCGGCTTTGAGCACAATCCGCGGGCGTGGGTTTTGAAGCCGGATGATGACGTTCTCTAAGGTCGAAAACAGCTTATGAACCCAGAATCTTTTGACGCTTTCCATACCATCGCCGAGATCGCCGTCGCCATGCTGGGCGTTACGGGACTTGTCCTTGCGCTGGGCCACAAGGATTTCCGCTTTCCGAAGGTCGCGGTCTTAAGCATTTTCGGCACCACGATGTCCGCCATCATTTTCGCGTTCGTCCCGGAAATACTGTTCAGGCCTTTGGGTGAGGTCGCAGCGTGGCGGATTTCAGCCGGACTGTTCGGCCTGGTGCACCTTGGTCTGCTGGTCAATCACCAGGCCAGGCAGCTGCAGTTTCGCAAGAACACACCATTACAGCTGGCGATTACCCTGGCCTCGTTCCCGGTCATCGGCCTGAAGCTGGCCGTGGGCCTGGGCTTCCTGTTGCCGTACGCGCAAGAGATTTACCTGCTCGGATTGCTGTGGTGCGTGGGCATTCCGGCGTATTTCTTCCTGATGCTGATGATCGACTACCTGGACAGTCGGCACTGACACGGAAGCCTCCCGTCATCACATTGCTGGACTAAGACGCAGCATGGGACGATTGACGACAGAAACGATCGCCTTTTGCTGATACCCGGGCGCCCTGACCTTCGCTACAACAGCGGGGTGACCACCAAAACTCAAAACCACCCATCCGAAGCCGGCCCTTTCCATACATATCATCATCTGATATTTTAATGCATCCGGCGCGTTGAATGGGATCACAGGCATCGGTGTGACCGGATTACGCCGTACCGTTACGTGGATGCCGCCAGGCTCCTGGAAGATTTTTACGCAGACGTCGACAGGTGGCTCGAAAATGCCCGGTAAGACAATGAAGATCGGCATCATTTCGTGGCAAGCCTACAAGGCCCGCACCATTGCGATCGCGCGCGGCGAGCTCGAACCACGTCCCACGGACCCGAAGGTCTGGATGCCGTCCATTGAAACGGCGGCAAAGGTCTTGAGTGAGCAGAACATCGCGTTACTCAAGACCATTAAGGATCGGAAACCCGGGTCCGTCACGGAACTTGCCGTGCTGACAAACCGTGCGCAGGGTAATGTGTCCAGGACGCTCAAGACCATGTGTAACTACGGCATCGTCAGGCTGGAGAAAACCGGTGGTCGCTCAAAACAGCCCATCGCAATGGCGACTGAATTCCAGCTGGAATTGAGGTCTTTCACAGGAGACTTGCCCTGAACACCAGAAAACCCCTGCTCACCCTGCCCTGCTTGCTGCTTCTCGTGCTGGCCTGGCCACCGCCCTCCGCCGCACAGGTCTCGGCCCTCGAAACCGATGGCGCCAGCGCCTACTACTACACCGACCATTTCGAGGTGTTAATCGACCGGCCTGTCGACGAGACCTGGCTGCATGTCGTAGAGCTGGGCACCTGGATGCCCTGGATGGCGAGTGAGGATTCACCCACGGGCACGGCGGTGGAGGGGCGGCGCGTCACGCTCTATGGCGATAACGTCATGGAAGTCGTCAAAGTCATCCCGGATCGCATGATTCTGCTGGCCAACCTGCCGGTTGAGGAAAACGGCGAGCACTCGCAGGGCACCGCGATGGTCTCGGTCATGGCAACGGGCGACGGCACGCTGGTATCGATCTTCATGAACCGGGTGTACATCCAAGTCGATGATGTTGAGAGCCCGCAACGCGCCAAGCGTGAATCCACGGCGTTCGCTGAACAGCGCCGAAAAACATTCCGGGACGGTTTTCTCAGCACGTTGAAACACCTGGCGGAACAGTAAACGCAAGCCGGGCCTGCACGGGACTATACTCAAGCGATGAAAACACTCACCACGACCGCATTCCTCGCCCTGGCGCTGACCACTACAGCGCTGGCCTCTGACAACGACAGCTGGGACGCACGCGTCCAGGCCGAAGACAGCATCGACCGGCTCGGCCGGCTGTACCTTGAACTGCTGCTGGAAGAAGACCCGACCGGGGCGGCGCAGTTCGGCGTACATGGCCGTGACGACGACACGTACTACTACGACCGCCGCATGCCCGATGCGACGCCGGCGGCACGCGCAGCCTTCGCGGCCAAGCGTGAACTTCTGCAGGGCAAGCTGGCGTCCTTCGACCAGGACGCGCTGTCGCGCCCGGACCAGATCGACCTGCATATCCTGACCAAGCGCGTGGCGCTGGACCGCATGATTGCCGAGGAGCTGAAAAGCTACGAGAACCCGCTGAGCTGGACTGGCAGCCTGGGTTCGGCATTCTCCGGACTGGTGTTGCGCGACTACGCGCCGCTGGACGACCGGCTTGTGAGTTTCGGGGCGCGCTGCAAAGCCACGCCGGCCTTTGTTGAAGGCGCCCAGGCCACGCTGGCGCCGGAAACCGTGCAGCCGCCGAAGATGGAAAAGGCCATCGCGTTGTCCAACCTGCAGGGCATGACCCGCGAGGGCACCCTGTTCGACAAGACGCTGCCGGAGTTGCTGGCGTCGTCGGGCCTGGTTAATGAACAGGCCGCGGCGATCACCGCCGACTGCGCGGCCGCGGTCGAGTCCATTAAGGGTTTCGCCAACTGGCTGGAGACCACCGTGGTGCCGCGCGAGGACGGCGAGTGGCGCCTGGGCAAGGAACTGTACGACCGCAAGTACGACCTGCAGCTGGACTACCCGCTGAACCCCGATGAACTGCTGGCCGCCGCCGAGGCATGGATGGCCGAGCGCAGCGCCGAGCTGGTCAGCGTCGGCCGCAAAATCCACGACGACTACCTGGCCGATGAGCTCAAAGCCGGCACCGTGCAGCCGGCTGCCGATACCGACGACCAGCAGGTGGTGCGCAACATCTTCACCAAGCTGTCCGAAGACCGCTCCACCGTCGACACGCTCATCGCCGACAGCTACGCGCTGGCCGACAGCATCATCGGCTTCGTCGAGGAGGAGCAGCTGATGGACCTGCCGCCGGCGTCCAAGCTGCGCATCGAGGACATCCCGCCGCACCTGTCAGGCGTGGCCGTGGCCATGATCTCCACCGCGCCACCGTTCGAGCCGGAGCTGGAGTCGGTGTGGTTCTGGGACCTGCCGCTGCTGGCCGGCGCCGAGGATTTCCTGAAGGAATACAACCGCCCCGCCCTGGCCGTGGTTTACATCCACGAGGGCGTGCCCGGACATTTCGTCCAGCTGGAGTACTCCAACCGCGCCGAGCGCACCATCCCCAAGGTATTCTGGAACGGCGCCATGGTCGAGGGCTGGGCCTCGTTCATCACCAGCCAGATGATCGAGCAGGGCTACACCGTCTACCCAGACGAGCCCTGGGGCCACGACATCCAGCTGATGGTCGACGACAAGATGCAGCTGCGCTCGGTGATGAACGCCATCATCGACATCAGGCTGCAGCGCAGCGACTGGCCGGAGGAAGAGGCGCTGGCCCTGATGGTCGAGAAGGGCTTCCAGGAGCAGGCCGAGGCCGCCGGGAAAATCACCCGCGCCAAGGTCAGCTCGGTACAGCTGACCAGCTACTTCGCCGGCCAGTACGCCATCGAGCAGATCCTGGCCGAGTACAAGGAAAAGCTGGGCCCGGCGTTCAACTACAAGGACTTCAACGAGCGCCTGGTGGGCGCCGGCTCGCCGCCGTTCTTCGCTATTCGCGAGTTCATGCTGGGTGACGCGGCCGATGATTAAGCTGAACTTCAAACGCCGCGCCTGGACGGCAGCCTCGTATATCGCCTTTGCCATCGCGGGGTGGTTTCTGGCCAATATCCTGGTGATGGGTGTTTACCAGCCGACCGAAGGGCTTGGCCATTCGCCAAAGGTGTGGCAGGTGCTGTGGGACCTGCGTGGCCTGGTCCTGTTGCCGGCACCGTTCATCCTGCTGGGCATCTGGTCACGCAGGAAGGCCGAAGCCATTATCCCGGTTTGATGTAACTGTTCGGCAGACTCCCAGGGGAATCACCATGAATAAACTACTCGTGGCGCTCGCCGCCCTCGCCAGCGCCGTGCCCGCGCATGCCGAAGCCATCGACCTGGGCGCATTCGGCCAGGCCTACTTCAACGCCTGGACCGCCACCCAGGCGCCCAATGCAACCGCGGCGGACCTGGAGAACTACCTGTCGCTGCTGACCGATGACGTCGGCCACCAGCACCTGCCTTACGACCCCGACAGTACCCGCCACCCCACCGGCAAGGCCGACATGCGCGAGGGCATGACCTACTACCTGGGCGCACACACGGCGTATTCGGCGGAATTGGGAATGGTGACCCCCGGTTATAACGTGGTGGTGATCACCTACTCCACCGCCAGCAGTGGCGTTCACCCGCAGACCGGCGAGACCATCGAGCAGTCATACGATACCCTGGAAGTGCTCGAAATCGAGGATGGCAAGGTGGCCGTGATCCGCAAGTACAGCGAGTAACGGTGGTTTGAGCGCCGTCCGGAGCTTCGCGCCCATCGCGGACCCTTCCGCGCGACTACTGGTACTGGGCAGCATGCCGGGTGTTGCCTCGCTACAGACCGGCCAGTACTACGCCCACCCGCGCAACGCGTTCTGGCCGATCATGGGACAGCTGTTCGGTTTTGATGCGGCTGCACCGTATCCAGTGCGGGTGGAATCGCTTAAAGCGGCCGGTGTCGCCGTGTGGGATGTGCTCCAGGCCTGCGTGCGGCCGGGTAGCCTGGACAGCGCCATCGAGACCGGGTCGCGGGTACCCAATGACTTTCCTGCCTTCTTCGCAGCCCACCCGGATATCGCTTGCGTGGCGTTCAATGGCGCGGAGGCGGAGAAATCGTTCAATCGCCTGGTTCTGCCGGGACTGGGGGCGCATGCATTCCGCCTGGTGCGGCTGCCCTCATCGAGTCCTGCGCATGCGGTAAGCTTGGCGGCCAAAACCGACGCCTGGGGTCGGATCATTCGGGGGCAGTGATGCAGGGCCGGATCATCAAGTGGAACGACGACCGGGGTTTCGGGTTCATCGAACCCGAATCTGCGGGCCAGCAGGTGTTCTTTCATATCAGTGATTTCGCCCGCGGACGGCGGCCCATGGTGGGGGAGTCGGTTCGATACCGCGTTTCGAAGGCATCGGACGGCAAGGTCCGCGCGACAGGCGTCAGGCGAACCGGTGCGACCGCCGTCGCAGGACAACTGGGTTCGAAGCGAGTGGCGCTCTCGGTCATCGCGCTCGGCACGTTCGTGGCGCTGTGGTGGCTGGTCCAGCAACGCGGATACCCGCACTGGCTGCCCTGGGCCTATGGCGCAGTGAGCGCTATCACGTTTGTGTTTTACGGCCTGGACAAGTGGGCCGCCAAGCGAGGCGCGCAGCGGACACCCGAATCCACCTTGCAGGGGCTGGCACTGGCCGGCGGCTGGCCTGGCGCGCTGCTGGCGCAACAGGTGTTCCGGCACAAATCCAGCAAGCCATCGTTTCAAATAACGTTCTGGTTCGTGGTGGGGCTGAACTGCATCGCGCTACTGTGGGCGCCCGAATGGCTGCCCGGGCAACTTGGCCTTGCCGACGGTTTCAATGGGCGCTGACAGGAGCCAGCGAATGAAAGCACTCGTCACCGGCAGCGCCGGCCACCTGGGCGAAGCGATGATGCTGGGCGTCGCCGAACACGGCTGGGACGTTGCTGGCCTGGACGTCAAGCCTTCGCCGCATACCGATTTCACTGGCTCCATCACCGACCGGGCCTTCGTGCGTGACTGCCTGGCCGGTGTCGACGTCATCTTCCATACCGCGACCCTGCACAAGCCGCATGTCGGCACCCATAGCCGGCAGGATTTCGTCGACACCAATGTCACCGGCACGCTGAATCTGCTGGAAGAAGCGGTCGCGCAGGGTTGCAAGGCGTTCATCTTCACCAGCACCACCAGCACGTTTGGTGACGCGCTGCGGCCGGCGCCGGGTGAGCCCGCGGTGTGGGTGACCGAGGACCTGCGGCCGCGGCCGAAGAACATCTACGGCGTGACCAAGTGCGCGGCCGAGGACCTGTGCGCGCTGTTCCACCGCAACACCGGGTTGCCATGCCTGGTGCTGAAAACTTCGAGGTTCTTTCCCGAAGATGACGACGACAAGGGCAAGCGCGACGCCTTCGACAGTGACAACCTGAAGGTCAACGAACTGCTGAACCGGCGCGCGGACATCGCCGACCTGGTCTCGGCGCACCTGCTGGCGGCGGAAAAGGCCGGCGCCATCGGCTTCGACAAGCTGATCCTTTCGGCACCGTCGCCGTTCCGGCGTAGCGATGCCGCTGCACTAGCCACCGATGCGCCCTCGGTTCTGGCCGGATATGTGCCGAAATACGCATCGACCTACGAGCAACTCGGCTGGACCCTGCCGGACGCGTTTGACCGCGTGTACGACAGCACCCGCGCCCAACGTGTGCTGGGCTGGGTGCCGCGGTACACCTTCCAGGCCGCGCTGGAGCACCTGCGCGCCGGGGAAGACTATCGAAGCGAACTGGCCCGACGGGTCGGCTCGAAGGGCTACCACTCGGATCAGTTTGAGGACGAGCCGTTTCCTGTAGGTGGCTTCTGAACGAGTTTTAATTGGCTCGGGGTGGGGTCAGGGTGGGGTCAGGGCGGACTCAGAGTAGACTCTGAGTCCGCCCTGCAAACGTTACGCCTACAGCCGCGGCAGCCACAGCCCCATCGCGGCAGCGAAGATGCCCACACACATGTACGCCGTCAGCACGCCCAGTGTGACCACGTAGAGCCATTGACCACGCGCCGAGGGCCGGGCCTGGCAGCGGAAATACCACTCCAGCATGGCCAGCGGCAGCAGGTACTGGGCAAAGCCCAGCACGGTCAGGAACGGGCCGGTGAACGTCTCGAAATCGACGCCGGCGCCGCCGGTCAGCATGACCCAACCCATCAGGCCGACGCGGAAGAACCACACCGCGCTGGCAGCCATGAACAGGCGCAGCGCCCAGCGGCGATGCTCGCGAATACGCCGGGCGAGTGCGTAGCGCAGCGCGAACGCGGCGAAGACGAGAATCAGCACCCCATCCAGCGTGATCCCCAGGTGGCCTACCAGCCCCCCGACGGTGCCGCGGGTCCAGACCATGTACAGGCCCGCCAGGGCGCTGAGCACCGCGGCGACCAGGTAGCTGCGGCCCAGCCAACGGTGAAAGGCCGGGAAGCGCGACCGGATCGCGGGCACCAGCTGCAGCGGCCCGCCGCCGATGATGATCGCCGCAAGCAACACGTGGCTGGCGGCGGCCAGGTTGCCCAGGAACTCACCTTCGCGGAAGCCGGCCGGCAGGTGCATGCCACGCAGGCCATCGAGCCCCTCGGTCGCAATCGGCGGGAAGAACACCGCTAGGATGTAGACCAGGAACACGCCATGGCCGAGCGCGGCGGCCACGAACCACGCTCGTGTCACCAGGTTCACGGCCCGCTTCGCCCCTCCGGCCCTGGCCAACCGGGTATCCATTGCCAAATCGCTCATCCGTCATCTCCAAGTCGGTTTTCGCGATCCATTGTGCAAACCGCCTGCCACGCGCACATCGGCCGCGGGACGGAGACCGCCCTCCCCCATTTGGCGGATGACAGCATCAACCGCACTGGACTAACCTGTGCCGATGAACGGCTCCGTCCATGCTGACCGGGTCTGGCAACCCCTGCGCGGCCCTTTCCAACGCTGGCCACACGGTGCCGACCTGGTCATCGCCGCCGCGTCCTTCGCACTGACCCTGATGTTGTGGTCCAGCGGCGGCGAGGACGACGGCGTCCGCATTGAAACGCTGACCGACGTGGCCACGTTCGCCTGCGTGTTCGTCGGCAACTTTGCCCTGCTCTGGCGCCGCAGCCACCCGGTAACGGTGCATGGCGTGGTGTTGGCCGCGTCCATCCTGGCCTACCTGGGTTCGATGACCAGCGGCGTGTTCGCACTGGTGTTTTCGCTCTACGCGCTGGGCCGCTACACCGCCGACGACCGGCAGAGCCTGCTGGGCATGCTGGCGGCACTGGCCTGGGTAGCGACCGACCTGATGGTACTGGGCACGCCCAGCGTGGGCAGCGTCATCGCGGCCGGGCTGGTGATGCTGTTGTGGTACATCGGCCGCCGGGTCCGGTTCCGTGGCGAATATCTGCGGGTACTCGAAGAACGCGCGGCCGCCCTGGAACGGGAGAAAACCGCTGGCGCCGAGCGCGCCGTGGCCGAAGAACGCACGCGTATCGCGCGCGAATTGCATGACGTGGTGGCCCACCAGCTCAGCCTGATGACGGTGCAGGCCGGTGCGGCGCAGACCGTGGCCCGCACAGACCCCGACGCCGCGGCCGAGGCCATGACCGCCGTGCAGCGGGCGGGCCGCCAGGCGCTGGCGGAAATGCGTCATCTGCTGGGCGTACTACGCCCGGCCGCTGATGGCGATAAACTCGGGCCACAACCCGGCGCCGCCGACCTGCCGCGACTCGTCGAGCGGGTCAACGAGGCCGGTCCCACCGTAACCCTGCAGATGCCCAAAGACCTGCCCGGCCTGCCCGCCCGGCTCGACCTGGCCATCTACAGGATTATCCAGGAGGCCCTGACCAACGTCATCAAGCACGCCGGGGCGGGTGCGAGCGCCACGGCACGGGTGGATCAACGTGAAGCGCAAATCGAGATCAGCGTCGTAAATTCGGGCGGCGGCGTTCCCGCGCAGAACGCCGACCTGCCCGCACACCAGCGCCAGGGCCACGGCCTGGTCGGCATGCGGGAACGGGTCGAAATGCTGGGCGGAACCGTGGCCGCCGGTCCCGCTGAAGACGGGGGTTTTGAAGTCCGCGCCACCTTGCCCTTGGCGGGGGACGAACCGTGAGCCTTCGGGTGCTCGTCGTTGATGACCAGGCCCTGGTACGCCGGGGTTTCGCCATGATGCTGGACCACGAACCGGACATCCAGGTCGCCGGTGAGGCCGCCGATGGCCTGCAGGCCATCGAGGCCGCACAACGGCTCAAACCCGATGTCATCCTGATGGATATCCGCATGCCCGGGCTCGATGGTTTGGAAGCCACGGCGCAAATCCTTTCGCAGGCGGGCAGCCGTGACGCGCCTGCGCCCCGCGTGGTCATCCTCACCACCTTCGACCCGGACGAGTATGTCTACCGCGCCCTGCGTGCCGGCGCCAGCGGCTTCGTGCTGAAGGACATCCCGCCGGAAGAACTGGTCAACGCGGTGCGCGTGGTCGCCGAGGGCGGCGCGCTGCTGTCGCCGGACATCACCCGGCGGTTGATCGCACGATTCGCCGAAGGCCCGACGCTGTCAAACAACCTGGACGACCGCCTGGAAAGACTCACCGATCGTGAGCGCGAAGTACTGGCCGCCATCGCCGGCGGGATGAACAACCTGGAAATCGCAACCGCGTTGTCCATTGGCGCCGCTACCGTGAAGACCCACGTCTCCAGCATCCTGTCGAAACTGGGGCTGCGCGACCGGGCCCAGGCCGTGGTGTTCGCCTACGAGTCCGGGCTGGCACGCGCTGGCGCCACGGACATCGGTTACTGAGCCGATGACCGCATCGGCCAAAAACTGGCTACCGCGCCTTGCCGCACTCGGCGCGGCCCTGCTGGGCGTGTTCCTGCTGCTGGGTGCCTGGGGCCACCTGCAGGCCGTCGCCCAGGCCGTGTGGAGCGACGGGATCGAGCCCACTCCGCGCCGATGGACGCTGATCCTTCCCGCCGCCATCCTGGCCACCGCCGGCCTGGTCAACCTGGCGGCCAGCAAGCCGCTCTGGTCCGGCTCCGGCCCCAGCCTTTATGCGGCCCTGGCGGGCAACGGCCTGACGCTGGCCTACCTCCTCTTCCTGCTGGTCACCGGCGTGCCGGGCCACCCGGTGGGGCTGTTCACGTCGCTGGTCGTGTGCGAATTCCTGGTGCTGGTGGCCGTGCGCGCGGGGCTGCGCTGGCCGGCACAGCAATCACCGGCCTGAACCGCGTGTTTTGGGATTCGGCATTGGGCTGGCTTAAAGTAAGCCCATGAACCTGCAGGCCACCGAACTTTGCTCTTTCGTGCCGTCACAGGATTTTGAACTGTCGAAGGCGTTCTACGCGGCGCTCGGCTGCGAACTGACCTGGGCGGATGACAACCTGGCGCTGTTCGCGCTCGCGGGGTCGAAGTTTTATGTCCAGCGTTACTACGTCAAGGACTGGGCGGAGAACTGCATGTTGCACATCAGCGTGAAGGACGCCGCAGCGTGCCACGTGGCCATCACCGAGGTGCTGGCCACCGGGCGCTTTCCCACGGCACGGGTGTCCGCGCCCAAGGCCGAGCCCTACGGCGCGCTGGTCACCTATGTCTGGGACCCCTGCGGCGTGCTGCTGCACCTGGCCCAGTGGGATGCAGAATGATGCCGGACTGAAAACTCCGCACGCGACCAATGACCTTTCACATCAAACGAGGCCCGTTAATGAAACCCGTCACCAAGACCTGCTCTTTGATGTTCATGGCCGCCATGCTGGCTGGCTGTGACACGACGACGACATCGACACCGGAGACCGAGATGACCCAGGAGACCACGTCCACCGTGTCCGGCACGGCGCTCTATCGCGAGCGCATCGCGCTACCACCGGGCGCCGCGTTCGAGGCCACGCTCGAGGACGTGTCGCTGGCCGATGCGCCGGCAAAGGTGCTTGGCCGGGTCGGCTTCGAGGCGCCTTCCGGGCCGCCCATCGCGTTTGAGATTTCCTATGACGCCGCCGACATCGAACCACGCCACCGCTACGCGGTCCGCGCGCGCATCGAACACGAAGGGCGGTTGATGTTCACCACTGACACGCACTACCCCGTTTTGACCCAGGGCGCGCCGGACACCGTCGAGATGCTGCTCGTACGCGTGGCCACGCCGCCGCCATCGAACGCATCGCTCGAAAATACCTACTGGAAGGTCATGTCGATCCGCGGCGAGCCCGTCACCGTGGCGGAACGCCAGCGCGAACCGCACCTGATCCTGCATCCGGATGACCAGCGCGTCAGTGGCCACGGTGGCTGCAATTCGATGATGGGCGGCTACGAGGTGAACGGAGACCAACTCACCTTCAAGCAAATGGCCGGCACCATGATGGCCTGCCCCGAGGGCATGGAGCAGGAGCAGGCGCTCCACCAGGCGCTGGGTGAGGTAATTCTATGGCAGGTCGCTGGTGAGCAACTCCAGCTGCGCGACGGCGACGATGTCGTCGTCCTGGAACTCGAATCCCGTTACATGGAGTAAGAAAACCATGAGCATACGCATACTCAAAATCATCCTGGTCGTTTTCGTCGGCCTTCAGGGCTGGCTGTACGTCGCCGGCAACCTGGCCAACTGGGACACCGCCATCGGCGCGATCGGCTACGTCTTGGGCCAGACCGGACATGAGGTTTATAGCAACCACATTTTTCCACCGATCACTTCACCGGCGCTGGTCACGCTGGCGCTGCTGACCATCGTGACCTTCGAGTTCCTGGTTGGCGCGCTGTCGCTTAAAGGCGCCTGGGACCTGTGGAAGGCACGCAAGGCCGACGCCTCGACGTTTAACGGCGCCAAGACGTTCGCGATCCTGGGGGCTGGGACGGCAATGGTGACCTGGTTCGGCGGCTTCGTGGTGGTCGGCGGCGCGCTGTTCCAGATGTGGCAGACGCCGGTGGGTACCGGCTCGTTCGAAGGCGCGTTTATCTACGGTGCCGTTAGCGCGCTGGTGCTGCTGTTCGTCAACAGTCCGGACCGTTAGCGAGCATGGGGTCAGAGTGGGGTCAGAGTCGACTCTGACCCCACTCTGACCCCGTCGTTTCCGTCATTTCTTCCAGCACCCTGATCAGCGCCTGGCACCTGGCCGGGTCGAGCGCGTCCGGATGCGGGTCGCCGTACTCGCCGGCACCCTTGTCGCTGTCGAAATAGCCGCCGCGCCGCAAGGGCTCGGGGCCGACCGCCAGCATCGACAGGCCGCGGACGCCAATGCCGACGTCACGGCCATCCCGGTCGAAGGCCTCTTTGACCATCTTGGTCGCCAGCAGCGAGCCCGGATTCATCGCCACGATAGCCGGCTTGGGGGAAGACCAGCGGCGCCCCAGTTCCATCGACCACATGGTCAGCGCCAGCTTGCTCTGCGCGTAGGCGGTGTAGTCCTCGTCAAACTGCCGCTCGCCGCGAAAGGCCGCCAGGTCGACCGGCTGCTGGCCGGCCGAGGCCACGTTGACCACCCGCGCGTCCGGCGCCAGCACCGGCAACAGTCCATGCAGCAGGATCCAGGGCGCAACCGTGTTGACCATCAGCCGGGCATCAACCCCACTGGACGTCGCGGGGTTGGACATGGCCAGCACACCGGCATTGTTCACCAGCGCATCAATTACCTGCCCTTCTGCCACAAGCCGCGCGGCCAATTCGCGCACCTGCACCGGCTCAGACAGGTCGGCGATCTCGCCGCGCACATCGCCGTCGCGTAGCGAAGCCAGCACGCGCTCGAGCTTGTCCGGGCTGCGCCCGTGGAGAATCAACCGATGGCCTTCAGATGCCAGGTGGCGCGCGGTTTCCAGGCCAATGCCATCGGTTGCGCCGGTGATCAACAGGGTCTTTTTCATCTCATAACACTCCGTTGCCAGGCAGGTCATTCTGCACTGGCTCGCCAAGGACCAGGTCACAGCCCAGGACCCGTACCACCTCGCGGGCCAGCCGGGTGCAGTCAGCAATCTGGTCGGGACGCGCGAACAGCACCTGCGGATTCAGGTTGCAAAGCGCAACACCATGCGTGTCATACAGGGTCATGTCGTAGTAGTTCCGCGACGAATTCCCACCGCTGTCCGCGCCGACCTGGCCACTGTGCAATTCACCGCTGGCGCTGACTTCAAGACGCCGAACCCGCTCCGCCGGTATGACCCGGCGGCGTGTCCAGAACAACCATCGTGTCCGGATCGTCACGCCAAGCGCGCTGATATCGACTCGCCGGTGCAGCATGACCAGGAACAGGCCCAGCAAGAACACCACGGAAAACTGCACCAGGTTGATGGCGGATGGGCGGACATCGCCCTGGGCCATTAACCAGAGCACCCACGCGCCCGCGAGCAACGCGGGAATACCGATCACCCGGCAGACAAATGCGCCGCGCCATCGGTTCAATGCAATGGGTTCCTGGGTGTCACTATCCCGCACGATCACGCACTCCTTGTGCCTAGGGTTCCGAGTTCGAGCGGAATTCAACCAGATCATGAAGCCCGATGCCACTTCATGAACATTTTTCCCTGTAAGCGTATGATCAAGCGGCAACGGGTCCAACGCAAAGGCCACCTGGCAACGACGAGTTAACACGCAACCTGTTACTTAATATGACACGACCCGACAAACCCACCCGCTTCAAAACCACCCTCCAGGTACCCGCAGACCCCGGTGAAGACCCACCATGGTTCTTCCTGGTGCTGCCAAAACCAGCCAGCGACCAGTTGCCCCGGCGAGGTCGCACCACGGCCAGGGGTCTGCTGAACGGCGCACCATTCGAGACCCTGCTGGAACCAGATGGTAGAAAGAGCCACTGGATGCGCGTAGTCCCCTCGCTGGCCGAAGCCGCCAACGCCAGGCCCGGCGACCGCGTTTCCATCACGATTGAGCCGGTTGAAAACGAACCTGACCCGGCCATCCCGGAAGATTTCCGCGAGGCACTGGAGACCCGCCCGGACGCCGCCGCCACCTGGGCCGAAACCACGAATATCGCCCGGGTCGACTGGGTTCACTGGATCACTTCCGCGAAACAGGCCCGGACGCAGACAAAACGGATCCACGACGCCTGCGACATGCTGGCCGAAGGCAAGCGCCGGGTCTGCTGCTTCGATCCATCGGGTTTTTACAGCAAGGCCCTGTCAGCACCGCGGGCAGCAGAACCCGCCACACGGGAGAACAAACCATGAACACCACCGTACGCAACATCCTCGCCGTGGTCGCTGGCCTGCTGGTCGGCAGCGCGGTCAACATGGGCCTGGTCACGCTCAGCGGCAATATCATCCCGCCGCCGGCCGGCGCAGATGTCACTACTGTCGATGGCTTGAAGGCCTCGATGCACCTGTTCGAGCCGCGCCACTTTGTCTTTCCGTTCCTGGCCCATGCCCTGGGCACCTTCGTCGGAGCCCTGGTCGCGGTCCTGATCGCCGAAACGCGCCGTTACCTGGTGGCGATGATCATCGGCGTGTTCTTCCTGCTCGGCGGCATCACCAATGCGATGATGTTGCCCGCGCCGCCGTGGTTCATGACGCTGGACCTGGTGGTCGCCTACCTGCCGATGGCGTGGCTTGCGGCACGACTGGTGGCCGGTAATAGAAGGCACGTTGCCGCACTGTGATCAGGGCGGAACAACCGGGCGATGAGGACGCGATCCGCTCGATCACAGACCAGGCCTTCGCCACCGCGGTGCACAGTTCGGGTACGGAATCCAAAATCGTTGACGCCCTGCGCCAGGCCGGTGCGCTGACGGTCTCCCTGGTTGCCGTGGCCGATCACGCGTCAGAATCGCAGCTCTTTGGCCACATCGCCCTGTCACCCGTCAGCCTGTCCGACGGCACTGACGGCTGGTATGGACTCGGACCCGTGTCGGTGCTGCCCGCGCAACAACGAAACGGCGTGGGTAGCGCACTGGTCAGGGCGGCGCTTCAAAACCTGCGTGAAACCGGTGCCGCCGGGTGCGTGCTGCTGGGCGATCCGGATTACTACGGGCGGTTTGGGTTCCGCCCCATCGACAGCCTGGTCCTGCCCGGTGTACCCGCTGAATACTTCCAAGCGATCAGATTCTCGGCCACGGTCCCGACGGCCACGGTCAGTTATCACGTCGCGTTCGATATGTAACCTTGACGTTACACTCATGGCTCGACATAATGTAACCCGTAAGTTACATAACGGAGCACTACTATGAGTAATGACGTCGAACGACAATCCCGGCGCCGCCGGGTCCTGTTAATGATTATGGCTTCCAGCTTCCTGGTCTGGCAGATACCGTCCATGGACCTGTTCGCGCGCCTGGCCGATGGCGCCAGCCCGGTCGCACGGGCGGTGTCACTGGCCGGCCTGCTGGTCTGGGCCGCCGGGCTGGTATTCCTGCTGTCGAAAAGCCGCTACCTGGTGCGCAGGGCCTCGGCGCAGGACCGCGCCGCGCTGGAAGACGAACTGGTCCAGGCCAACCGCGCCCGGGCCTTCAGCGCCGGCTACTGGGCCATGCTGGTGGCCGCCGGTGCCCTGTTCGCGGCCAACCTGTACTGGCCGCTCAGCGGCGGCGATATCGCCCAGCTGGTACTGATGGCCGGCGTGGCCGTCCCGCTCTATGCCTTCGCCATCCTGGAGCGGGTCAATGCCTGAGCACCCCGAACTGGATAACACACTGAAAGCACTGCGCTCTGCCGCGGGCATGACCCAGGCAGAGCTGGCAGAGGCCATCGGCGTCAGCCGCAAGACCATTAACACCGTGGAAAACGGCGTCTTCGTTCCCTCCACCATCCTGGCCCTGAAACTGGCGCGGGCCCTCGACACCCGCGTCGAGGACATCTTCTGCCTGCGCTGAACAAGGCGATACATTTCCCGACAGCTGTGGCAATGTGGGCCGTTCCAACGCTGATAGGCTGAACACCGATGTTCCACCCAAGGGCCATTGAAAGCGCACCGGGCTGGTGTGACGAAGACGGCATCAAGCTGTACACCATTTCCGCCAGCGGCGCCGCGGTGGACCCCGCGCCCTACCGGGAACGGCTGTCAGAGATCAAGGCGGCGCGTGACATCGACTGGCCGGCCACGGCGGCCTTTGCCATCTTCCACGAAGGGGCGTCCTGCGCGTACCTGGTGCTGGCCTGGTGGGGCAACGACAACGAACTGTTCACCTCGGTGTCGGTGCAAACGCCGAACGGCTGGATTGAAGATCCCTCAAGATTTTCCTTCTGCCTGTGGGACCTTGAGGTATTCTGGTTTGAGCGCAATGGCTACATTGAGCACTTGTACTGCGAGCAGCCGGACCTGCGCGCCTGGCGCGCGGACCGCCTGTCGAAAACGTCAACGCCAACGTAGAACGGACACCCAACTGGAGGCGACATGGCCTGGGGAATTCTCTTTCTTGCCGGATTGCTGGAAGTGGGCTGGGCCATCGGCCTGAAGTACACCGAGGGCTTTACCCGTCTGTGGCCGAGCATCGGCACCGCGGCCTCCATGGCCGCCAGCGTGTGGCTGCTCGCGGTGGCCATGAAATCACTGCCGGTTGGCACGGCCTATAGTGTCTGGGTGGGTGTCGGCGCGGTCGGCACCGTGATCCTGGGCATCGTGTTGTTCAAGGAGCCGGCTACCGTGGCACGCATGGCCAGCGTCATGCTGATCATTGCCGGCATCGTCGGCCTGAAACTGTCGACGCCGTCATGATGCTCGCGACACGTACCGGCCTGCTGGCACTCTTCGTGCTGGGCGTCGCCTCACCGGCCATCGCGCGCGACGAGGCCCCCAAGGCGGTGACGGTTAAGGAACTGGCCAGGACAACCACCAGCTGGGACGGTGTCGACCTGCCGCGCTATCCCCAGGGCACGCCGGAAATCACCATTCTCAAGTACACCATCCCCGGCAACACCATCCTGCCCTGGCACCGGCACCCGGTGATCAACGCCGGCTACATGCTCAGCGGGCGACTCAAGGTGGTCACGCGCACGGGTGAAACCCTGCAGCTGTCGGCCGGCGAGACCATTACCGAGACCGTGCACACCTGGCACCAGGGCATCAATGAGCACCCCGAGCCGGTCGAGATCCTGGTGTTCTATGCTGGCGCCGTGGGTGAGGAACTGGTGGAGAAGGAGGAATAGACCTGGTGCTGACCCGGCAAAGCCCCGGCCATCGCATTGGCCTGTTCTTCCGGGCCATCGTGTGTCTTTCAGTCACTTTGTCGGCCGATGTCCTGGCCTGCATGTGTGCACCCGTCGACGCGCAGGACCTCTGGAACGGCGCCGATGTGATCATTCAGGCCACGGTATCCCGGTCCGAATGGCAGGAGATGGATTGCAAGACCGGAACGAGCGGCTATCAGTGCAAGAAAGCCCAGCGTATCGAAGTGACGACCGCCCACGTTGTAAAAGGCGAGTGGCCGACCGGCACACCGATGTTTACAGGCGGCTCGGCCTACGGATGTGGCGCCGCGGTTGAAGAGGGCAAAACCTACCTGTTTTTTCCCGGTCAAGAGGCGTCACGCTTCTGGTTGAGCGCATGTGACCACCCCGCCATCGAGATCGGCTCGATGCGCGAATACGAGTTCAGGCAATCCTTAAGACCCGAACCCCCGCCATCCCAGCCGCTTTTCCCGGATAAGGAAACCGACTAGCCACTTTCTCGCAGTTTTCGCCACACCTGGCGGTGAACAGCACAGCACACCCATGTTTTCCATGTATATTTCAATGACTTAATTATTGGCCCGGCTTTTGCATCACCTTTTGGAATCGTTCACCGCAAAGGAGCAACCACCGTGGCAGGAGACAACAACGCACGCCCCAGGCTGAAGTCCGTGGATGGGCACGAAGAACTCGATCCATCGACGCAGTCAGCGCCGTTCGACCTGCCGGCCGAACAGCTGGAACAGATTGTCGCGCGCGCCAGTGCGCTGCAGTACGCGGCGGGCGAATCCAGTGGCCGCAAAATGAGCGAAGACGAGATCGTCTCGATCGCGGGTGAGGTCGGGCTCGACGCCCGGCATGTGCGGCGTGCCATTGCCGAAGTCCGCGCGGAGGCGCTGACGCCCAGGTCACGCGACCTCATGCCGTGGCTTTCAAAACTCATCGGTCCGCCATGGGTGCGGGTCAAGCGCGTGATTGATGGCGACCCGCTGCGGCTGAAAGAACGTGTCGAGGCCCGCTTGCGCGACCAGGAGCAGCTCCGGCCCATCCGCAAGGGCAAGTCCTACGCGGTGTGGACGGCGGACAAGAGCTGGTTACGCCGGCTGGAACGGTCGCTGGACATGAGCGGGCACGGTCACGAGCTGGCGAAGTTCGGTCACCTGGAACTGGTCGCGGCACCGGTCGGGCCCGGATCCTCACTGCTCACCCTGACACTGGACATCAGCGAGGTCCGCAATGGCCATGCGATGGGCTGGGGCATGGGTCTGGGCATGCCGGCGCTGGTGCTGGGCTATGGCCTGGCTGGATGGCTGGCGATACCCGCCGCGCTGGTTGCGCTGGGCGCGGCGACCATTCTGTGCCGTGCGACCCTGGCATACCAGCGCCAGCGTATCGCCCTTGAGCTCGAAGGGCTGCTCGATCACGTGCAGGTGACCGGCAGCTGACCACCGTGCTTCCGGCGGGTGACCTGATATCATCGGGTCACCACACAACGGGAGCGCCGCCATGTCACTGAAACGCAACGCAGCCACCGGCCTTGCCGCCATGCTGCTGACCCTGGTGCTGGCCACCATGCCGGCCTTCGCCCACCACGGCTGGTCCGGCAACACTGCCGGTGATATCGAGGTCACGGGCACCGTGGTCACCGGGGTCAAACTCGCGGGCGCCCACGGCACCATGCAGATTCGCGACGCCGAAGGCCAAGTATGGGATATCACCCTGGCGCCGGGGCCGCGCACCCACCGCGCCGGCCTGCGCGAGGACATCATCCCGGAAGGCGCCACCGTCACCGTTTACGGCGAACGCAACGAAGACCCCGACCTGTTCGAGGCCAAGGTCCGGCGCGTGGTCTGGGACGACCAGGTGTTCGACGTCTACCCACCGGAGTAAGCCGAAGCCATGTACGAGTGGATGGCCTGGCTGGAAGGCTCCGCGCTGGCGCAGGTGCTGCGCGGCATGGGCATCTGGACGTACGGACTTCTGAACCTGGCCCATATCCTGGGGATCGCGACCCTGTTCGGGTCGGTGCTGATCCTGGACCTGCGGTTGATGGGCGCCTGGCGCTCGATCGGCACCGCCCCGCTGGTGCGCGCGACCGTGCCGCTGGCCGTCATCGGTTTCGTGCTGGCTGCCATCAGCGGCGTGATGATGCTGTCGTTCAACACCACTGAGTACCACGGCAACCCGTTCCTCTACACCAAGTTCCCGCTGATCGGCGTGGCGCTGGTGAATGTGCTGGTGGTGCAGCGCCTGGGCGCTTGGCAACGCGCAAAAACCGGCCAGGCCGCGGCGTCTGGTGATGTCGCCGTGCTGCGCGTCAGCGGCGCGGTGTCGCTGCTGACCTGGCTGGGCGTGGTGACCTGCGGGCGGCTAATCGGCTACTGGTGAGCCGCGCCCGGTGAGCCGGGCTCGCGCACGCACAGGGCGCGGCCGTCATCGAAGATATCCACGGCGTAGTAGTGCAGTTTGCCGTCAAACATCAGCCCCCACTGGTAGCGGTCCGGGCTGCCGCCGATTTCATCGCCATCCTCGGCCGGCCGGTCGACCAGTGACTCGTTGCTCCACAGGCAACAGCCGCCGATAGCGAAGGGGCTGCGAATGCTCTCCCCACCGCGCGCGTCGGCCTGGTGCAGGGTTTCCAGCTCGGCCAGGGAGGGCAGTCGCCAGTCGTCGTGACCGGCGAGCTCCAGGTCGGCACAGTAGTCCACGGCTTCGCGCCACTTGATGTCTTCACCATTGGTGGCGGCGGCCCAGACCAGTTGCTGTGACGGGTCGGCAACGGTCTCGGCGCCCCACGGCGGTGGCGGCGTGGCCACGGGTTCAGACAGGTCAAACTCGACCTGGAACAGCCGGCCGCTGGGCCGTGACAGTTCATACATGAAGCGCTGGCCGGGCTCGATTTCCATGGCCCAGACATTGTTCACCGAGGCCACCAGCCCCTCGCGCTCGAACATGGCGACCGATTCGGCATCGACCGGAAAGGCCTGGCGCGTGGCCGTGCCGGACTCGGTCGCGGTGCCGCCATACCAGGTCACCGCGTCCTCGCTGCCGTCCTCGTGGCGGTGGTCGTGCTTCAGGCGCAGCCCATCCGGTGTCTGCGTCAGCACCCAGGTTCGGCTGCGATCGTCGCCGACGAAGAACGGGATGCGAATCTCCTGCTCACCGCATTCGGCGACATGCATGACCAGCGTGCTGGTGGTGAACGCGTTGTCGCCTTCTGACGGCTCATCCACCACGACCCGGCCCTCGTAGGCCTGGCCGCAGTGCGGCTCGAACGCCGCCATGAACGCATCGGCGGGCGACGCGGAATCACCCGCCGTGGCCGGGATCGAACAGGCCAGTATCAACAGGCCGGACAGGCTTTGGGTGATTCGCATGGTGTTCTCCTTTATCCGTTGGCTGCCGCGAGCGCCTGGTCCAGGTCGGCCAGCAGGTCGTCGAGATCCTCGACGCCCACGGACAGGCGTACCAGGTCGTCGGTCACCCCCAGCGCCTCGCGATGCTCGCGCGGCACCGAGGCATGGGTCATCACCGCCGGGTGATTGACCAGGCTTTCGACCCCGCCCAGCGATTCGGCCAGGGTAAACAGCTTCACATTCTCCATGAATCGGCGCGCGGCATCGGCGCCCCCACGGGGCACGATACTGACGATGCCACCGCCCTGCCCGCCCATCTGCGCGTCGACCAGGTGGCCGTTGGCATGACCGGCAAGCGTCGGGTAGATGACGCGCTCGACACGGTCATCTCCGGCAAGGGTCTCGGCGATGGCGCGGGCATTGGCGCAGTGTGCGGCCATGCGCAGGTGCAGCGTCTTCAGGCCGCGCAGGGCCAGGAAGCTGTCGAACGGGCCCTGGATCGCGCCGGTGGCGTTCTGCAAATACCACAGGCGGTCGCCCAGCTCCGCGCTGGCCGTGATCGCCAGGCCGCCGACCATGTCGGAATGGCCGTTCAGGTACTTGGTGGCGGAATGCACGACGATATCGGCGCCCAGTTCCAGCGGCCGCTGCAGGCACGGCGTGGCGAAGGTGTTGTCGACCACCAGCAACGCGCCGTTCTCGTGCGCGATATCGGCCACCCGGGCGATATCCACCAGCTTCAGCATCGGGTTGGTGGGGGTTTCCACCCAGACCAGCTTCGTTTCCGGGCGCATGGCCTGGCGCAACCGGTCAGGGTCCTCGATGGCGGCAAAGGTGAACGACAGGCCGGCGCTGCGCTCGCGCACGCCGCGGAAGACGCGGAACGTGCCGCCGTAGAGGTCATCCATGGCAACGACATGGTCGCCGGTATCCAGTAACTCCAGCACCGTGGACGTGGCCGCCATGCCCGACGCGAACGCCAGGCCACGCTGGCCGCTTTCCAAGTCGGCCACGCAGTCCTCGTAGGCCTTGCGGGTGGGGTTGTGCGAGCGCGAGTACTCCCAGCCCTGGTGGTCACCCGGGCTGCGTTGGGCGTAGGTCGAGGTGGCGTAGATCGGCGTCATCACGGCGCCGGTCGACGGGTCGGGCGCCTGGCCGGCGTGAATGGCGCGGGTGCCGATGCCCCTTGATTTCTTGTCACTCATGGCGTGTCCTTGATCCGGTTGACGGTCAGTCGTCCGCGCGGCGGCGCAGGTGGTGCAGCAGGTCGACCCGGGTGATCAGGCCGATGAACTTATCACCGTCCTTGACGATGGCCACGTAGTCCTGGGCGAAAATCGGCAGCAGGAAGCCCACCTCGTCCTTGACGTCGACAAACTTCAGATCGGTGACCATGGCCTCGCGAACGGGCTGGTCGAAGTCGTCACCCAGAACCGCCATCAGCAGGTCGGATTCGTCAATGATGCCGACGATGTCGTCATCCTCCACCACGGGCAGCTGCGATACGTCGTACAGCTTCATGCGCTGGTAGGCATTGGCCAGCGGTTCGTCCGGGCCGACGGTGACGGTATCGTGGCTGGCGAACGGCCGTGCCACCAGGTCGCGCAGGTCGCCATGGGTTTCGCGCTCGTCGAAGCCCTGGTCACGCATCCAGAAATCGCTGTACAGCTTGGAGAGATAACGGTTGCCGGTATCGCAGGCGAAAGTCAGCACCGTCTTCTTCTCGGTCTGCTCGCGGCAGTAGCGCAGTGCCGCGGCCATCAGCGTGCCGGTGGATGACCCGGCCAGGATGCCCTCGCGGCGCAGCAGTTCGCGCCCGGTCTCCATGCTCTCCCGGTCGGTGATGGCATAGGCGCGGGAAATGCGGCTGAAGTCGCTGATCGTCGGCAGGAAGTCCTCGCCGATGCCTTCCACCAGCCAGCTGCCGCTTTTCTCGTTCAGGCGGCCTTCGTTGATGTACTCGGCCAGGATGGAGCCTACCGGGTCGGCCAGTACCAGCTCGACTTCCGGTGCCTCGCGGGCGAAATACTTCGACAGGCCGGTCGCCGTGCCGCTGGAGCCGACACCCAGCACCAGGGCGTCGAGCTGGCCGCCCATCTGCCGCCAGATCTCGGGGCCGGTGACCTCCTCGTGGGCGGCCGGGTTGGACGGGTTGCCGAACTGGTTGACGAAGAACGCGCCGTCGATGTCCTCGGACAGCTTCTTCGCCAGGTCCTGGTAGTAGGCCGGGTGACCCTTGGCGACATCGGAGCGGGTGAGCACCACCTCGGCGCCCATGGCGCGCAGGTTGGAGATCTTCTCCCGGCTCATCTTGTCGGGGATCACCAGGATCAGGCGGTAGCCCTTCTGCGCCGCGACCAGGGCCAGGCCCAGGCCGGTATTGCCGGCCGTGCCCTCCACCAGCGTCGCGCCGGGCTTTAGCCGACCATCACGCTCGGCGTCCTCGATCATTTTCAGGCCGATGCGGTCCTTGATGGAGCCACCAGGGTTTTGGGATTCAAGCTTGATGTAGAGGTCGCAGGGACCGGTATCGAAGTGGTTGACCCGGACGATGGGCGTATCGCCGATCAGGTCCAGGACGCTGTCGTGAACATTCATGACGGATCACCAAGAAGGCGTAAAGTGCGCGCATTATACCGCCCGCCCAAAAGAAAAACGGCCGGGTCGCCCCGGCCGTTTTCCGTGGCTTCCCCCCTCCTCTAGTGCACTTGCTGCGACAGCATCCGGTCGAGCCGGTCTTTGCAACGCAGTTTTTCCTTTTTCAGCTGGTTCAGCGCCAGGTCTTCCATCGGTGCCGAACCCAGTTCGGCCGCCGTCACGCGCTTGTCGAGCGTCTGGTGATGGTTGTAAAGACGGCGAAAATCCTCGTTTTCCTTCAGCATTCTCTGCATTTCAGGCTGGCGATGTTCAAACATTGGCGTCCTCCATTTGGCATGCAGGCGCGCACGCGCGGGCAACACCCGACGCGCGCGCCGTGAGTCGATAGACAAGGTAGGAAAAATTTGGATTCGCGGAACCCGCTTCCGGCCAGTGTGCAGCAGACAATGCTGCTGGCCTCATTCGCGAACCCCGGTATTGAAGTGGATGGAATCCATGATTACGACTCACACGTTATCGTAATCTCGATGATCCCGCAAGCGGCGGCTCCTTAAGCCGCTTCACGCGTCACGCGTAACGCGTCACTCATCCAGCAGGATGACGTCCACGCGGCGATTCACCGCCCGGCCCTCTTCGGTTTCGTTGCTGTCGAGGGGGTAATCCTCGCCCATGCCGATGGCGTTCATGCGGGTGACGTCGACACCGAGTTCGACCAGGGCGTCGCGGACGGCCTCGGCGCGGCGCTGTGACACGTTAAGGTTGGCCTGGGCGCTGCCGGTGCTGTCCGTGTGGCCCTCGATGCGGATGGCCTTCTCGGGCTCGGTCTGCAGCAGGTCGACGACTTCGACCAGGCTGCCGCGCGCGCTTTCCTTCAGCGCTGTTTCATTGCTCTCGAACAGCACATCGCCCAGCGTGACGACCACACCGCTCTCGGTCTCGCGCAGCTGCAGGTTTTCCAGCTGGCGCTTGAGCGTACCCATCTGCGCGACGGCCAGGTCGGCCTCGCGGCGGGCCAATTCGGCTTCAGACGCGTGCGACTCGGCCAGGCGGCGGGCCTGCTCGGCCTCGGCCTGGGCCTCCTGGGCGCGGCGGGCGGCCTCGGCCTCCTGCTCCAGCGCGGCCTGGTTCTGCTGGCGCAGGCGTTCGGCATCTTCACTGGACGCGGCGAACAGCAGGCGGGCCTGCTCGGCTTCCTGGCGGGCGCGTTCCGTTTCCAGCTGGCTGGCTTTCAGCAGCATGCGGCCACGCTCGGCGTCCTGGGCGGTGTACTCCTGGCGGAACTGCTCGCGCTGGGCCATGGCGCGGGCGATCTGGATGCGGCGCTCGGCCATGTAGACCAGGTGCTGGCGCTCAACGTCGCCGGTGGCCTGCTCGGCGGCCCGCAGGGCGCGCTCGGCCTCGCCAACGGCCAGCGGAGCGAGCCCGGCCAGGTTCTCGTCCGACTCCAGCTGGTTCAGCTGGTTACGTACACGCTCCAGGGCCAGGTCCTTCTTGGGCGCGGACTGGCAGCCGGCCAGCAGGGCCGCGGCCAGGGCGACGGTCAGCAGACGCGGGGTATTCATTCGAAGTCCTCCCCGTAAATGCCGGTCAGTTCCTGCTGCAGTTCTTCGTTGGAGCGGCGCAGTTCATTCAGCCGCCGGCGCTCGCGCGCCGTGCGTGACTGCTCGATGGCGAGTTCGGAGTTGATCTCGGACTGCTCGATCGCGAACAGCGCGGCATCGTACTTGCGGTTCTCAACGGCGGTTCTCGCCAGCTGCAAGCGCTCGCGGGCGAAACGCAGTTCAACGGGCGAAAGCTCTTCGGCCCCCGCCTGCTCGGCGGCGGCAATGGCGCGCTCTGCGGATTCGAAGATTTCCGGGCCGGGCGGCTGCGCCGCGCAACCCACGAGCAGGGCAAACGAGAGAAGGACGATGAATCGGGCCATGTGACTGCCGGGTTACGAAACTCACCCGGATTATGAACGATGCGGGGACCGGGGTGAACCGTTCAGTCGTTGGCGGGGGCGTCGGGCTGGGCTTCGGGTACGGCATCGGCGAACGCGGGCAGCGCCCCGCACGCACGCACAACGCGCTCGACCCGGGGGTATGGCTGCAGCGAAAAGCCGAAACGGTCGGCGTTGTAGGCCTGGCCAACGATAAAGATATCGGCCACACCCGGCGCTCCGCCCAGGCAGGTGTCACCACCGCGACCCCAGGCTTCCAGGCGGGTTTCTATGGCGCCGAATCCCGCGGCCATCCAGTGGTGCATCCATTCCCGCGCGGCGGCGTCATCGGCATTGAGCCGGCCTTTCAGGTATTGCTGCACACGCAGGTTGTTCAGCGGATGGATTTCGCAGGCGACATCCAGGGCGATGGTCCGCGCCAGCACGCGCTCGCTGGCCAGGTGAGGCAGCAGCGGCGGCTCCGGCCGGGTCTCCTCCAGGTACTCGCAGATCGCCAGCGACTGGGTCAGGACATGGCCGTCGATCTCGAGCGCCGGCACCAGCCCGGCGGGATTCAGCGCGCGAAACGCATCGGTGTGCTGTACGCCGCCATCACGCACCAGGTCCACCGGCACGTTTTCATACCTGACTTTCTTCAGGTTGAGCGCGATACGGATACGGTACGCGGCCGTGCTGCGCCAGTAGCCGTGAAGTCGAGGCCGCTCAGTGCTCATACTTTTCGATGACCTGCTCGATGGCGCCGAAGATGCTGTCACCATCGTCATCGAGCATCTCGATGCGGATGCTGTCGCCGAAACGCATGAACGGCGTGACCGGTTTGCCGTCGGCGATGATCTCCAGCATGCGCTTCTCCGCCAGGCAGGACGCGCCAACGCCGGTGTCCTGGTTGGCAATGGTGCCGGAGCCGACCAGGGTGCCGGCGGCCAGCGGCCGGGTCCTGGCCGCGTGCTCGACCAGGCGCGCGAAATTGAACTGCATGTCGGTGCCGGCATCAGGATGGCCAAACGCCTCGCCGTTCAGTGTCGACAGCAGCGGCCGGTGCAGCACCGTGTCGCGCCAGTACCCGCCCAGTTCATCCGGCGTCACGAACACCGGCGACAGCGCGGAGCGCGGCTTGGACTGCAGGAAGCCGAAGCCCTTGGCCAGCTCGCCCGGGATCAGGTTACGCAGGCTGACATCGTTGACCAGGCCGACCAGGCGAATCGCCGCTGCGGCCTCGTCCACGGTGGCACCCATGGGCACATCACCGGTCACGACAACCACCTCGGACTCGAAATCGATACCGTAGCTCTCATCGGCCACCGGCACCGCGTCGCGCGGGCCCATGAAACCCGACGCCGTGGCCTGGTACATCAGCGGGTCGTCATAGAACGACTCGGGCACCGTCGCGCCACGGGCGGCGCGCACGCGCTCGACGTGCGGCAGGTAGGCGCTGCCGTCCAGGAATTCCCAGGTCCGCGGCAGCGGCGCGGCGGCGTTCGCCGGGTTGAACTCCATGACGCCATCGGCGCGGTCGTGTTCCAGGTCGTCCGCCAGGGCACGCAGCAGCGGCTCAGTGCGACGCCAGTCCTCCAGGGCAATGAGCAGGCTGGGGGCGATGCCGGTGGCTTCCACGCAGCGGGCCAGGTCGCGGCTGACCACGACGAGACGGCCGTCGCGGCCGTGTTTGAGCGATCCGAGTTTCATGAATGCAGTCCTAGCTTTTTGGTTTCCAGGAGTCGACGTAGCCGCCCCACTCCACTGAGCCCGCGCCTTCGTCCACGTCCAGCGCGTCGCGGGTGTCGATCATCACCGCCACTTCCTCGGTGCCCGCGGCCTTCTGCTCGAAGGCGTTCTTCAGCGCCTTCGGGTGCGGGCCGTGGGTGAAACCGCAGGGGTGCAGCGACATCATTCCCGGGTGAATATTATCGCGGCTGAAAAAGTCACCCGCGTGATAGAAGATCACTTCGTCGAAGTCATCGTTGTTGTGGAAAAACGGCACTTTCAGCGCACCCGGGTCGGTCTCGAACGGCCGCGGCACGAAGGTGCAGATGACGAAGCGGTTGGCAACAAATGTGGTGTGCGCCGACGGCGGCAAGTGGTAGCGATGGCTCATCAGCGGCCGGATATCGCGCCAGTTCAGGCGCACCGGCACCAGGTCGCCATGCCAGCCCACCGCGTCCAGCGGGTTGAACGGGTAGGTGATGCGGCTGAACGCCTCGCGGCGCTTGATGCGCACTTCCCACTCGTTCTCGTCCTGCTGGTCCAGGAAGGCCTGGTCGATTTCGGGCATGCCCAGTGCGGCCGTGTCGAAGATGGCGTTGGGGCCCAGCAGGCCGCGATCCGGCAGCATGTAACTGGCGTTGGTGGCCTCGATCATCAGCACCCGCGCCGGTTCGCTGATCGCCAGCCGCCACATCGTGCCGCGCGGCAGGACGATGTAATCGCCCTCGCTGAACGACATCCGCCCGTAGTCACAGAACAGTTCGCCGGCGCCGGAATGGATGAACAGCAGCTCGTCGCCATCACCGTTGCGGACCAGGTGGTCCATCGACTGCCGCGCTTCCCAGATGCGGATGCGGCAGTGCGCGTTCGACATCAGCGGCCGCGCGGACCACGGCGAATCGCCGAACTGGTCGAGCTTCGTGGTATCGAAAGCGCGCGGCTTCAGCGCGCCCTCGAAATTCGTCCAGCCCGTGGGCGGGTGGCGGTGATGCATGTGGGTGGCGGGCCCGAAAAAGCCCTCCTTGCCCAGCTCGCGTTCGAACGTGCCTTCCGGCAGGTCGGCATGCGCCTGCTTCGAGGCCTTACCCTCGCTGCGCGGCGTGGTGATCCACTTCTTACCCATGGCCGTTCGCCCTCCCCGATCCAGCGGAATACCTTACAGCACGCCCCGGCGCTGCTGGTCCAGTTCGATGGACTCGAACAGCGCAGTAAAGTTGCCTTCGCCGAAACCCTGGTTGCCCTTGCGCTGGATGATCTCGAAGAAGATCGGCCCGACGTTGGTCTGGGTGAAGATCTGCAGCAGCTGCTTGGAGCTGTCCTGCTGGTCGGCGTCGATGAGGATGCGGTTACGCTTCATGCGCGCCACGTCTTCGTCGTGCTCGGGTACGCGGCGGTCGATGATCTCGTAGTACGTGTCCGGTGTGCTCAGGAACTCGACACCCTTTTCACGCAGCGCCTCGACGGTCTCGTAGATATCGTTGGTGAACAGCGCAATGTGCTGTACGCCTTCGCCCTTGTACAGGTCCAGGTACTCGTTGATCTGGCTCTTCGGGTCTTCGCTCTCGTTGATCGGGATGCTGATGTTGCCGTTGGGCGCGGTCATGGCACGCGACTTCAGGCCGGTCTGCTGGCCCTTGATGTCGAAGTAACGAACCTCGTAGAAGCCGAACAGGCGGGTGTAGAAATCGGCCCATTCGTCCATGTTGCCGAAGAACACGTTGTGCGTCAGGTGGTCGATAAAGGTCAGCCCGAAGCCCTTGTGGTTCGGATCCGCGCCCTCGATCAGTTCGTACTCCTTCGCCAGCGCGCTGCCGTCCTGGCGATCCACCAGGTACAGCATGGAGCCGCCGATACCGCGGATGCGCGGGCCGTCGATGGCGGCGCCCGGGATGTCACTCATGGATTCAGCGCCCTTGGTGAGCACCGAGGAATAGGCGTGTGCGGCATCGGCCACGCGCAGGGCGAAGCCGGTGCAGCACGGGCCGTGCTCCGTAGCGAAGCGAGTGGCGAAACTGTCAGGCTGCTCGTTGACCAGGAAATTGATGTCGCCCTGCCGGTACAGGGTGATGGCGCGGCTACGGTGGCGCGCGATGGGTGCAAAGCCCAGCTGTTTGAACAGGTCATGCAGCAGCTGCGGTTCGGGTGCGGCGAATTCGATGAATTCGAAACCCTCCACGCCCAGTGGATTGTCACGGTGTTCGGTCATTGTGGCCTCCGGTCGACAGCGGGGGCCGCTGCCGGGATAGAATTCGTGATGACGCGCGAATGCGCGCGTCCTTTTGGATATAATAGTTTCACTTGTAACTATATGCAAGGTGAGCCCTGCCCGTGAGCGACAAAAACCCGAACACTGACGAGCATTCCGCCGACGCGTTCGCGCTGGAAAACTTCCTGCCCTACCGCCTGTCACTGCTGTCGAACACGATCAGCGGCGGCATTTCCAACGCCTACCGGAAAGTCTATGACCTGAGTGTGACGGAATGGCGGGTGCTGGCCATCCTGGGCCGCTACCCCGGCCTGACCGCCACCGAGGTGACCGAGCGCGGCGCCATGGACAAGGTGGCCGTCAGCCGCGCGGTCAATCGCTTGGAGCTGCGCAGCCTGGTCGAGCGCGGCGAACACGGCTCCGACCGCCGACGTGTACCACTGGTGTTGTCAGAGGGCCCCGGCAAGGCGCTGTTCAACGACGTGATGCCGCGGGCGCTGGCCTATGAGAAGGCCTTGCTGGCTTCGCTTACAGATGAGGAGCGCGCCACGCTGGAGCGCCTGGTGGGCACCTTGCAGGCGGCTGCGGAGCAGCTGGGAGAGCTGGGGTCAGAGTAAGGGGTCAGAGTCCTGACTCTGACCCCTTACTCTGACCCCGGCGTTCGTCAGACCCCAATCTCCGTCCGAACGTCCAGCAGCTCCGGAAAAAACGTCAAATCCAGCGCCTTCTTCAGGAATGCCACGCCGGATGAGCCACCCGTGCCGGTCTTGAAGCCAATGATGCGCTCGACGGTCTTCATGTGACGGAAACGCCACAGCTGGAAGCTTTGCTCCATGTCGACCAGCTTTTCGCATAGTTCGTACTCCACCCAGCGGTTGTCCGGCTCTTCGTAGATGGACTTGAAGATCGGCACCAGCGCCGGGTCGCGCTCATGCGGCTCGGACCAGTCGCGATCCAGGTGCTGCGGGGGCACGGCGTGACCGCGGCGCGAGAGAAACCGCAGGAACTCGTCGTAGATGCTGGGTGAGTCCAGCACTTCGCGCAGTTCGGCCTGCTGAGCCGGGTTATGCGCGAACACCTTCAGCATGGCGGCGTTCTTGTTGCCCATCAGGAATTCGACCATGCGGTACTGCAGCGACTGGAAGCCGCTGGCAGAGTTCAGCACCCCACGAAACTGCGCATACTCGCTGGGCGTCAGGGTTTCCAGCACGGCCCACTGCTCAAACATCTGTCGCTGGATCTGCTTGAATCGCGACAGCACCTTGCTCACCGGCCACGGGTCGTCCTCGGCCAGGTGGCGAATGGCGGCCTTCAGCTCGTGGATGATCAGCTTCAGCCACAGTTCGGTCACCTGGTGCTGGACGATGAACAGCATCTCGTCGTGATGCGGCGGATCGCTCAGCGGCGACTGCGCGGTCAGCAGCCGGTCCAGGCCCAGGTAGGCGTCGTAGGTCAGTCGTTCACCGAGATCGGTCTCGATGCCGTCTTCCAGATCACGTTGATTTTTCGGGAGTTCGGTCATGGCTGACCCTCCGCGCGGGGATGATGACGATTCACGGCTTGGTTCTGTGGGGAAAAGAGGACGTATAATAGCGGACTTTTCCGGTGCCGCGGCTCAGCGGGACTGTCCGAACGGTTAACAAAGGAAGCCCTACATGCCGGCGACCATCGCTTCGTTCAAGATCGATTATTACCAGCATTTATCACCCGACGGCCGCCTGATGGGCGACGACGCGCCTGCCCTTGCCACCGACTTTGAAGAACTGCGCCGCCTGTACGCGCTGATGGTGAAAACCCGCGTCTTCGACAAGAAGGCCGTGGCACTGCAGCGCACCGGCAAGCTGGGTACCTATGCAAGCTGCCTGGGCCACGAAGCCGTGCATCTCGCCATTGGCAGCGCCATGCGCGAGGAAGACTGCTTCGCGCCCATGTACCGCGAGTACGGTGCCCAGTTCTGCCGCGGCGTAAAAATGTCCGAGGTCCTGCTCTACTGGGGCGGCGACGAGCGCGGCAACAATTTTTCCGGTCCGAAGCACGATTTCGCCTGGTGCGTGCCCATCGCCACCCAGTGCCTGCACGCCACCGGCGCCGCGCTGGCCTACAAGCTGCGCGACGAGAAACGCGTGGCCGTGACCGTCGTGGGCGACGGCGGTTCGTCGAAAGGCGACTTCCTGGAGGCCATGAACGCCGCCAGTGCCTACAAGCTGCCGGTGGTCTTCATCATCTGCAACAACCAGTGGGCCATCTCGGTGCCACGCAGCAAGCAGAACAGCGCCAAGACGCTGGCGCAGAAGGGCGTGGCCGCCGGCCTGCCCTCGATCCAGGTCGACGGCAACGACATCATCGCCGCACGCTGGGCCATGGATGAAGCCATCGCCCAGGCCCGCGACGGCGGCGGCGCGACTGTCATCGAGATGATCACCTACCGCCTGTCCGACCACACCACCGCCGACGACGCCACGCGCTACCGCGCCAGCGAAGAGGTCGACGAGGCCTGGAAACGCGAACCGCTGGTGCGCCTGAAGGCCTATCTCACCGACCAGGGCGAGTGGGATGATGCCCGCGAACAGGCGCTTCAGGACGAAGCCGCCGCCGCCGTGGACGAGGCCGTCGAAGAGTACCTGGCCGCCGGCAAACCACCGCTGGAGTCCATGTTCGACTACATGTACGCCGAGCTGCCGCACGACCTGGCCGCACAGCGCGAGAAAGCCCTGGAGGAACTGTCCTGATGGCCCGCGTCGCAATGGTTGAAGCGGTGACCATGGCCCTGGCCTGGGAGCTGGAACACGACAACTCGGTGGTTGTACTGGGCGAAGACGTCGGCATCAACGGCGGCGTGTTCCGCGCCACCGCGGGCCTGGCCCAGCGCTTCGGCGATGAGCGCGTGCTCGACACGCCGCTGGCCGAGACCATGATCGCCGGCCTGTCCGTCGGCATGGCCACGCAGGGCATGAAGCCGGTGGCCGAGGCCCAGTTCATGGGCTTCATCCTGCCGATGGTGGACCACATGATGTGCCACGCGGGCCGCATGCGGCACCGCACGCGCGGCCGGCTGACCTGCCCGATGGTGCTGCGCGCGCCTTACGGCGGCGGCATCCACGCGCCGGAGCATCATTCGGAAAGCACCGAGGCGCTGTTCGCGCACATGCCGGGCATCCGCGTGGTGATCCCGTCGTCCCCGTCACGCGCCTACGGCCTGCTGCTGGCCGCCATCCGCGACCCGGACCCGGTGGTGTTCCTGGAACCCAAGCGCATCTATCGCCTGAACAAGGAAGAGGTCGAGGACAACGGCGAGGACCTGCCGCTGGATGTTTGCTACGTGCTGCGTGACGGCACCGACCTGACCCTGGTCACCTGGGGCGCGATGGTGAAAGAAACGCTGGAAGCCGCCGACAAGCTGGCGGAGAAAGGCATCAGCGCCGAGGTCATTGATGTCGCCACCATCAGCCCGCTCGACATGGACACGATCATCGAGTCGGTGCAGAAAACCGGCCGCTGCGTGATCGTCCACGAGGCCGTGCGCATGTGCGGCGTGGGCGCCGAGATCGCCGCGGGCCTGGCCGACGCCGGCCTTTACCACCTCTACGCCCCCGTCAAGCGCGTGACCGGTTACGATTCGGTCATGCCGCTGTACAAGATGGAAATGAAATACATGCCGAGCGTCCAGCGCATCCTGAACGCCGTCGACGAAGTCCTGGAGGTTTCATGAAAGTCTTCAACCTGCCCGACCTGGGCGAAGGCCTGCCCGACGCCGAGATCGTCGAATGGCTGGTCGCCGAGGGCGACGAGGTCAAGACCGACCAACCCATGGTCAACATGGAAACGGCCAAGGCCGTGGTCGAAGTGCCATCCCCGTTCACCGGCAAGATCGCCAAACTGCACGGCGCCGCCGGTGATGTGATTGATACGGGTGCGCCGTTGGTGAGCTTCCTTGTTGAGGGGGAGGAGGAAGGAGAGAGGAGTGAGGGGGTTGAGGCTGGTGATGATGTCTCGACAGCCGATGCGGCTGCGGAGCCGGCTGCGGATGAGGCGGCGGCTGAAGAGCCCCGCGCGGATTCGGGCACCGTGGTGGGGGCCATGGAGTCCTCCGATGCGGTGGTCACCGACGCCTACTCCGATGTCGGCGGCATCAAGGTCACGCCGGCCGTGCGCGCCCTGGCCCGCAAGCTGAAAGTCGACCTCGCCACCGTCACCCCCACCGGCAAAGACGGCGTCGTCACCCGCAAAGACATCGAAGATGCCTCCAGGAACCCGCAGGCTTCCGCTTCGCAACCGTCACGCGTCACCCGTCACCCGTCACCACCCCCCCAGCGCCCGGCGACCCCACCCGCCCCCCGCCCGGAAGCCACCGGCGAATGGGAACCCATCCGCGGCACCCGCCGCACGATGGCCCGGGTGATGTCCGAATCGCATGCCAAGGTGGTCGCCACCACGCTGATGGACGACGCCGACATCCACGCCTGGGCCTGGGGCCAGGACACCTCGGTCCGCCTGCTGCGCAGCCTGTGGGCCGGCGCCCAGGCCGAGCCCGGCCTGAACGCCTGGTACGACGGTGAGCAGGGCATGCGCATGATCCACAAGGGCATGGACGTCGGCATGGCCGTCGACACCCCGGACGGCCTGTTCGCCGCCGCGCTGCGCAACATCCACTCGTCCACCGCCGGCGAAGTCCGCGAGTCGCTGAACCGGCTGAAGGACAACGTGCAGAACCGCGCCATCCCGCCCGAAGACCTGAAGGACTACACCATCATGTTGTCCAACTTCGGTGTCTTCGCCGGCCGCTACGCCACGCCGATCATCAACCCGCCGTGCGTGTGCATCGTCGCCGCAGGCAAATCCCGCCACGAGGTGGTACCGGTACTGGGTGGCGTCGAGGCGCACAAGATCATCCCGCTGTCGCTGACGTTTGATCACCGCGCGGTGACCGGCGGCGAGGCGGCGCGTTTCCTGAAAGCCATGATCGAGGACTTGCAAAAGCCGGAGTAACGGCGTGGCCCTCGACCCGGCCGGGGGTAGGTAGCGCGTTCACGGGGACGCTCGAGCCGTCCATGGTCGCTTCATCGCCGGCCATCCCTGGCCGGCGAGACCCCGTGATCACGCTACCCACCCCCAGCCTCGCCAAGTCACTCGTCACCCGTCACCTGTCACCCGTTACGCGTCACGCGTCACGCGTCACGCGTCACGCGTCACCGAGCTTGCCCGAACGCAGCGCCTGCTGTAGAATTCGCCGGCTCCCAAAACCGCAATGAGCGGCTGGGAAGAATCAGGTGCGGCACGATTCGCATCAATACGCACACTTGACCGCAACGGTCCGGATGGGTGCCCGACATAAAAACGGGTTTCCGGACAGGGCAAGTGGAGGATTAACCCGGGATACAAGACACCGAAGCCAAGCGGTTTGAGCCGCCGGCCGGTGCGCTGTCCCTTTATGCAAGGTATTAAGATCATGGCAGATATCACCATGCGCCAGATGCTCGAAGCTGGCGTGCACTTCGGTCACCAGACCCGTTACTGGAACCCCAAGATGGCGCCGTACATTTTCGGCGCGCGCGGCAAGATCCACATCATCAACCTGGAGAAGTCGCTGCCGCTGCTGATCGACGCGCTGAACTACACCAGTTCACTGGCGGCCCGTCGCGGCAACATCATTTTCGTCGGCACCAAGCGCGCGGCCAGCGCGTCCATCCGTGAGGAAGCCCAGCGCTGTGGCATGCCTTACGTGTCGCACCGCTGGCTGGGCGGCATGCTGACCAACTTCCGCACCATCAAGCAGTCCATCAAGCGCCTGAAGCACCTGGAACAGGCCGAGGAAGACGGCGGCCTGGGTCACCTGGGCAAGAAGGAAGTGCTGACCCTGATGCGCGAGAAGCAAAAGCTCGACCAGAGCCTGGGCGGCATCAAGGACATGAAGGGCCTGCCGGACGCCATGTTCGTGGTCGACGTTGACCATGAAGACATCGCCATCAAGGAAGCCCGCAAGCTGGGCATCCCGGTCATCGCCGTGGTGGACACCAACTGCTCACCGGAAGGCATCGACTACGTCATCCCGGGCAACGACGACGCCATCCGCTCGATCCGCCTGTACACGCAGCTGATCGCCGACGCCGTGCTGGAAGGCCGCGCATCCGCGCCGGTACCGGAAGACACGCGCAATGACGAGTTCGTCGAACTGGACGAGCACGGCAACCCGGTGAAGCGCGAGAAGCCGGCCAAGAAGGCCGCGCCGAAGAAGAAGGCCGCGACCCGCAAGAAGGTGGCCAGCAAGGCCGCACCCAAGGCCGACGACGCTGAAGACGTGAAGGCCGAAGCCAAAGCCGACGCCAAGACTGAAGCCAAGACTGAAGCGAAAGCCGAAGAAAAGGCCGAGGAAGCGACCGAAGAGAAGGCCGCGCCGAAGACCACCAAGAAGGCGGCTGCCAAGAAGACCGCGAAGAAGGTGGCCAAGAAGGCCGCAGCCAAGAAGGCTGACGATGCCGAAGCCAAGGCTGACGACAAGGCGGAAGCCAAGTCCGAAGACGGCGAAGCCGACAAGTCCTGAGTAATCCCGGCCCGCCCCCGCGGCGGGCCCTGTAATTGAATTGAGAGGAAAAGACCCATGGCAGTGACCGCCTCATTGGTGAAGGAACTCCGCGAGCGTACCGGCGCGGGAATGATGGAATGCAAGAACGCCCTGGTGGAAACCAACGGTGACCTGGAAGCCGCAGTCGAGAACCTGCGCAAGTCCGGCCTGGCCAAAGCAGACAAGAAGGCCGGCCGCGTGGCTGCCGAAGGCAAGATCGTGATTGCCGAAGACGGCGCCGCCGCGGTGCTGGTCGAAGTCAACTGCGAAACCGACTTCGTGGCCAAGGACGACAACTTCCTGGGCTTCGCTGACCTGGTGGCCGCCGAGGCGCTGGCCCTGGGCAGCACCGACGTCGCCGCCCTGATGGCCCGCGAAGTTGACGGCGAGTCACTGGAATCACGCCGCCAGGCGCTGGTTTCCAAGATCGGTGAGAACGTCCAGGTGCGTCGTATCGAACGCCTGGAGAACGCCGGCGGCGTGGGCAGCTACGTCCACGGCGGTCGCATCGGCGTGCTGGTCGCGGTTGACGGTGGTGACGAAGAACTGGCGAAAGACATCGCCATGCACGTCGCCGCGCTGAACCCGCAGTTCGCCAACGTCGAAGACGTGCCGGCCGAAGTCCTTGCCAAGGAAAAGGAAATCCTGGTCGCCCAGGCCGCCGATTCCGGCAAGCCGGCTGACATCATCGAGAAGATGGTCGAAGGCCGCCTGCGCAAGCACCTGGCCGAAATCACCCTGGTGGGCCAGCCGTTCGTCAAGGACGGTGACGTCACCGTTGGCAAACTGCTTGAACAGAAGGGTGCTTCCGTGAAAGGATTCACTCGTCTCGCCGTGGGCGAAGGGATCGAGAAGAAGGAAGAGAACTTTGCCGAAGAAGTTATGCAGCAGGTGGCCGGCAGCTAATCACTGGCCCGAGGGGGAACAGTGACGAAGCCCGTCTATAAGCGCATCCTTCTGAAGCTCAGCGGTGAAGCGCTGCTGGGCAAGGAAGACTACGGTATTGACCCGGTGATCCTCAGCCGGATCGCCGGCGAAATCGCCGACGTGGTCAATGCAGGTACCGAGGTTGCCGTCGTCATCGGCGGCGGCAACATCTTCCGCGGTGCCGGGCTCGCCGAGTCCGGCATCGACCGGGTCACCGGCGACCACATGGGCATGCTGGCCACGGTGCTGAACGCACTGGCGCTACAGGACTCGCTGGAGTCGGTCAACATCGACGCCAGGGTCATGTCCGCGGTGTCCATTCACGATGTCTGTGAGGACTATATCCGCCGCCGCGCCATGCGGCACCTGCAGAAGGGCCGCGTGGTCATCTGCGCCGCCGGTACCGGCAACCCGTTCTTCACCACCGACACCGCCGCCGCGTTGCGCGCCATCGAGATCGGCGCCGACATCCTGCTGAAGGCGACCAAGGTGGACGGTGTCTACACGGCCGACCCCAAGATCGAGAAGGACGCCGACCGCTACGATTCGCTCAGCTACGACGAAGTGATCGAAGGCAAACTGCGGGTGATGGACACCAACGCCATCGTGCTGTGCCGCGACCAGGACATGCCCATCCGCGTGTTCAACGTGTTCGAAGAGGGCAACCTGCAGCGGCTGGTGAACGGCCACCCGGTCGGTTCCATCGTCCACTGAAAACCGGCCACGGCCGGCTCGCAGAACACCAGGAGTTGAACCATGCTCGAAGATATCAAGAAAGACGCCCGGGTCCGCATGCACAAGTCGATCGACTCGCTGCGCACGGAACTGGCCAAGATTCGCACCGGCCGCGCCCACCCCAGCCTGCTTGAGCACGTGCACGTGGAGTACTACGGCACCGAGGTGCCCATCAGCCAGTCCGCGAACGTCACGGTGGAGGACGCGCGCACGCTGGCGGTCACGCCGTTCGACAAGAACATGGTCGGCACCATCGAAAAAGCGATCATGCAGTCCGACCTGGGCCTGAATCCGTCTACCGCCGGCACCGTGATCCGTATCCCGCTGCCGCCGTTGACCGAGGAGCGTCGCCGCGACCTGGGCAAGGTGGTGCACAGCGAGGGCGAGAACGCCAAGATCGCCATTCGCAACATCCGTCGCGACGCCAACAACCACTGCCAGCAGCTGCTGAAAGACAAGGATATCTCCGAGGACGACGCCCGTCGCGCCGAGACCGAGATCCAGAAAATCACCGACGATCACATCGGCCAGGTCGACAGCATCGTCGAGGAGAAAGAGCAGGAACTGCTGGAAATCTGATGCCGGAAGCGCACATGCCGGAACACGTTGCCATCGTGATGGATGGCAACGGGCGCTGGGCAGAACAACGCCGGCGCTCCCGCAGCTGGGGGCACCAGGCAGGCCTGAAGGCGCTGCGGCGAACGGCCAGGCACGGCACCGAGATCGGCATCCGCATCCTGACCGTTTTCGCGTTCTCGTCGGAAAACTGGAACCGCCCTGCCCTCGAAGTCTCGCGGCTGATGGACCTGTTCATGAGCGCACTGGAGAAAGAGGTCAAGGGCCTGCATGAAAACGGCGTCAAGGTACGCTTCATCGGCGACCTCTCCGGCTTCAAGCCGGAACTGCGCGAGCGCATGCTCGCGGCGCAGGAACTCACCGCTGCCAACACCCGCTCACAGCTCAACGTGGCCGCCAACTACGGCGGACGCTGGGATATCGTCAACGCCGCCAGGACGATGGCCGAGCAGGCTCGTGACGGCCAGCTTGACCCGGCATCAATCGACGAGGGCCTGTTCGGCTCCAGGCTGGCCCTGGCCGATACCCCCGACCCCGACCTGTTCATCCGCACCGGTGGCGAGATGCGCATCAGCAACTTTTTACTGTGGCAGTGCGCCTACACCGAGTTCTATTTCAGCGACGTGCTGTGGCCTGATTTCGGCAAGGACGAACTGGATCGTGCCATTGCGGCCTACCAGCAGCGCGAGCGGCGTTTTGGCAAGACCGGCAAGCAGGTCCGCGACCACGCCCATGCTTAGGACCCGGATCATCACCGCCCTGGTCCTGCTGCCCGCGGCCTTTTTCCTGCTGTTCGGCATGTCGGCCATGGCGTTTGGCTATGTCGCCGCTGGCCTGGTCATGGTGGGCTGCTGGGAGTTTCGCCAGCTGGCGGGCCTGGGCAACGGCCCCGCCACCTGGGTCATGCTGCTCATCCAGGCCGCCCTGCTCTACGCACTGGCGCGCTACTGGAGCAGCTGGACGGCCGATCCGATGGCGGTTTTCCTGATGGCCTGCCTGGCCTGGGGGGTCATGTTCGTGCAGATCTGGTCATGGACGCCCGACCGCCGGGTCGACGCCAGCTGGCGCGCCCGTGGTTTCCTGACTGCGATCGGCGTCATGACCCTGGGCTGGATGTCGCTGGCCTGGCTGCGCATGGAGCCCAATGGTGAGTGGTGGGTTTTGCTACTGTTGCTGACCATCTGGGCGGCCGACGTCGGCGCCTATTTCAGCGGTCGCGCCATCGGCGGCGCAAAGCTGGCGCCGCGCATCAGCCCGGGCAAGACACGGGCCGGGCTCTATGGCGGCCTGCTGACTGCCGCGGTGGTCGCGCCACTGGCGGCCTGGCTGATCCCCGCCCTGCCCTTCGCGCCGCTGGCCCTGGTGCCGCTGGCGCTGGTCACGGCGCTGGTCTCCGTGGGCGGTGACCTGTTCATCAGCCTGCACAAGCGCACCGTCGGCCTGAAGGATACCGGGCGAATCTTCCCCGGTCACGGCGGCGTGCTCGACCGGCTCGACAGCCTGCTGGCCGGCGCCCCGTTCTTCGTGCTCGGAAAACTCCTGGCGGGCCTGTGAACACGCCACGAGGGCTGGTCGTACTCGGCGCCACCGGTTCGGTGGGGCGCAGCACGCTGGATGTCGCCGCGCGTCACCCGGAACGCTTCCGTGTTGTGGCGTTGACCGCCCATCACGATGTCCAGGGGCTGGCCGCGCTGTGCGCCCAACACGATGCTGCCCACGCCGTCATCGCCAACGCCGAATGCTTCGATGACCTGGCCCTGGCGCTGCGCGAACACGGCAGTGGCGCCACACCCCACGCCGGGCCGCAGGCCCTGCGCGACATCGTGTCGCTGGACGGCACCCACATCGTCATGGCCGCGATTGTCGGCGCTGCAGGCCTGGAGCCGACCCTTCGCGCCGTCGAACTGGGCCATCACGTGGCGCTGGCCAACAAGGAATCCATGGTCATCGCCGGCGACTTGTTCGAAAAGGCGCGGCAGGCCTCGGGCGCGCGCCTGGTGCCGGTGGACTCCGAGCACAACGCCCTGTTCCAGAGCCTGCCAGTCGACTTTGCGGAACGCGGCCTGGCCGCATCGGGCGTCGAAAAACTGATCCTGACCGCTTCGGGCGGGCCGTTCCGCGAAACGCCGTCGGCCGAGCTGGCCGCGGTCACCCCGGAGCAGGCCTGCGCGCACCCCAACTGGGACATGGGCCGCAAAATTTCCGTGGACTCGGCCACGCTGATGAACAAGGGCCTGGAAGTGATCGAGGCGCACGGCCTTTTCGGCGCGCCGGCGGACATGATCGACGTGGTCGTGCACCCGCAGAGCATCGTTCATTCGCTGGTCGCCTACCGCGACGGCTCGGTACTGGCCCAGCTGGGCATGCCGGACATGCGCACCCCCATCGCCCACGCGCTGGCCTGGCCCGAGCGCATCGAGGCCGGCGTCGCCCGGCTGGACCTGGCGACCGCGGGGCGACTGGACTTCCATGCCCCGGACCTGGATCGCTTCCCCTGCCTGCGGCTGGCCTTCGACGCGCTGCGGGCCGGTGGCAAAGCGCCCGCGGTATTGAACGCCGCCAACGAAATTGCTGTCCAAGCCTTTCTCGACGCGGAAATCGGCTTTACCCGAATTCCGGTCATTATTGAATCCACGCTCGAGGCCACACCCGCGGGCGCGGTCGCGTCGATCGACGATGTGCTGGCGGCGGACCAGGCCGCCCGCGCGCTGGCCCGGGAGACCATTCGCAAGATGTCTGAACATGCTTGAAATCCTCGGTTCCATCTGGTGGCTAATCGTTGCGCTGGGCCTGCTGGTCACGTTCCACGAGTTCGGCCACTACTGGGTCGCCCGTCGCTGTGGCGTCAAGGTGCTGCGCTTCTCCGTCGGTTTCGGCAAGGCGCTGTGGAAGCGGACCGCGAAGGACGGCACCGAGTGGCAGGTGGCCGCGCTGCCGCTGGGCGGCTACGTAAAAATGCTGGACGAGCGCGAAGGGCCGGTCGCCGCGGACGAGCTGGACCAGGCCTTCAACCGCAAGCCCGTGGGCCAGCGCTTCGCCATTGTCGTCGCGGGACCCGTGTTCAACCTGGTGTTTGCGGTGTTCGCGTTCTGGCTCATGTTCGCCGTAGGCATACCCGAATCCCGCCCCATCGTCGGCGAAGTGACCGGTATCGCCGCCGAAGCCGGCATCCAGCCGGAAGACGAGATCATTGCGCTGGACGGCGACCGCACGCGCAGCTGGTCGCACGCCATCCTGGGCCTGGTCACCCACGCGCTGGACCGCGACCAGGTGAACGTAGAGCTCGAAGACCTCGATGGCGAGCGCCGCCAGGTGACGCTGGACCTGGGCGGCCTGGGCGATGACTTCGAGGAAGAACAGACACTGGAAGCCATCGGCATCGCGCCATGGCGGCCGGTGATCCCCGCCATCATCGGCGAGGTCACGCCAGACAGCCCGGCGCAGGCTGCCGGCCTGCGCGCCGGGGACCGCATCACGGCCATCGGTGGTGAGCCGGTGGAGGACTGGAGTTGGGTGCCGTTCCGCATCACCGAGCACGCGGAGCGCGAGGGCCCCATCGCCATCACCGTCGATCGCAGTGGCATCGAACGCATCTTCGAGGTCACGCCGCAGCCCCAGCGCAGCGGCCTGTTCGGCTCACGCCCCGTGATCGGCATCGTCAACCAGGGCCCGGATGACGCCACCCGGGCGAAAATGGAACGCGCCTACCTGCTGATGCGCCACGGCCCGGTCGACGGTTTTGGCGCCGCGGTCGCGGAGACCTGGCGCCTGACCGGCGCGACACTGGGGCTTCTGGGCCGGATGATCACCGGCTCGGCCTCGGTCAGCAACATTTCCGGGCCCATCGGCATCGCCCAGTTCGCCAATTCGTCGGCCAATGCCGGCCTGTCCAACTTCCTGTTTTTCCTGGGCCTGATCAGCCTGAGCCTGGGCATCCTGAACCTCTTGCCCATTCCGGTGCTCGACGGCGGCCACCTGTTGTATTACCTGATAGAATGGGTCAAAGGAAGCCCGGTTTCCGACCAGGCGCAGATCGCGGGCCAGTATATTGGCCTGGTCGCGCTGTTCGGCCTGATGAGCCTGGGCATCATTAACGACATTTTACGGCTGGTTAGCTAGAATCCCGCTCGGTTACCGCCTGCCTCTTGGACCTGCACGAATGAGAAAAATCCTGGCGATCATCCTGGGCCTGATGCTGTCCGGCCCGGCCCTCGCCCTTGAGCCCTTCACCATCTCCGATATCCGCGTCGAAGGCCTGCAACGCGTATCGGAGGGAACGGTGTTCAATTACCTGCCACTGGACGCGGGGGATACCCTGAACACGTCCGGTATGCAGTCCGCCATTCGTGAGCTGTACCGCACCGGCTTCTTCGACTCGATCGACTTCCTGCGCGAGGGTGACATCCTGGTCATCCGCATCCAGGAACGGCCGTCGATCGCCAATATTTCGCTGGAAGGCAACAAGGCCATCAAGGAAGACGACCTGCGCCGCGTACTGGCCGATATCGGCCTGGCGGAAGGCGAGGTGTTCGACCCGCAGGCGCTGGACCGGATCCAGCAGGAACTCGTCGCGCAGTACTACAGCCAGGGCCGCTACGCGGTCAGCGTGGACACCCGCACGACCAACCTGGACCGCAACCGTATACGCATCGCCATCGTCGTCGACGAGGGCAAGACTGCCAAGATCCGCCACATCAACGTGACCGGCAACACGCTGTTCACGGATGAGGAAATCCGCACCGAGTTCGAATCCGGCATCCCGCCGTTCTGGAAGTTCTGGGCCAAGGACGACGACTACACCCGCGAGAAACTCTCCGGCGACCTGGAGAAGGTCCGTTCCTACTACCAGGATCGCGGCTACATCGACGCCAACGTCGAATCGACCCAGGTTTCCATCAGTCCGGACAAGCGGAACATCTACATCACCGCCAACGTCACCGAGGGCGAACTGTTCCACATCAACGAGATCCAGGTCACTGGCGACCTGGTGGTCGACGAGGCGACACTGCGCCGGCTGATCGTCACCGAGGAAGGCGCCGTGTTCTCGCGCAAGAACATGGAACAGAGCGTCGACAACATCACGGCGCTGCTGTCGAACATCGGTTACGCCTTCGCCAACGTCAACCCGATCCCGCAGATCGACCGCGACAACCTGACCGTCGACATCAATTACTACGTCGACCCGGGCAAGCGCGTTTACATCCGCCGCATCGTGTTCGAGGGCAATGTCGGCACCAAGGACGAGGTCCTGCGCCGTGAAATGCGCCAGATGGAAGGCGCGTGGTTCTCACAGGCCGCCATCGACCGCTCGAAGGTGCGTCTGCAGCGGCTGAGCTATTTCGACACCGTCGAACTGGAAACCCCACCGGTGCCCGGCACCGACGACCAGGTCGACGTGGTGGTATCAGTGGTTGAGCGACCGGCCGGCAGCTTCTCGGTCGGCCTGGGCTATTCCGAGATCCAGGGCCTGATCTACTCGCTGTCGATCCAGCAGGACAACTTCCTGGGTAGTGGTAACCGCGTGGGTGCGGCGGTGTCGTCCAGCGACATCATCAGCAGCTTCAACTTTACCTACGAGAACCCGTACTGGACCGACGAGGGCGTGAGCCGCGGCTTTTACGTACGCTATTCGGAGTACGACCGTGGCGCGGCCAACATTTCGACCTACACCAGCAGCGAGGCCGCGGCCGGCATGAACTTCGGCGCGCCGCTGACGGAAATCGATTATGTCCGTGCCGGCGTAGGCGTGCGCTCGACCGACATCAATATCGGCCGGTTCGTGTTCGACTCGGAGATTCCTGATCCTGAGGATCCGGATGACACCATCTGTTTTCCCGACCTGAATGAAAACGACATCTGTTTCGAGTCGTACTACGTGCCGATCGACGGCGACCCGCTGTCGAACTCGCTGGACCATAACGGTGATGGCGTGCTGTCCGCGGATGAGCGTGAATTCGATGTCTACGACCTGACCCTGTCCTGGTCGCGTGACTCGCGTAACCACTTCCTCAACCCGACCATGGGTTCGGTCCAGCGCCTGAGCCTGGAGGCCTCCGGCCCCGGCAGCAGCCGCGAGTACTACAAGCTGTTCTACCGCTACGCCAAGTACATCCCGCTCACCCGTAACGGCCTGACGTTCTCTTTCCACGGCGATGTCGGCTATGGCGACGCCTACGACGATTATGACAACACCTCGCTGGCGACCGTGCAGGACACCGAGTTGCCGGACGGCGCCCAGTGCCTGCAGGAAGAGGTCATCGGCCTGGATACCGGCCTGCCCTTCTTCGAGCATTTCTACGGCGGTGGTGTGCGCGACATCCGCGGCTTCGATGACAACACCCTGGGTCCGAAAGACCCGTTCTGTCGCGCCGTGGGCGGCGACTTCAAGGTATCCGGTGGTGTCGAACTGGCCGTGCCCACGCCATTCACGCAGGGCTCGGGCTCGCGCATCGCATTGTTCATCGATGTCGGTAACGTGTACGAAAATGTCGACGCCTTCGACGCCGACCTGCTGCGCGCCTCCGCCGGCCTGTCGGTCACCTGGCAGGCGCCGGTGGGCCCGATCATCATGAACTTCGCGGTGCCGCTGATCGAAAAGGACGGCGACCGCACCGAATCGATCCAGTTCTCCTTCGGCTCGACCTTCTGATCTTGCCCGGGGCCACGGCCCCGGCAAGCCCAAAATACACCGGCCAGTTGCCCCTTCTTGGGAGCGACAGACAAGTGTATAATTACTCTTGTGAAATTGCGTGTATTGACATGGCTGGCCATTGGGCTGGGGGTTGTCCTTGCGACGACCGCCCACGCTCAGTCTGTGCGCATCGGCTACGTCAACATGAAGGAAGTGCTGGATAACGCCCCGCAGGTCATCGCCGGGCGCGAGAAACTCGACCAGGAATTCCGCCCACGCAACGATGCCATTGAGCTGGAAGAAGCCCGTGTCGACCTGCTGGAACAGCGCCTGGCGCGCGGCGACCTGACTCCGGGCGACCAGGCCGGGCTGGAACGCGAGATTCGCGAGGCCCGCCGCAGCATCAACCGCCAGCGCGAAGACCTTCGCGACGAACTGTCGTTCCGCCGCACCGAAGAGGTCCAGTCGCTGGAAGACCAGATCAATATCGCGGTGCAGGAAATCGCCCAGCGCTACGGTTACGACCTGGTGCTCTCAAGCCCCGTGGTCTACGCCAGTCCGACACTGGACATCACCGACCTGATCCTCGATCAGCTGCAGGTGGAATTCGACGCCGACGAGCTCGAACGGGCCCTGCCCTGAGGCCGTTCCACGCCGGTTGCATGCAAGCCCCGCCCGCGCGCCACACCCTGGAAGCCCTCGCCAAGCGATTCGACCTCGAGTTGCGCGGTGACGCCGGTCACGTGGTCAGCGGTGTCTCGACGCTGGACCAGGCCGACGCCACGCAGGTGAGCTTCCTGTCCAACCCGGCCTATCGATCAAAGCTGCCTGGCAGCCGCGCCGGCGTGGTCATCATCAAGCCGGAGGATGTCGGCGAGTATGCCGGCAACTGCCTGCTCAGTACGAATCCCTACGCGGCCTACGCCCGGGTCGCCGAACTGTTCGATCATCGCCCGAAGAACACGCCCGGCGTTCACCCGTCGGCGCGGCTGGGCCAGGACGTTGTGCTGGGCAATGCGGTGCATATCGGCGCCAACGCCGTCATCGGCGATGGCTGCCAGCTGGGTGACGGCTGTGATATCGGGCCCAATTGCGTGCTCGCCCCGGGCACCGTGCTGGGCGACGGTTGCCGGCTGGTCGCCAACATCACGCTGGCGGACGACGTCAGGCTTGGCCGGCGCGTGCTGGTTCACCCGGGGGCCGTGATTGGTGCGGACGGGTTCGGCATCGCCAGGGACGCGAAGGGCTGGGTCAAGGTGCCGCAACTGGGCGGCGTGCGCATTGGCGACGATTGCGAGGTCGGCGCCAACAGCTGCATTGATCGCGGCGCAATCGGCGACACGGTCCTGGAAGACGACGTCCGCATCGATAACCTGGTGCAGATCGGCCACAATTGCCACGTGGGCGCGCACACGGCCATGGCGGCCTACGTGGGCCTGGCCGGCAGCACCACCGTCGGCAGGAACTGCCTGCTGGGCGCGCGCTCGGGCGCGACCGGGCACCTGGAAATCGCCGATGGCGTGACGGTGACCGCGCTCACCATGATCAGCAAATCCATCACCGAATCCGGCAGTACCTGGGCCGGCGCCATACCCGGCCGCCCGATCAAGGAATGGCAACGCGCACTGGCGCGGCTGTTCCGGCTGGACAAGACCCTCAAGCGCCTGGAACGGCGTGACAACAACACGGAGTAACAACACCCGGCATGACTGACTCAAGCACCGAAATTACGCTGCCCGGGCAGGTAATCGATATCGAACAGATCCAGACGCTGATCCCGCACCGCTACCCGTTCCTGCTGGTTGACCGCGTGCTGTCGTGGCAGCTGGAACCGGATAAACGCCTGCGCGCCATCAAGAACGTCACCCAGAATGAGCCGCATTTTACCGGCCATTTCCCCACCCACCCGGTGATGCCCGGCGTGCTGATCGTCGAGGCCATGGCCCAGGCGGCCGGCGTGTTGGGGGCCATCGCGCAGGCCGCGGAAAACAAGGAAACGCCGCTGTTCTACCTGGTCAAGGTGGACAACGCGCGCTTCAGCCAGCCGGTCGTTCCCGGTGACCAGCTGGTCATGGATGTGCTGGAAAAACGCCGCATGCGCAACATGGGCCAGTACTACTGCGAAGCCGCTGTCGACGGCAAGAAGGTCGCCAGCTGCGAACTGCTCTGCGCGGGTAAATAGCCATGGCCATTCACGAACGAGCGATTGTCGATCCGGCGGCGCAGATCGCCGACGACGTGGAGATCGGCCCCTGGTCGGTGATCGGCCCGAAAGTGACTGTCGGCGCCGGCACCACCATCGGCCCCAATGTCATCATTGCCGGCCGTACCACCATCGGCCGGAACAACCACATCTTCCAGTTCAACTCCATTGGCGACGCGCCGCAGGACAAGAAATACGCGGGCGAAGACACCGAGCTGGTCATCGGTGACGGCAATACCATCCGCGAGTTCTGCACCATCAACCGCGGCACCGTGCAGGATACCGGGGTCACGAAGATCGGCGATGACAACTGGATCATGGCCTATGTGCATATCGCCCACGACTGCCAGCTGGGCGATCACATCATCATGGCCAATAACGCCAGCCTGGCCGGGCACGTGACCATCGGCAACTACGCGATTCTTAGCGGCTTCACGCAGATTCACCAGTTCTGTGACATCGGCGAGCATGCCTTCATCTCGTTCTCCAGCCTGGTCAATCGCAGTGTGCCGCCCTACGTGACGGTCTCGCCGGAGAAGTCACACCCGCGCGGCATGAACACCGAGGGCCTGCGCCGTCGCGGGTTCTCGGCCGAACAGATCCAGAATGTCCGCCGTGCCTACCGGATCCTGTACCGCTCCGGCCTGCCGCTGGACAAGGCGCGCGAAGAACTGCTGGCGCTGGACGAGGAAGACGGCGAAATCCGGCGGCTCGTCGATTTTATCGACCATGCCGACCGCTCCATCATCCGCTAGCCCGCGCATCGCGCTGATCGCCGGGGAGGCCTCCGGCGACCAGCTGGGCGGCGCCCTGATCCGGGCGCTGCGCCAGCGCTATCCCGACGCCGAAATCTTCGGCATCGGCGGTGACCACATGCGCGCCGCCGGCTTCGACACCTGGTGGGACCGCCGCGAGCTGTCGGTCATGGGCCTGGCCGAAGTCCTGCGCCACCTGCCGCGATTGCTCAAGCTCCGGGGCGAGCTGCTCAGGCGGCTGGACGACGCGCGTCCAGACATCCTGGTGGGCATCGATGCCCCCGACTTTAACCTGGGTGTCGAGCGGCGCGCCCGCGAGGCCGGCATGACCACAGTGCAGTACGTCAGCCCCACCGTCTGGGCCTGGCGCCAGGGGCGCGTAAAAGGTATTGCCAGGGCCGTCGACCGGGTGCTGTGCCTGTTCCCGTTCGAGCCGGCGTTCTACGAGCGCCACGGCGTCACCGCGCGCTACACCGGCCACCCGATGGCCGATGCCATTCCGCTGCACAACGACCCGGTCGCTGCCCGGCAGTCCCTGGGCCTGGAAACGGAAGGGGAAATCGTCGCGCTGCTACCCGGCAGCCGTGCTTCGGAAGTCAGCCGCCTGGCCGGGCCGTATATCGAGGCCGCCGTCGAGCTGGCGTCGCGCCGCCCGGGCATCCGCTTCGTGGCGCCGATGGCCGACGAAGGCGCACGGGCGTGCTTCGAATCCGTGCGCGAGACCATGAACTCGGCCGCCAAAGCGGTCGATATCCAGTTGGTCGACGGCCGCGCGCTGGAGGTCATGGCCGCCGCCGACGTCGTCCTGGTCGCCTCCGGGACCGCGGCGCTGGAGTGCATGCTGGTGAACCGGCCCATGGTGGTGTCGTACCGGCTGGCGCCGGCCACCTACCGCATCCTCCGGCACTTCCGCCTGATGAAGACCGCGCATGTCTCGCTGCCCAACATCCTGGCGGGCGAAGCCCTGGTCCCGGAACTGTTCCAGCACGACGTGACCGGCCCGGCGCTGGCCGACGCCGCGGAAGCCTGGCTCGACGGGCCCGACCGGCGCGCAGCACTCACCGCACGTTTCGATGCCCTGCACCGCGAGCTGCGCATTGACGCCGCGGCCAGCGCGGCCGCCGCCATCGCCGAACTGCTGGACCAGCCGGCCGCCGCATGATCACCCCGGTGAGCATAACCGCCGGCGTGGATGAAGCCGGGCGCGGGCCGCTGGCGGGCCCGGTGGTGGTGGCGGCCGTGGTGCTCGACCCCTGCCCGTCCGCGCGTATTGATGGCCTGGACGACTCCAAGCGATTGACCGCGAAACGCCGGGAAGCCCTGTTCGGCCAGGTCATCGAACGGGCGCGGGACTACTGCATCATCGAAATGCACGCGGACGACATCGACCGGATGAATATCCTGGCGGCGACCATGGAGGGCATGCGCCGCAGCGTGCTGGGCCTGGCCAGCCTGCCGGAAATGGTGCTGGTGGATGGCAACCGCTGCCCGGAATTGCCCTGTGAGACCCACGCGTTGGTGGGCGGTGACGGCCTGGAGCCCGCCATCTCGGCGGCCTCGATCCTGGCCAAGGTACATCGCGACCGGCTGATGCTGGACTATCACCAGCAGTACCCCGGCTACGGCTTTGACCGTCACAAGGGTTACCCCACCGCGGCCCACATGGCGCAGTTACGGACGCTGGGTCCCTGCCCCATCCACCGCCGCAGCTTCGCGCCGGTCAGGGCGCTGCTCTAGCCCCCGGAGCCGGCTCCATCCGGTGAACGTTGCGACCCTGACCGGGACTCCGCTGCGCGGCCCAGGATCGTCGCCACGGGAATCTCCAGGTCCAGCGGCGTGGTGTTGACCACATCCGTGAACACCCGGTCCAGCGGTGTCGCGTTGGGAATGGGCAGGTCCTTGCCAATCGGCAGGTGATAGTCGCCGGCGCGATACAACTCACCCAGCGAGTAGCGTGACAGGTCGCGCAACAGCACCCAGTTTTCTTCCTGGTCGGACGTCAGCAGCTTCTCGTCCACCAGGTCGGTCATGATGTCCAGCGCCCTGGCGCTGGCCAGGCCGGGCTCCAGCTCCAGCAGTTCAGATGTGCCAAGCGCGGTGCCTTTCTCCTGGGCGCGGTAGAAATGTCCCAGCACCCGGATCACCAGCAGCAACTCCCAGGCCCGCGGCCATTCCCAGTCGCCATGGCGGTTACGGAAGCTGGTCAGCGAGGCCGACAGCGACGCGCCCAGCAGGATCACCGTCCACACCAGGTAGAGCCATAGCAGGAAGATGGGCACGCTGGCCATCGCGCCGTAGATGATGCGGTAGTTGGCGCGACTCACCCAGGCCACGAACACCACCTTGGCAATCGTGAACAGCACCGTCGACAGCAGCGAGCCCACGGCGCCGTACGCGAACGGCACGCGGCAGTTTGGCACCAGGATGAACATCATGCAGAACGCCAGCCAGGTGAGCATGAACACGCCCAGCCCGCGCATGAAGTTGGCGTCCACCAGGGCCTCACCGCCGAGGAAATCGAACAATGGCTGCGCGCTCAGTGCGGTGGCCGCGCCCAGTGCCAGCGGGCCCAGGGTCAGCACCGCCCAGTACATGGTCACGCGGTTGACGATGCCGCGTGACACCGGCACCCGCCAGACGCGGTTGAAGCTGCGCTCGATACGCATCATCAACAGCAATGCCGTGACTACAAGGAACAGGGTCCCCGGCAGCGTCAGCTGTGCGACCGAGCTGATGAACTGGTCCAGCTGCGCGCCCAGCTGCGCGCCGGCATCGGGCACCAGGTTGGCATAGATCACCGACCGCAACTGGGTCGACCAGCGGTCAAACACCGGAAAGGCCGAAGCCACACCAAACATCACCGCCAGCAAGGGCACCAGCGACAACAGGCTGGTGTAACTCAATGACGCCGCCTCGTCGAAACAGCGGTCCTCCTTGAAGTGCCGCCAGACATGACGCGCGATCCGCCGCGCGTGACGCGGTTCGGTGATCAGCTGGCGAATGGTCTTGCGTGTTTTCCGGGACATGCGGCTATCGGTGGCGCGGCGTCGGCAGGCCATTGAAGTTTACCCGACCGCCGGCGCTATCTAAAATGGCCCCGAATTCGTATCGCCCGCAACCGGGCCCGGACCACCATGACCGTGACCATCTACCACAACCCGCGCTGCTCCAAGTCGCGCGCGACCCTGGCGTTGCTCGAAGACCGGGGCATCGAACCCGACATCGTCCGCTACCTGGACACCCCGCCGGACGCGGCCACGCTGAAGCAGCTGGTTGCGATGCTGGGCATTTCACCGCGCGAGCTGCTGCGTCGCGGCGAGCAGGAATACAGGGACCTGGGCCTGGCCAGCGCGGAACTCGACGACGATGCCATCATCGCCGCCATGGCGTCCCACCCGCGCCTGATCGAGCGCCCCATCGTCACCCATGACGGCAAGGCGGCGATCGGCCGGCCGCCGGAATCGGTGCTGGACATCCTCTGACACGTGGACATCCTGGTCCTCTACTACAGCCACAGCGGCCATACGCTGGCGATGGCCCGGCAGGTGGCCCGGGGCATTGAGAGCGTTCCGGGCTGCCAGGCGCGCCTGCGGACCGTGCCCGCCGTACATGACGAGCGCCGCGACAGCGCCGCCAGGCAGCCCGAGTCCGGCCCGCCCTGGGTGGAGAACGACGACCTGGCCGAATGCGCCGGCCTGGTCATGGGCAGCCCCACCCGCTTCGGTAACATGGCCGCGGCGCTGAAGTATTTTCTCGACGGCACGGGCAGCGAGTGGTTTTCCGGCACGCTGGCCGGCAAACCCGCCGGCGTGTTCACATCCACGTCGACGCTGCACGGCGGCCAGGAATCGACCCTGCTGAGCATGATGATCCCGCTGCTGCATCACGGCATGCTGATGGTCGGCATCCCGTTCACGGAGCCCGAACTGAACCTGACCCGCAGCGGCGGCACGCCCTATGGCGCCAGCCACCTGGCCGGTCATGATGGCAGCCGCGAGCTGGATGAAGACGAGGCCCGGCTGTGCCGGGTCCTGGGCCGCCGGGTCGCGGAAACCGCCCGCAGGCTGGCCGGCTGACCATCCACACCGCGATGAACGATCAACAGCACCACCCACGCCGCAAGGCCGCGTTGCAGGCCGCCCGCGTGCTGTACGTGATGTTGCTGGCCTGGCAACCGCTGTGGCTGGCCGTCATTCCCGCGCCCGCCGGCAAACAGGCCTGGCCACTGGCTTTACTCGCCACCGTTCCCCTGTTGCTGCCACTTCCCGGCGTGCTGGCCCGGCGCCCAAGGGCGCTGGTCTGGGCCGGCTACCTGGCGTTGCTGTACTTCATGTTCGGGGTCATGGAATGGTGGAGCGCGGCCAACCAGCAATGGACCGCTGGCGTGGAAACACTCCTGGCCAGCACGTTCCTGGTGGCCCTGGCGGTCGCCACCCGAAAGCAACGCCGCAAACGCCAGAGCTGAACGTTATCCGGTGACCAGGCCCGGCAGGGCCAGGTACGCACCGGCACCCAGCACGGCGCTGACGCCGATCACCGGCAACATCCCTGCCCTGAACCGCGCCATCGCCAGGAACGCGCCTGCGGCCAGTACCAGCGCCAGCCACTGGACGCTCGCGGGTTCCGGCACGACCAGCTGCAGCGGCCCGAATGAGCGCGTGTCGACGTGCGCGAACAGCACGTGCACCGAGAACCAGGCCGCCAGGTTCAACATCACGCCCACCACGGCCGCCGTGACCGCCGCCAGCGCCGCCTGCAGCGTCCGGTTGCCGCGCAGGGTCTCGATGTACGGCGCACCCATAAAAATCCACAGGAAGCTGGGCACGAAGGTCACCCAGGTCACCAGCACCGACGCCAGCACGCCACCCAGCATGGGCGACAGGTCGCCGGCATCGCGGTAGCCACCCATGAAGCCGACAAACTGGACCACCTGGATCAGCGGGCCCGGCGTGGTCTCGGCCATACCCAGGCCGTCGAGCATTTCCCCGGGGGACAACCAGCCATGGGTCTGGACCGCTTCCTGGGCCACGTAAGCCAGCACCGAGTAAGCGCCGCCGAAACTGACCACGGCCATCTTGCTGAAAAACAACCCCAGCCGGGTAAAGACATCCTCTGGCCCCAGCGCCACCCACAGCGCCAGCACCGGCGCCATCCACAACGCCAGCCCAACAGACAGCACCCGCGCCGTTCGCCACCCGGAAACACGGTCCGCCGGTCGCCCCTGGCCGGATTGCACCGCCGCCCCGGCGTCCGGTGTGAAGGATCGCGCCATCCACACCCCGGCGATTGCCGCACCCAGGATGACCCAGGGAAACGGCACCGCGAAGAAAAACAGCGCGATAAACGCGGCAGCGGCCAGGATGACCTGCGGGCCGGTTCGCAGGGCCTTGCGACCGAGCCTGAAAATGGCCTGCGCGATCACCGCCAGCACCGCCGCCTTGATGCCGAAAAACAGGGCCTGCACCGCGGGCGCTTCGTGGAAGCCGGCATACAGCACGCTGAGCAACAGGATGCTGACAAACCCGGGAAGAATGAAGAGCCCGCCGGCGACCAGCCCGCCACGCCAGCCGTGCAGCAACCAGCCCAGGTAGGTGGCCAGCTGCTGCGCCTCGGGCCCGGGCAGGACCATGCAGTAGTTGAGGGCATGCATGAAGCGGCTGTCGCTGACCCAGCCCTTTTCCTCGACGATGACCCGGTGCATGACCGCGATCTGCCCCGCGGGGCCGCCAAAACTGAGCGCCGCGACACGGGCCCAGGCGCGGGTGGCCTCGCCAGGGCTGACCGGTTTCAGTTCATCGTTCACGCCGATGCCCGAATGTGCCGGCTCAGTCCGGGCCGGCGTCTTCCGTCGGGGCCGCGGCCGGGGCCGGCTGCTCGGTACCCGCCGCCGGCGGCCGTGACGTCGGCGCGAAGAACTGCGCGGCGACCGCGTCCAGGCGAACCATCGCGTGCGACACGCTGTCGGCGATCGAGCCGTTGCGGCGTACCGCCTCGGGCAGCTGCGCCCATTCCTGCTCAAACTGGTCCAGGCGCCGCAGGCTGGCCTCGACCACCTGGTCCAGCGGCCGGTTGTCCTTGCGGTAGCGGGCCAGCACCTCGACATCCAACAGGCCGTTTTCGCCCGCCAGCGCCGCGCGCAGGCGGTCGGATTCGCTCAGCACGTGCGGATAGAACAGCATCATCTGCATGCGGATCAGTGACTTGGCCGTCTCCAGCCGCCGCAATTGCTCGCGCACCGGCGTCGAGAACTGTGGATTAGCCCCGGTCGGGCGCTCCAGCAGGCTGCCGTAGATCGCCGCCTGCTCGCGCTGGCGCAACTGCTGCAGGCGCTGAGACAGGGCCGGCGACGGATCCGGCGGGATGTCGACGTCAAGCGCGGCGACGCCCAGGCCGGTCACGAACCAGTCACGCCACTCTTCGCCCCGGTCCCAGTTCGCTGACAGCAACCGCGACGGCAGCGTGCGCGGCGCGGACAGGTAGGTCAGGCGATTGGGCACCAGGCCGCGCTTGCCGGACGGCAACTCGGTAACGATGCGCGAACCCACCCACTCGACCGGGCAGGCATCGTTGAGCACCTCGTCATTGGCCGCGGAAAACAGGTAGTGGTACTCACCGGGCGACACGAAACGATAGGCGAACAGCTCATGACTGTCCTCCTCGCCGATAAAGCGCCCACGCAGCGTGAAGGCGAGCCGGCCATGGTAGTTGGCGACGTTGGTGTCGCCCTCGCGCACCGGCTGCGAGCGCCGCTGCTCCCAACCCATGTCGTCGTAGCAGATCTCGACCTCGCCCAGGCCCACCTGGTCGGCCAGCAGCCAGGTATCCGGGAACAGGCCGGCCAGGGCGCGGGTGGAACCCAGCGCAGCGGTCATCTCGCAGGCGTTTTCGATGTTGCAGGGGCCGATGACCAGGTCGTCGGGGCGGTAAGCCGTGCTCTGGCGCGCGTCACCCGCCAGGTTCACATCCGCGCCCGGTGCCAGGAAGCGGTCCCTGAACTCCATCTCGGCGCTCTGCAACGCACGCCCCAGGGCGATCAGCTCTTCGCGGTAATCCGCGGTGACCCGGCTGACCGGGTCCGCGAGCCGCGTACCCATGCCGGTGACACAGTCGACCTGCTCGGCCAGCACCTGCTTCAATTCGGTGCCGATGGCGCGCATGCGTGTCAGCCGCGCCTCGTTCTCCGGGGTCTGGAAAAACACCGGCGACTGCTCCGCCAGCCACGACATGAAGGTCGCCAGGTAGGACCACTCAAGCGGGTTCGGTAGCGGTCGTGACGGCAACTCGCAGCCGGTCTGGTAACGCTGGTGCAGGTAGCCGATACCGTAGTTGATACGCTGCCCGGCGGTCAGCCCCAGCTCGCGTCGCAGCTGGGCCTCGCCAAACGGGCCGTTGGCGTCACCCGCTAACTGTGGCTCGCGGGCTTCACCATCGGCCTGCGCCACCAGCGACTGCTGGCAGTCGTCAAACACATCGCGTGTCAGCGCCGGGCTGCCATCGGGATCACGCACCGCGACAATGCCGGTACAGGCGTCGACCGCGCCGGCCACCGCGTCGCGCACGGGCAGGTCAAAGTAGTACCCCATGTCCGGCACCAGCAGCGCCAGCCGGGCGACTGCGTCGGCGATGGCCTGGCGCACGCCTCTTCCATCCGCCATCGGTTCCGTGCGCGCCAGCGTCCCGGCCACGTCATAGGTGGCGGCGACAGCGGAGTTCAGCCGCGGGTCGACGGCGGCCAGGTCACGGGCATAGGTGCGCGACAGCACCGGCAGCACGGCGTTCATCCAGCCGGCCACTTCGCGCACGGCCTCGGGGTAGACGTCCACGTACAGCTCCAGCTGCGCCATGATCGCCAGCAGTCCCTCGGCAAAGTGGAAGTAGCGCTGCTCCTGCAGGCCGTCGACCAGCCCGGCCATGTGCAACAGGCTGCCTGCCTGCACCCGCTGCGGGTCATCCAGGGCGGGCATGACGGCCAGCAGGCCGGCCACGTCGCGACGCAACGATGCCGCGTCGGGCGGGCCCGTGCCAACCAGCTGGGAGACATAATTCGACAGCGCCGCCTCTGCAGCGGCCAGTTGCCCCGCCGGCTCCGGTGCCTGCTGCGCGCCGGCCTGTTTATCCGCCGTTTCAACGACCCAGCCGTCCAGCAAGGTCGCGGCGTCACGACCCAGAGCCGTTCTCAATGCCGCGTTGTCTTCCAGCGCCGCCAGCGCGGTCGTCCAGGATTGCGTAGCGCTGGCCTCCAGGTACCACAGCAGTTCGGGCAGCGCGGATGCCGCCAAAGCGGCGTTATCGCGATTCAGCGCCTGCTCCAGCGTGACCTCCAGGCCGGGCCCCAGCGGCGAGGATACGTAACTGGGTAGCAGCCCATACTGGTCCAGCTGCAACTGCACCCGCCAGGCCGCCGGGTCCAGGATCGGGCTTCTCGACACCTCGATACCGAAACGGCGCGCCAGCCCCGCCAGCCAGTCACGATCGGCCAACACCTGGCGCGCCACGGCGTCCATGTCCGTACCCGTGGCGCCACGCAGGTGGGCAGGCATACGGGCCAGCGCCGAGACGGTCAGCAAGGATTCCAGTCGACGCTCCGGGTCCGCAATGGCGGCGGCCAGTTCGTCTCGATCCGGCCACTCGACGTCCACGACGACCGGCTCCGCGACAGCCAGCTCGGCCGGGGTGTCTTCGACAGGCGCCACCTCGCCTTCGCCGTCCTGCGCCCACACGGGCGCGGCCTGCGCCAGCAGGGCGGCGAGTGTGATGGTCAGCATCTCCCTGGTCAGGAGCGAATCCCGGTGCATGCGCGTATCCAATTCGACAGTCTGGCCGATCGGCCCTCGGCTATACTACCGAACCCCCGGGCACGGACAAAACGCCATGAGCGAAATGGACCGGCTGCTGGTCATCACTACCGGCGGCACCATCGACAAAATCTACTTCGACGACAAGAGCGATTACCAGGTGGGCGACCCGCAAATCAGTGAGACGCTGAACGCCATGAACGTCGCTTTCGACTTCGACGTCATCCCGCTGATGCGCAAGGACAGCCTGCATATCGACGGCGAGGATCGCGCCCTGATTGCCGAAACCATCGCCGACAGCGACGCCACGCACATCCTGATCACGCACGGCACCGACTCGATGGTCGACACGGCTCTGTCACTGGAAGGCCTGCGTGGTCGCCGCATCGTCCTGACCGGTGCATTACACCCGGCCCGGTTCCGCGACTCCGACGCGGTCTTCAACATTGGCTGCGCACTGGGCGCCGTCCAGTGTGTCGAGCCCGGGGTCTGGGTGGCCATGAATGGGCGCATCTGGAATCCGCGGCGGGTGACCAAAAACGTGGACGCCAATCGCTTCGAGGCCCAGGACGACTAGTACCCGCCTGGGATGGGCCGCCGTGGGGGCTAGTCGCAGGTCGCGGTGGTGGTGGGGTCCCTGCAGGACTCGCTCGAGTACATCCTGTATCGCTCGGACGCGGCCATCCATGGCCGCGTACGGTCCTGCAGGGACCCCACCA
>NZ_VYXP01000012.1 GCF_008725655.1 Marinihelvus fidelis | reverse complement strand
ACCCCCTGCTCTGACCCCCTACTCTGACCCCCTACTCTGACCCCCTACTCTGACCCTAACGCTGCCTTCCTGGGGCTGAACACCCTCACGCCGGGTGGGGGTATTCCCTGCCCGGGCCGTGTTGGAGCCTGCCGAGCAGGCGCAGCTTTAGCGGGGTCCGCGCGCCAGGGATGGCGCGCGGAGGCACGCCGGGCCAGGATGGCCCGCCGTGCCGACCGCGATAAAGGTGTGACAGCGAGGGAAGCCGAAGGCCAGGCGACCACGGCCCGGGCGGGGGATACCCCCACCCGGCCCCGCGAGGGCGTTTAGCTCGCTGAGGGCGTTTAGCCCGCTGAGGGCGTTTAGCCCAGGGCTTCGGTGATCGCCGAGCCCAGGTCAGCCGGAGACTTGACGGTCGACACACCCGCCTCTTCCAGCGCCGCGAACTTGGCCTCGGCCGTGCCCTTGCCGCCGGCAATGATGGCGCCGGCATGGCCCATGCGCTTGCCCGGGGGCGCCGTGACACCGGCGATGTAGGCCACCACGGGCTTGGTCACGTAGTCGGCGATGAACTCGGCCGCTTCTTCCTCGGCCGAACCGCCGATCTCGCCCACCATGATGATGCCCTCGGTGGCCGGATCGTCCTGGAACAGGCGCAGCACGTCGATGAAGTTGGTGCCGTTGATCGGGTCGCCGCCGATGCCCACGCAGGTGGTCTGGCCCAGGCCGGCCTGGGTGGTCTGGTAAACGGCTTCGTACGTCAGCGTGCCGGAGCGCGAGACCACGCCCACGCGGCCCGCCTGGTGGATGAAGCCCGGCATGATGCCGATCTTGCATTCATCAGGGGTGATCACGCCGGGGCAGTTCGGACCCACCAGGCGGCAGCCCGGGATGCCGTCGATCATGGCGCGGGCGCGCATCATGTCGTGCACCGGGATACCCTCGGTGATGGCGACGATCAGCTCGATACCGGCGTCGGCGGCTTCCATGATGGCGTCGCCGGCGAACGGCGGCGGCACGTAGATTACGGACGCGTTCGCGCCGGTCTCGCCCACGGCCTCGGCCACGGTGTCGAACACCGGCAGGTCCAGGTGGGTCTGGCCGCCCTTGCCGGGCGTCACGCCGCCGACCATTTTCGTGCCGTACTCGATGGCCTGCTGGGTGTGGAAGGTGCCCTGCTGGCCGGTCAGGCCCTGGCAGATGACCTTGGTGTCTTTGTTAATCAGGATGCTCATGCGGCGGCCCCCTTCGCTGCGGCCACCGCTTTCTGGGCGGCGTCGTTCAAATCATCGGCGGGAATAACCGCCAGGTCGGATTCGGCCAGCATCTGCCGGCCCTGTTCGGCATTGGTGCCCTGCAGGCGGACGATCACCGGAACGGTCACGCCCACTTCCTCGACGGCTTTGAGCACACCCTCGGCGATCCAGTTACAGCGCACGATGCCGCCGAAAATGTTCACCAGGATGGCCTCGACGTTGTCGCCGGACAGGATCAGGCGGAAGGCCGCGGCCACGCGCTCGGCGTCGGCGGTACCGCCCACGTCCAGGAAGTTGGCCGGCTCGCCGCCGTTCAGCTTGATCACGTCCATGGTGGCCATGGCCAGGCCCGCGCCGTTCACCATGCAGGCGATGTTGCCGTCCAGGGTGACGTAGTTCAGGTCCAGCTCGTGGGCCTCGACCTCGGTCGGGTCTTCCTGGCGGGTGTCGCGCATGGCGGCCAGGTCCGGGTGGCGGAACAGCGCGCCCTCGTCGGCGTTGATCTTGGCGTCCAGCGCGACCAGGTCGTCGTTACCGTCGATGATCAGCGGGTTCACCTCGACCAGCGCCAGGTCTTTTTCCACGAACAGCTTGTAGATGCCGCCCATGATCTTCGTCAGCTGGCGCACGTGCTTGACCGACAGGCCCATGCCGAAGCCCATCTTGGCCGCGTCGTAGCTGCGGAAGCCGGCGGTGTTGTTCACCTTGACGGTGATGATCTTCTCCGGGGAAGTGGCCGCCACTTCCTCGATGTCCACGCCGCCTTCGGAAGAGCCCATGAAGGTGACGCAACGGTTGTTGCGGTCGACCAGGGCCGAGAGGTAGATCTCGGACTCGATGTCGGTGGCCTCGGCGATCAGCACCGAGTCCACGGGCAGCGCCAGGCCGCCGGTCTGGTAGGTTTCGATGGTCATGTTGAGCATGCGCTCCGCCTCGGCGCGCACCTCGTCCAGCGTCTTCACCAGCTTGACGCCGCCGGCCTTGCCGCGGCCGCCGGCGTGCACCTGGGCCTTCACCACCCACATGTCGCCGCCCAGCGCCTTCGCTGCCTCTACGGCCTCGTCCGGCGTGGTGGCGTTCGTTCCCGCGGGCACGGGAATGCCATATTCGGCGAACAGTTCCTTCGCCTGGTATTCATGAAAATTCATCGGGTCTCCCGGGTTGAATCAGGTCATTGAAAAATGTCGAATTCGGGTGACCGCGGCGCGCCGCGACCAAGTTCTCCATTTTCCCCTGAAACGCCCGCGGAAGCAAAGGCGGGCAACCGGTCATCGCCTAAAAAACCGGCGCCCCGAAAGGGACGCCGGCTCTGCGTCCGCCCGAACAGGCGGCCGCGGGGGAGAGCCTTACTTACAGCTCATGTTGCCGCTGGGGCCCTTGCACTTGCCGGAGCAGCATTCGCTGTCGGCACTGCACGCAGCACCCTTGGGTGCCAGCAGGCAGGCGCCGGAGTCGTCGTCCTGCAACTGCAGCTGGGTGTCACGGAACTCGCACTGGTCCAGGCCAAAGCTGTCGGACGTCTGCAGGTTGCCGTGCTTGGCGTGGGCCGTGTACTGCGAACCGTGCTTGCCGGTGCTCTCGGCCTGCGGCAGCGTTTCCAGGTTCACGTGGTACGCGACGGTATTGCCGCACACATCGGTCGAAGTCACCGGTACATCGGTGAAGTCCAGGTTGATGGGCCCCGGACGGTTCTTCTGCTTCGACGTCAGGTCCAGCCGCTCCAGGCCGTCCACCACCAGCGGGATGCCGGTGCTGGTCTCGGTGACCAGGATGCGCGTGCCGCTGCCGTGCGCGGACTCGCCACACAGTTGCGCGTCCTGCGCACCGTCGGGATCATCGCTGTTGACGACCAGCAGGTCGGTCAGCTCACCCGGCGCCAGCGGATCGGCATCGGACTGCGGGGTAAACCGCACCACCGTTTCCAGCGTTTCCTCGCCACCCGGCAGGATGATCGGGAACACCGTCGGCGCCATCACCTGGAAGTCCACGCCGTTGGCGGCGGAGATATCGGTAATGGTGAGGGGACAGCTGCTGTTGTTGCGCAGCACGGCGGACTTCTCGGAGAAGCAGCCCAGTGAGCCGTCGGTGTCGACAACCGTGGCCGGGAAGGCGTTCAGCCCGGTCAGGCCAACCGGATCGATCACCAGCTCCGGACAGTCGGCCTCGCCGCTGATCGGCACGTTGACCGTGCCCTCACCCGGGGAATCGCTGCTGATGGCGACATGCGCCAGGTAGGTCGAATCCGTGCAGGCATCGGGCGAGAACCGCACCGGCAGGTTGAAGTCGCTGCCGGCGGCCAGCACCAGCGGCAGGTCCAGCGCCGTGGGCAGGTCGAACTGGCTCGCGCCGGTACCGCCCAGCTGGATGTCGTCGATGGTCAGGTCGCACTGGCCCTGGTTGCTGATCACCAGCGTCATGTCGGACTGCTCGCCCGTGCAGACGTTGCCGAAGGCGCCGGAGTCGGCGATGGCCACGTTGATGTCGGGCGCGCCCACCTCGGCGGACACCGGCACCGACACGGTCGGCTCATCCGGGTCGTTGGAGGTGATCACCACGGTGGCATTGCGGGCGCCAAAGCCCCCGGCCGGCACATGGTGCAGCGTGAACGACACCGTGCTGCCCTGCGGCACCACCAGCGGAATCTCCGGCGACGGGTCGAGCGAGAACTCGGCCGCGTCCTGGCCCTGGATATCGATGGCGTCGATGACCAGGTCGCCGGTGCCGGTGTTGGTGATGTCCATCGGGATGATGGTGTCGTCATCCAGGCACACCAGGCCGATATTGGCGGTGATGCTGACGTCGATATTGGGCGTGCAGGACGGCGGCGTGTCGAAGGCCTCGATCACGTTGATGTCGCCGCTGCCCAGGCTGGACGCGGACACGCCCATGCCCATGCTGGCGAAGGCGTCCCACAGCAGGCACTGCGCCGCACCGGCCTGGAAATCCAGGTCGGCCACCAGGATGGCGTCGCGCATGTCCAGGAAGTCCGGAAAGTCCGGGGCGCCCTTCAGGCCGTCGACCACCAGCTGGTGGAAGGCCGTCTGCGCCGCGCCGTAGCCAAACTTCTTCACCATGCTGGTGTAGGCAATCCACAGCGTGTTGGCCCAGATTTCGCCGGCGTCATGCTCCTCCGCCCTGCAGGGCCCCTGCGAAATGGTGGTCGTGGGCGGTTCGCACTGGAACTGGAAGCCGCACGAGGCCGTGTCGCAGGTGTTGCCGTCACCGCAGTCGTCATCGGTGCCGCAGGCCATGGTGTCGTCGTTGCTGCACACCCGCACGGCGCAGAACGCGCCGTCGACGATATCGGCGAAACGGCGCGTGAACACCGTCGGGTCGGTGCTGTAGAACTCGCGCCGGATGCTGCTGTCGGGCTGCCCCCGGTACCAGCCGCCGATGCCATAGGGCGCGTCCAGTTCGTCGTCGGCCTCGGCGTAGATGGTCAGGCCGAAGAGGTCGGAAAAGCCCTCGTTCATGCCCGAGCCCTGCGACACGTTAACGTTGCCCTCCAGCAATCGCCCGACCACCAGGTGGCCGAACTCGTGGGCAATGACGGTGTTGTCCAGGCCGGCATCGATAATGCCGTTGGCGCCGCGGTCACAGATCAGGAAGCGCGACGACGGCGAGTTGCCGTCGGTGTCGGCGCGCATGAAGGCGTTGCAGTTGTCGGCATCGGCCGGGTCGGCCGGGGTCGAGTTGTCCTGCGCGTCGACGATGATCGGGTCACCCTCGGCGCCGCCCAGGCCGAAATTGCTCACCTGCGCGTTGCCGGCGGCCTCGTCAAAACCGTAGCCGTACCAGAAATCATGCAGGCGGTTGTACCAGTAGAACAGGTTCACCACCGAGGCATTGATGTAGGTGCTGGGCGCCTGCGACAGGTCAATGTCAAAGGCCGGGCTGACGGTGTAGTCGCCGGAAGGGTCGGTGGTGACGATCTGCGGCGAACCGTCGCCCAGGCGGTCATCGCGGGCGGTGACGTTGTTGCTCACCGTGCGGCTGTAGTCGGCCTCGCCGCTGCCGTTCCACCAGTCCGCGTGGTCGTCGTCGTGGGAGAAGAAGTCCTCACCATCGAACGGCAGCACCTGGCGCGGGTTGGCGCCGGCAGGGTCGCTGCCCGGCGTGTTTCCGGAGCTGGTGCCGGACGGCGTGCCCGGGTCCGGGCCATCGCTGGTATAGGCCAGGCCGATGGCGGTCTGGTGCGCGTAGGACGTCAGGTTCTGGCGCCACAGCACGCGGCCGTCGACGGCGTCGACCAGGCTGCGATAGGCGTTCGGGCTGTCACCGTCGCCGGTGACCACGTTCCAGGCCAGCCGCAACTCGGTGGCCGACAGCGGGAACCACACCAGGCCGTGATCACGGCTGAACTCGACATGGTCCAGCCGGGCGTCGGCCGCGGCCAGGGCCAGCGCCTCGCCCACCGGCACCAGCGGCGTCGTACCGCTCGCCGCCTTCGCCACGTTGGCAATGGGCTCGCCAGACACGCTGCGCACCTCGCCCTTCGGGCTGATGGTGAACTTGACCCGGCCGCCAAACACGTCAATGCCGTTCACCTGCTGCTGCAGGGTCACGTAACTGGCGCCGGTGGCGCTGGAACCCAGCTCGCGGGCCACGCGCATGGCGGCGATATCGTCCGCCTGCAGGCCCAGCAGCGCCGGGTTACGCGCCAGGAAATCGTAGGCAATGGCGTCGGGCGCCATGGCACTGGGGCCTGTCAATGCCCCCTTCGTGGCCGCAATGCGGCTGGGCGCGCCCGTCAGGGCGCTCCAGCGTAGCTGCAGGCCGGGCGCGGCGCGCTCAAAATCGGCCAGCGCCTGCGCCTGCCCCGCCGGCGCCGCGGCGCGTAACTGCCGCGCCGCCTGGCCGGTGACCAGGCGGCCACCGCCGCCACGCAGGTCGATATCGTGCATGGCGGTGTTCGCGCCACCGGGTTTGCCGGCGGCACCGGCGGACGCGCACACGAGCGCCGCCACGCAGGCCGTCAGCACACGGCCGTGGGCCTTCAATTTCAATTCGTCGATCATGACTCCCTCCTCCCAGGTCGATCTGGATGCGAAGGGGCGCGAGACGGATACCAGTCGGACTCGCTGACATCGGCGCCGCGGGGGGTTGGAGGTGATTAGTGGTCGGTCGCGCGATGCATCCGAACTATAGGTAAGGGGCCGCGCTTTCTCTACGTCGGTTCATCTCAACGGCCCGAACGATTGCTATACTGCCACTGCCGCGGCCCGGCGAAGGCCGCCATCCAGGCGAAAACACCGGGCGAGAACAAAGGAGCCCCCGTTGCAGAAGATTGCCGATTTCACCGGCTACCCCTTATCCCCCGCGCTGACGCTGCGCGTGCTGCGCTACCTGAACGGCTTCCGCCTGTTCGTGGCGCTGGCTTTGGGCGCGGCATTTATCGGCGGCCTGCTCACCCAGGGCATCAACTTCACCAACACCACGCTGGCCGCCGCCGTGCTGCTGGTCTACTTCGGTTTTGCCGTGGTGTTCATCATCGTGCGCCCGCAGGACGAGCAGGGCGTGCGCGACATGGCACTGCAGTCGCTGCTGCTGGACGTGCTGCTGATGGCGCTGCTGCTGAACACCTTCGACGGCCTGGCCGTGCTGCTGGTGTTCACCGGCGCCGCCGCCGGTATCGTGCTGCCGCTGCGCCTGGCGCTGCTGATTGCCGGCCTGGCCTCGCTGGCGGTGCTGTCCGGCCCCACCATCGCCTACATGGGTGGCGCTACCAGCGCCGACGACTTCCTCACCGGCGGCGTCTTCGGCGTCATCATCTTCATCATCACCACACTCACGCATATCCTGGCCAACTGGGCGCGCGAGTTCCGCCTGATCGCCGAGCAGCAGCTGCTGACGCTGACCCGGCTGGAGCAGATCAACGAGCTGGTCATCCGCCGGCTGCGCTCCGGCGTGCTGGCCGTGGGCCCCGACGGCCACATCAAGATGATGAACGAGAGCGCCTGGTTCCTGCTGGGCAGCCCGCCCGCGGCCCGGCGCGCGCTCGAAGACATCAGCCCGGAACTGAAACGCGCCCTGGACGAGTGGATGGGCGACCCGCGGCTGGAGCCCGAGACCCTTAACCTGAACGCCAGCCAGGCGCAGGTGGTGCCCAAGTTCGTCAGCGTGCCGGCCGGCAACGAGATTTCCGTGGTGGTCTTCCTGGAAGACAACGACGTGGTCAGCCAGCGCGCGCTGGAGATGTCGTCGGTGAGCCTGGCGCGGCTGTCCACCAGCATCGCGCACGAGGTGCGCAACCCGCTCAGCGCCATCAGCCACGCCGCCCAGCTGCTGGAGGAAGACGACGGCCTGACCGCGGACCAGGACAAGCTGATCACCATCATCCGCAACAACGTCAAGCGCACCAACGGCATCATCGAGAACATCCTGCAGATGTCGCGGCGAGAGAAGAGCCAGCACGAGATCTTCGCCATCGCGCCGTGGCTGGAAGAGCTGCGCGAGGAATTCAACACCGCCTACCGCGACTACCCGTTCCGCCTGGAACTGCCACGCGGCAACCCGGAAGAGACCGGGAAGCTGTCGGTGATGTTCGACCGTAGCCAGCTGCACCAGGTGCTGTGGAAGCTGATGGAGAACGCCCTGCAGCACCTGGGCGACAACCGCCATCGCCCCGAGCTGGTGCTGCGCCTGGGCCACGAGCACGACTCCGGCTTCTGCAAGGTGAGCGTGGAGGACAACGGCGAAGGCATCGAGGAAGAGAAGATGGTGGACATCTTCCAGCCCTTCTACACCACCCGCAAGGAAGGCTCGGGCCTGGGGCTGTACATCGCCCGCCAGCTGGTGGAAGCCAACCAGGCCGAACTCACGGTAGACTCCGACCCCGGTGAACGCACCCGTTTCCACGTGCGCATGACGCTGGCCGGCGGCGGCGCCAGCATCATCGACCTCAACGCCTTCAGGGAGGGCCCATGATCGACAACCAGCATGTCCTCATCATCGACGACGAGCCCGACATCCGGGACCTGCTGGTGATGACGCTGGAACGCATGGGCCTGCGCGTGACCGCCGCCGCCGACCTGGTCCAGGCACGCCGCGCCCTGGGCGCCAACGACTTCAGCTTCTGCCTGACCGACATGCGCCTGCCCGATGGCAACGGCCTGGACCTGGTGCAGCAGATCGGCCGCGACCACCCGGACCTGCCGGTGGCCGTGATCACCGCCCACGGGCGGGTGGAGGACGCCGTGCAGGCCCTGAAACTGGGCGCGTTTGACTTTGTCAGCAAGCCCGTCGACCTGGGCATGCTGCGCAAGCTGGTTAACACCGCCCTGCGCCTGCGCGCCGACGACAGCACCCCGGAGCAGGATGACGATTTTGACGCCGCCAACGCACCGGCTCCCATTGTCGAGCCCGACGGCGAACTGTCACGCCTGATCGGCAACTCCCAGGCCATGAACCGCTGCCGGCAGATGATCCGCAAGCTGGCCCGCAGCCAGGCCCCGGTGCTGATCTCCGGCGCCAGCGGTTCGGGCAAGGAACTGGCCGCGCGCCTGATCCACGACCTGGGCCCGCGCATCGACGGCCCCTTCATCCCGGTCAACTGCGGCGCCATCCCCACCGAGCTGATGGAAAGCGAGTTCTTCGGGCACAAAAAAGGCAGCTTCACCGGCGCCGACGCCAACAAGGAAGGCCTGTTCCAGGCCGCCGACGGCGGCACCCTGCTGCTGGACGAGGTCGCCGACCTGCCCCTGCACATGCAGGTGAAACTGCTGCGCGCCATCCAGGAAAAAGCCGTGCGCCCCATTGGCGCCCGCGAGGAAATCGGCGTGGATGTGCGAATCCTCAGCGCCACCCACAAGGCCCTGAAACCGCTGGTGGAAGAAGGCAAGTTCCGCTCGGATCTCTATTTCCGCCTGAACGTGATCGAACTGCACATGCCCAGCCTGGCCGAGCGCCCCGATGACATCCCCGCGCTGGCCACGCATTTCCTGAAGAACATCACCGCCGAGTGGGACACCCAGGCCCCGGCCATTAGCCCCGACGCCATGGACGCCCTGCAGCAACATGATTTCAGCGGCAACGTGCGCGAGCTGATCAACATCCTGCAACGCGCCGTGACCATGAGCGAAGGCGGCGCCATCGACCCCGACGACCTGATGCTCGAGCAGTTCGACGACCTGCACGACGGCGCCAACGGCCACGCCAACGGCGACGCCCCCCTGCCCGGCCTGGATGCCGACCAGTCGCTCGACACCTACATGGAAGACATCGAAAAACAGATGCTCGAAGAGGCGCTGAAAAAGGCCCGCTACAACAAGACCCGCGCGGCGGAGCAGCTGGGCATCAGCTTCCGGTCGCTAAGGTACAAGCTGAAGAAGTACGGGATCGACTAGGGACGGCCGGACAGCGCGATCTACGCGGCCCGCCCACTCTCGAATTCAAACGGCTCCAGCACGATACGCGTGTACGGAAAACTCAACTTGCCATCATCAGCTTTACTGATCACACCACCCGCCACCAATGCCTCGGTATCGCGGTGCACGGACTTGACTTCCCGCGCGACCAGCCGTGCCAACTCGCGAACGCCGACAGAACGTTGCCCCGCCAATGCCTGAAGGATTTCCCACCGCCGACCCCCCAGGGTCTTGAACAAGTCTTCCGCAGAGGGAAAATAAAGTGAAGGCGTGGTGTACCCGACATTTTCAACTGACTCAGCAACACCCTCGAAAAACTTATCCATTGTCCGCACGCCAATCTTCAAAGTCGTTTCATCCATTTTGAAGCTTCCTCCTGACGTCAGACTTAAAATCGCTTAACAGTTGGCTCAGCGTGGTAAAGACATAAGCCTGCTCAATGTCACCTTCATGCCTGTGATCCCCTTTGCCACGCTCATTGTCGTAGCGAAGTACACATTGACCACCGACGATCAGAGCCAGGCTGTACTTGTAAGGGTGGTCTGAACCTTCGAGCGGTTTCGACAATCGAACGATGCTCGTTTCAACAAACGATGCCTCATCTATCCACCTTCTGGCCGTTCGTTGATCTTCCCCCATGTTGTCAATTATGCCAACATTTTCCGCTGTTGGCAATAATGCCTACGATCGATGTCTTTCGTCGTCCAAAAGGCTTTCGGGCAGTCGCAGGGAGATGGTCTTCGTGGAGGGCTTCAGGTTTGGCATGGTCACAACCTGAGCTTTTTCCCACTCAACATAATCGGCGGAGTCATTAACCTTCCAAAACGCCCGCTCTTCCTCTTCGGTTTTGAACTCAGGAATAATTTTCAGCCTGTTCATCGCTTTACCTTTCCGTACCGTCAGATGATTGCCTTCAAGCCCTTATCAGCAATCACATTGAGCAACTTCAACGCGGGCCCCGCCGGCCGCGTCTCGCCCTGTTCCCACTTGCGAATCGTCGATGCCGATGTATGCAGGTGAAGAGCGAACACCGGCTGACTGAACTTCAGCCTTTCCCGCAGGCGTTTGATATCGAGCGCGCTGAACTCCCGCACTGGCGGCGGACAAATACGCTCAAACTCCCGCATTGTGACCTTATCGACTGCGCCAACCTCATGGAGGGCGCCTAAATCGTCGCGCAACGACTCAATGATTTCACTCACAATCCACCTCCAACAACACGCCAGCCTTCAGAGATTCCACCAGCGCATTACCCGTCAACTCCAAAAACGCCTTCCCCGCAAACTGCAACGCCTTCTTTTCTGACCGCGTGATATTGGCCCTGACATTCTTCGGGAACCCATGCATAAATACATACCGAGTACCCAGCCTTGCCGCAACGAAAACTCGGTAGCCACTCCGCTTACCACCCCCTGGGCGGGACACACGCATCTTGTACAAACTTTCGCCGAGGACCGCATCAATCAGGCCCCGCTCCATTTCCAACACGACGTTACACAACACAGCGTTTCGTATATTTTCACCAGCCTGCCACTTCGCAAAACTTCTACGTTTTAGAACGCGCCTCACTTCCCCCCCCAAGTATACCCGTTACGGGCATACATATAAATATCTCCAACCCCACCAAGCATCTCACCCAGGCCACAATAGTGAATATGGCAAATTCACCCCAACCCACGTAATACAATGCCCCAACCCAAACCCACCCGGACCCAGACATTGGCCGACCCCACCACCCTGCTCGCACAATACCAAACCACCCGCGCCCACACCGAAGCCCTGGCCGCCCCCCTGAGCCCCGAAGACCAGATGATCCAGTCCATGCCCGACGCCAGCCCCACCAAGTGGCACCTGGGTCACACGACATGGTTCTTCGAGACGTTTGTATTGTGCGAACACAAAAAAGGCCACACGCCGTTCGACGAAGCCCACAAGGTCCTGTTCAACAGTTATTACAATGGCGTGGGCGAGCAATACCCCCGCCCCAAGCGCGGCATGATGTCCCGGCCGCCGCTGGAGCGGGTGATGGAATGGCGCCAGGCCACCGACCAGGCGATGGAAGAACTGCTGACCCAGGCCAGCCAGGAGCAGATGAAGGCCATCGCCCCCCTGGTCACCCTGGGGATCCACCACGAGCAGCAACACCAGGAACTGCTGCTGACGGATATCAAGCATGGGCTGTGGCAAAACCCCACCTGGCCCGCGATGTTCAACCACGACGCCCCCGCCCCGGCAGCACCGACAAAGGACGACACCACCAACGCCTGGCAAACCCTGCCCGAAGGCCAGTACACCATCGGCCACCAGGGCGAAGGCTTCGCCTTCGACAACGAGGGCCCGGCGCACACGGTGCATTTACAGGCGGCCCAACTGGCCACCCACCCCGTGACCAACCACGAGTGGCTGCAGTTCATGGAAGACGGCGGCTACAACAACGCGCTGCTCTGGCTCTCCGACGGCTGGGCCTGGCGCCAGCAACACGGCATCACCACCCCCCTGTACTGGCGCAAGGCGGAAGACGGCCAATGGCGCCACTTCACCCTGCGCGGCGACCAGCCCCTGCCAGGGGCAGAACCCGTCACCCACATCAGCTACTACGAGGCCGACGCCTACGCCCGCTGGCAGGGCAAGCGCCTGCCCACCGAATTCGAATGGGAAGCCACCCGACCCAAAAACGTCACCAACTGGGAATGGACCGCCAGCGCCTACGCACCCTACCCCGGCTACCAGCCCAGCAAAGGCGCCGTCGGCGAATACAACGGCAAATTCATGATCAACCAGATGGTGCTGAAAGGAAAAAGCGGCGCCACCGCCCCCAACCACAGCCGCCCCAGCTACCGAAACTTCTTCTACCCGGATGCCCGATGGCAGTTCACCGGCCTGCGCCTGGCCCAAACCCCGACATAACGCGCAAAAAGGTGACAATTTTCGTCACATCCTGACATTCCACCGTCATTTCAAGCCTAAATCCAGCATAAAATCGCCCCCAACCCCCTGTTTTTTCAACCAATGAAAAACTTGGCACACTCCCTGCATTTATACAACCCGCATCCCAATGAATCATCTAGGGGCATCCCGGTGACTTGAATGTAATCAGGCACCGAATATCATCACCATTGGAGGGTAGAGAAAGTGACTAAGCAAATTCAAAAGGGTTTCACCCTTATCGAACTGATGATCGTGATCGCGATCGTCGCCATCCTGGTCGCGCTGGCCGTGCCGGCTTACCAGGACTACACCATCCGCGCTAAGGTCGGCGAGTGCATCAATCAGGCAGCACCGGCTAAATTGGCCGTTTCCGAGTACTTCCAGTCAGAAGGCAACTTCGCTGGCTCTGAAGCTGCCTACGGTTTCGACACCGCGAACAGCGAAAGCCAGTACTGCAACGACCTGGTAATTACTCCGGGGACTGGTCGAATCACCGTTCAGTCAACTAACACTGGTGCTGACGTTGACCCGGGCGCCTTCCTGACACCCGAAGACGCGTCAGGTGCCGCTTACAACCCGACGTCAATGTCCGGCCCGATCAACTGGGACTGCACGACGAACGGCACGGGCGCGCTGCGTCACCTGCCGGCTACCTGCCGCCAGTAAGTTTATGCCGAATTGGCGTGACCTATAACTTACGGTCATCGTCAGGCTAAACTCTAAAAGCCCCTTGCGATCGCAAGGGGCTTTTTAGTTTCTGATATTCATTTACGCATTGCATTGAGGTAATGATGTTCCGATATAATGATGGAAAGGGGAGTGGAGAGCGCCGCGCATGAATTCGGAACTCAAGGTGTCCAGCCAGTTACGTGGTTTTGCCAGACGTCTGGTCGCAGAAGGCCTGATGGAAGAGCAGGAGGCGCTCTCAGCTTGCGATGGCGCAAGCAAGAATGGCACAACCGTTTTAGCTTGGCTAAGCCAACAACAAAGTTTAGACCCCAGTACGCTGGCCCAGGCGGCTTCAGTTGAGTATGGCGTGCCACTACTTGATGTCTCTTCACTAGATCTTGGTCAAACACCTACCAGCCTGGTCAGTGAAAGCCTGATACTCAAACACAAAGCATTGCCACTTTATCTACGTGGGAATTCAATATTCGTTGCTCTGTCCGACCCGACCGATCACACGATCATCGATGAGATTTCTTTTAGTTCCGGCTTTCACGTAGAGCCGATATTGGTCGCGGCAGACCAGTTAGACAAAGCTATCGAACGTGCTCTTGCAGTCGCGGAAGAGGAATTTGACGATTTCGACTCCGAAGAAGGTTTTGAGGACCTCGGATTTCAGATCGACGAGGACACCGATGAAATTGATCTAGAAAATGCGATTGACGAAACCCCTGTCGTTCGATTCATCAACAAGGTCCTTCTTGATGCTATTCGAAAGGGCGCATCGGATATTCATTTCGAACCTTACGAGTCTAAGTACCGTATTCGGTACAGGCTTGATGGCGTTCTGAAGTCCATAGCCAGCCCACCGGTCCAAATGGCCCGTCGATTGACGGCAAGACTTAAGGTCATGGCCGGCCTGGATATCGCGGAAAAGCGAGTTCCCCAAGATGGCCGAATCAAGCTTAATATTACTCGGACACGGAGTATCGATTTTCGCGTTAGCACTTGCCCAACCTTGTTCGGCGAGAAAGTCGTTCTGCGAATTCTAGACTCAGCTTCAACAAACTTGGGCATCGAAGGGCTCGGGTTTGAGCCCACCCAGCATGATATTTACCTGGAGTCCGTCAAGAAGCCCTACGGGATGATCTTGGTGACCGGGCCCACGGGCTCAGGTAAGACCGTAACGCTTTATACGGCCCTGAACCTCCTGAACGATGAGGGGAGGAATATTTCGACGGTTGAAGACCCCGTTGAAATTCGTGTGCATGGGATTAACCAGGTTCAACAGAATGCCAAACAGGGCATGACATTTGCCCGGGCGCTGCGCTCATTTCTCCGCCAAGACCCAGATGTCATCATGGTGGGTGAGATTCGTGACCTCGAGACGGCAGAAATCGGTATCAAAGCAGCCCAAACCGGTCACTTAGTATTGTCCACACTTCACACGAATGACGCTCCGCAGTCGATTACGCGATTGATGAACATGGGTGTACCCAGTTACAACATCACCTCGGCAGTCAATCTTGTTATTGCCCAAAGACTCATCAGGACCCTGCACAAATGTAAGCAGCGTGACGAACTGCCAGAAGAGGCGATGATCCGAGCCGGCTTTGACAGCGAGAACCTGGACGAAGTAAATCTCTATAAACCCGTTGGTTGCTCAGAATGCAACGAGGGCTACCGTGGACGAAGCGGTGTTTTTCAGGTGATGCCGTTATCTGAAGAGATTCAACAAATCGTATTGGAAGAAGGCAGTGCGCTAAAAATCGCCAAAGAAGCCGCCAAGGAAGGTGTGCTTGACCTGCGACAAGCGGCACTGCTTAAAGTTGCTCGAGGTGTAACCGACCTCATCGAAATCAACCGTGTAACCAAGGATTAGGTCATGGCTACCGTTCAAGCAGAAAACACCATTTTTCTTTGGGAAGGAAGAGATAAACGTGGCGTCAAACTGAAAGGTCAGCAAGTCGCCCCCACCCCTAACCTCGTAAGAGCAGAGTTGCGCCGGCAGGGCATTAGCCCCATAAGGGTACGCAAGAAGCCGAAACCACTTTTTGGTGCGGCGGGCCGAAGAATTTCGTCCAAGGAAATTACAAACTTTAGCCGCCAACTTGCGACCATGCTCAAATCGGGCGTGCCGCTTGTTACTGGATTTCAGATCATTGCAGGTGGTACAAAAAACCCTCGAATGCGCGCCATGCTCGATAAAATCCGGGCGGATGTAGAATCTGGCGGCAGTCTGCATGAAGCGCTAAGCGCCCACCCGATTCAATTCGATGAACTCTATACCAACCTTGTCAAAGCGGGTGAAAGCGCAGGTGTTCTTGACACGATTCTCGATGAAATTGCTTCATACAAGGAGCGAATCGAAAGCATCAAGGGAAAAATTAAAAAAGCACTTTTTTACCCCATCGCCGTTGTTGCGGTTGCCATTATCGTTTCCGCTATTCTTCTCGTTTATGTCATTCCACAGTTCGAATCCATTTTCCAGAACTTCGGTGCTGACTTGCCTGCATTCACCCGAATGGTGATCAACGCCAGCGAGTTTCTACGAAGCAAAGGATTGTTTTTAATTATCTTCCTTGTTCTGTCCATTACCGCTATCGTAATGGCCAAGAAGCGGTCAACTTCATTCGCACACTGGATTGACAAGGTCAGCCTCAAAATTCCAATTATCGGTGGAATTCTTAGACAGGCGGCGATTGCTCGGTTTTGCAGAACCCTGGCCATTACGTTTGCGGCCGGCGTTCCCTTGGTTGAAGCCTTGGGCATTGTTTCCGGCGCAACAGGCAACCAGGTTTATAACGACGCGGCAGCACGTATTCGTGAGGACGTAGCCGTTGGTCACCAACTTCAACTCGCCATGCAGCAAACTGATGTCTTCCCAAACATGGTCATCCAGATGGCAGCCATTGGTGAGGAGGCTGGCTCGCTTGATGAAATGTTGATCAAAGTCGCAGAGGCTTACGAAGAAGAAGTAAACAATGCCGTTGATGCACTGAGCAGCCTGCTAGAGCCTGTCATCATCGTATTTGTTGGCGTAGTTGTCGGTGCCATGGTCATCGCCATGTACCTGCCTATCTTCAAAATGGCCGCTGTCATCTAAAAAAGGTTTCATTAAAACAACAACCAGAGCTGGCTTTGAATAATGCCCTTTGAATCGCTTTTTCCCGCACCCCTGTTTATTTCAGGGGTGTTTGTTTTGGGGCTGCTAATCGGCTCTTTTCTTAATGTAGTCATTCATCGTGTCCCGGCTCGCCTTGAACATGACTGGCGTTGCCAGTGCCGAGAATTGCTTTCTGTTCAGAGCCCCGGCGACGAGCCAGCCCCACCCGGCATTGTAAGGCCAGGGTCTCGATGCCCTAACTGCGATCACGCGATCACTGCCCTGGAAAACATTCCTGTTCTTAGCTTCCTGGCGTTAAGGGGGAAATGCTCTAACTGCAAAGCCAGAATCTCGCCTCGGTATCCATTGGTCGAACTGGCGACTGCATTCATGTTTGCGCTCGTGGCCATGAAATTTGGTCCCACGATCCAGACCGGAATGGCTTTAGTCATGACCGCCATGCTAATCGCACTGGCAGGCATCGATCTCGATCACCAGCTGCTCCCTGACAGCATGACCTTACCGCTACTATGGATTGGCCTGCTTGCAAGTTGTTTCGGCGTATTCACCCCATCAATTGACAGCATTCTCGGGGCGGTATTCGGCTATTGCGCACTATGGACAGTGTTCCAATTGTTCAAACTTTTGACCGGGAAAGAGGGCATGGGTTATGGAGACTTTAAGCTCTTAGCTGCCCTTGGAGCATGGCTAGGCTGGCAACAGCTTCCTCTCATCGTCCTGCTGTCTTCCCTGGTAGGCGCAATCATCGGAATGACGATGATGGGCCTCAAAAAGCATGATGGCAGCAAGCCAATTCCGTTTGGGCCATTCATTGCCATTGCGGGCTGGGTCAGCCTAATGTGGGGTCCGGAGATCATTGACGCCTATTTCCATTACTCCGGACTGCAACGCTAATGACGTACGTGGTAGCGCTTACCGGGGGAATCGCTTCCGGCAAGACTACCGTTTCCGACATGTTCTCTGAACTCGGTGTGCCTGTCATTGATACTGATGTCATTGCGAGAGAGCTTACCGAGCCGGGGACCATACAGCTTCTCAAGATAATCAAAGCGTTCGGACCTAGCGTTGTTGACGCAAATGGTCGACTTAATAGGAAGCGAATGCGCGAGATTATATTTTCAGATGACGCTAAGCGTAGAACCTTGGAGTCGATACTGCATCCCGCCATCTTTTCAGAAGTAGAAAAGCGCTTGGTATCGATTGATGCGTTTTACTGCTTGGTCGTCATACCACTATTGACAGAAGTGGGTGTACCCGACTGGGTTGATCGAGTGTTGGTCATCGATTCCGATAGAAACACGCAACTAAAACGCCTCTTTAGCAGAGATGGCATCTCCCTGAAACAAGCTATCAAAACGCTTGCCGCACAAACAACCAGGGGCGAGAGGCTTTCTATTGCAAACGATGTTGTTGAGAACAACGGCACACGCGACGATTTGTTTGAGGTAGTTTCATCGCTGCACAAAAAATACCTTGGCCTTAGCGGACTGAAAATTCAATCCGATAGGATAGGAGAGTAACCATCAAACACAACAATAGTTGGGCGTGGATTCCCGCACTTGAATCCCAGCGTACTGCAGTAATCTGGGGTGTGGTACTAACCTGTGTAATCGTTTTGGTTGCGGCCGCGAATTTTAGCTGGCTTAACTACGACAGCTTCTGGTTACTTAAAACGGGACAGGACTGGATCGAAAACGGACTATCTCCGTGGAAAGACCACTACAGCTATACCTACTACGAGGAGCCAATTCTAGTCCCGAGGCACCACTTCGGCGTGATTTACTACGAATTGGTTAACCTTTTCGGTTTGGACGGCGGCGCTTACGCAATGCGCATGCTTTCTTGGAGCCTTACATTCGGATTGATGCTTTTCTGGATGAGAAAGATCAAGGCTCCAGCAGTTGCGTTCGTTCTTGTGTTGCCTCTGTTGACTGTCGCGTTAATTCAACGGCCACTTATTCGTCCAGAACTGTTGAGTTATCCATTGATCGTGATTTCAGTAATTTTGTATGAACACGCTCGGCAGATCATCAACTGGCGAACGATGCTTCCGATCATCTTGTTAATGGTCGTATGGACAAATTACCACTCATCCATCTTTGGGTGGGTCGTGTTTTTTGGCCTCTTTGTCGACCACGGTTATCGACAATTGATGGACAGAGCGTCGATCCCAGTCTGGGCCAACTGGTTCATCTGGGGGTGCATTGTATTGGCAATGGGCTTTTTAAATCCCAACCTCACTCACATTATTATCGCGCTCTTGAACTTTTCTGATGAATGGAAGACTGCAATCAAGGAATTTGAGCCCCCTCTGAAATATTTTGAGTTCGGCTATTTTCCAGTCCTGATTTTTTCAGCGCTCCTTTCGCTACTGCTATCTGTTCATCAAAGGAAGATCGGATATCTGGCGGCACTCATCGTCTTTCTGAAATTTGCCATGACGACATCGAGACTGATTACACCGGCAACGATTTTCTGCATGGCGATCCTTGCTCACATGCTTTCAGACTTACGCCTGGCTGACGCAACTCGCCAATGGAAGCGATCTGCGAATGCTCTTGCAGGAATAGTCCTTGTGTGCTGCCTAGTAATGACCGGCGTTCACACCGCCAAAATGTCATACGCGATGGCTACCCAGGATTTGAACCCGGAACAATATCCGAACGATTTGATTGCCTACATGAAGCGAACCGGTAAGCAGGGAAAGATATTTAACGAGTATCAGGTCGGTGGCTATCTTCTTTATAACCTGTCGCCCGAAAGCAAGGTCTTTATAGATGGAAGAACCGGCATGCTTTATGGCCTCGACCTGATGAACCAGTACAGGCAATCAAAAGCATCCGCAAAGGCACTTTTTGAAACTTATGAAGAATATGGTTTCGACTTTGCCGTCATGCTGAACACACAAAGCGTACTGCGCAACCTGTACTACATTGGATTTGATTTGGATTTTTCAGATACTGATTACTCTCTATTTCAACCTGGAAGCGGCAGACTCTCGGAATTGGGCTACGTTTGGGCTTTCCCCTACTGCTGGAACAGCTCAATGAAAGAGGGTCTGTCCAGCGAACTTCGGACCCTTGATTCTCAATCGAGTGCGAACAGTGAATTGCGCATGCTTAAAACGACCATCACCGGCTACTTAGGCGCGACCTCAAAACTAGAGTTTCTCGAATCGTTTAGCAGCAACCCAAACACACCAGATTCTGTCATCCGGTTTGTTAATTACCGAGCGCTTGAGGAAGGACTGGGGCCAGTCTCACTGAAAGTGCTATCTCATCTAAAGAAGTGGGATCTCAAAGACTACCTCGCACTGGCCATGGCTTTCCTCGTCGACGGACAGACCGAAGCAGCACTTGAAACGCTATCGAGATTAGCTGGTGCTTCGTCGAGTGAAATCGAGTTTAACGACCTTGTCGTACAGCTTTCGCTGTTGCAAAAGATCAACGATGAAGTTGGTCTCTACCCCAACATGAAGTCACACTATGACTTACTTTCTAATACTGTTGGAGACAACAGCCTGAGCGCCAAGGGGCTATCCCTTAGTGTGGCCAGCATGTGCAATTTTAGGCCGAACTGAATGAAAATCCCTTTTAACAAGCCTTTTATGACAGGCCGAGAACTGGCCTACATTGCCCAGGCTCACCAGCACGGGCAGCTCGCAGGTGACGGGCAATTTACCGCCAAGTGTCACAAGTGGCTTGAGGACAACACGGGAAGCAAGAAGGCCCTCCTGACACACTCATGCACCGCAGCGCTTGAGATGGCAGCCATTCTTGGAAACATCGGCGAAGGCGACGAAGTCATTATGCCTTCTTATACGTTTGTCTCTACGGCTAATGCTTTTGTAATGCGCGGTGCAACTCCGGTGTTTGTAGATATTCGGGAAGATACCCTGAATATTGATGAATCCCTGATCGAAGAAGCAATTACGCCGCGAACCCGCGCGATCGTCGCAGTACATTACGCAGGTGTTGCATGCGAAATGGACACGATCATGACCATAGCCCAGAAGCATGGATTACTAGTGATTGAAGATGCGGCTCAAGCGATTATGTGTACTTACAAAGGCCAACCACTTGGGAGTATCGGCGACATTGGCGCTTTTAGCTTTCACGAAACTAAAAATGTTATTTCCGGTGAAGGTGGAGCACTACTTATAAACCGTGAAGACTTGATTGAGAGGGCAGAGATCATTCGAGAAAAAGGCACTAATCGCAATCAATTTTTCAGGGGCCAGGTTGACAAATACACTTGGGTGGACATTGGCTCCTCATTCCTACCGAGCGAAATGGTCGCCGCTTTTTTGTGGGCTCAATTAGAGGAAGCTAGTGAAATCAAACAAGAACGTATGAATCTCTGGATGCATTATCACGATTCATTGGAAATTTTGGAGCAACGTGGGTTCTTTCGACGCCCAATTACTCCACAATACTGTAGTCATAGCGCACATATGTATTATCTACTTCTCGAATCCAAGCAAGAGAGAACTAGTTTTATCAGAACTTTAAGCGAGCATGGAATTCACAGTGTTTTTCACTACGTTCCTCTCCATGACTCGCCATACGGAAAGCACCTAAATCCAGAAACAAATGCGTTACCAGTTACTACATCTTACAGTGAACGCCTCGTTCGTCTTCCGCTTTGGATTGGTCTTGGTGAAGTTCAACAATGTGTGATCAACACAATTTACAAAGCGTTTAACCATGACAGTCTTTGATTGTTTTTATGCGCTCATTTAAAGTCATTATTAATGTGTGGTTTCATCATGTTTTAACTACTGAAAAATCTGTTTCTTTCATACGTATCGAATCAACTCGTCCAGTCTAATAAAGATTCGACCGCATCCGGCGAATAAACCTTAACTCCTTGAATCGACGAAACCTCTAACCTTTCCGAAAAAGAATCATCAATAAAAATACCTCCCTTGTTTACATACTTACTCTTCGGTTCATATTCAGTTAGCACATAAATTTCATCGAAGACCATTCTTGCAATGCAGTACTTATCAAGGCTTTCGAAAATATCTAGCTTATGTCTCGTAAGCAGAACTATTCGTGCGCCTTTGCTTTTGGCTTGATATAAGAATGCCATTAAGAGTGCGTTGACAGAATTTCGAATTATTAGCGTATCGTCAAAATCGACATAAACGTTCGAATAATCGAATCGATTGATATATCGCGCAGCAAGCGCCCTATCTATTTCAGGCGTTTGGTTATTCCTTATAATTTCGATATCTAAATTCAATGCATCAAACAGACTTAGTAGAGAAAAATTAACCCCATCCATTCGAAATAAAGCCATCGTGCCAGCAATCCGCGGCGCAACCTCTAGCAAGACTAGATCTCCATTAGCTCTCTCTTTCAATTGGAAAAACCATGCACCGCGTAAATGTAGACAGTCATTAATTGACTGCGCGATATCTGTAAAACGCAAATCCAAAACCTCGTAAGAGTTCACGCTGATTCCATTGGAAATTCGTGCTCGTTTCCTCCCCCCCACAAAGCGCAGCTTGCGGTGACGGTCGGTAAAACAGTCGACCGTATACTCTTCACCTGGCAAGTACTCCTGCACCAACACCCCATCAGAATTCTCTAACCGACATTCAAGCTCATCGCGTGAATTTACGATACTAGCTCCTCTAGACCCCTGCCCAATATCAGGCTTAAGGAAGACGGGGAATGATTTAACTTCTTCAGGCGCGAAAAGCACAGGAGTTTTGACTAAACGCCGAAGCGCTTCATAAGTCAATATCTTCGACCGGCAAGTTCTACAAGTTCGCTTGGGAGATGTAACCACTGTTGCATCTAAAAACGACTGATTTTCCGCCAACTTAAGCACAACCGAATCATGCGCAGGCATGATCAAATCGATGTCATGCTTTTCAATAATCTGTCTTATGCTGTCGACAAAATTATCGTTATCTACTAACGGAACTCCACCTATGTAATTCGCAAACGTAAACCTTCCATGGTCGTCAACGCTACTAGCGCCAATTAAATTGAAGTGAATAGAGTTCGCAAGAGACCGATGAATCTCCAAACCGATTTCGGACCCACATGGAAAAACCAGAACGTTCTTCATTAAACTACTTAACGGCTACAGTGGTGTAGTGAAATGGCATTAGAAACCTATTCTTGTCTTCTAACTCTTCAATCTCCACAGACTTAAACTCGCGCAATAGAGCCTGTAATCCATGCACTGTAAACCGCCAACAGTCTGGCAGCGGCCCGTGAATTCGAAAATTAAATGGTGTCGAAATAAACACAGTCCCCCCCGGCTTTAGCATTCGCCTTATTTCAGAAACAGCCGCAAAAGGATTGAGTGTGTGCTCCAGTACTTCCATGCAAAGTACTACATCGAAATGATTATTCGGAATCACACTGCAGTTTTTAGAACAAATATCAACGATAAAGTCGGCATTCGAATTCGGGTCGATGTCGGCCGTCAGAACTTCCGCATTGTGAAAAAACTGTTTAGCTCCTTCATGATCTTGCGGTGCTATATCCAACAATCGAATTGAACTTCGATCAAACTTGAGCGATGCACTCTTAATGAACATCATTACGTTCTCTCGAATCCTCTTATATGCGTCTAGATCGAACTCTGAAATTTCGCTTGCCATATATGCGCACCACTTTGTGACTTAAAATTATCCTTTCTTACGAAACCGCCGTTCTATCAGCTTAACCATTGACTTGATGGCGACGCGTATACAATACACAGGATCATTCCGTAAGAATTCAATTAAGTGCCTCAGGCCCTGCCCAAACTCTTTCTGAGAAAAACAAAGCCAAATGATCCATGCATAATGCTCAGACTTTCGTTTTCGGGCGGCCTCATGTAAGCCAAGATCTGGGAATATCGATTCATATTGTTGAAAATAGGCAATGAACTTTTCGGCAGCTTCAAGTTTGTGAAGCGTGGATTGAACCATCCCCGAAGGATGAGACCGGTATACCGCTGAAACACGGTTTCGATAGTGGATTGCCCCAGATTCAGATAACGACAGTATTAGAGGTATATCACCAAAAGGGAACTCCGTAATCTCCCAGTACTTTTGAGGTAGCATTTCTTTTCTAAACATGACCGTCGCGGTCGGAGTAATCCAATCAGAAATTATCTGCCACGGCTCGATTCGCCCTGAAGCTAATTTCGAATTGAACAATCTTTTGCTTATTAATTTGCCCGTCTTGTCAAATTCTCGGACTTCCGCATTTTCGAAAAGTACAGAAACCCCTAGATTGTTTTCCAGATAATTGATCTGTGACTGCAACTTATTTGTATCAATCCAAAAGTCGTCTCCTTCACAAATTGCCAGGTATTTTCCACGAGCTTTCCTGATGACAGGCCAAAGAGGCTGGATTCCCAGAGAGTACTGATTTCTTTTCTCGTAGATGGGCGTAATTTTGTCGGGGAACTCAGCATGATATTTCCGAATGATCGACGCACTTTCGTCTGACGAACAATCGTCTCTGACAACAATCTCAAAGAGAAAATCAGTTCTCTGATCCAGGATGGAATCTAAAGAGCGGGCCAGAAACTCTGCGTGGTTAAAACAAATGACGCAAACGCTTACAAGCGGCTGAGAATTCATCATTCCTGGCGATCGCTCCGTTTCCCCAGTTTTCCAAAAGTCGCTTAACCTAACTATGAATTCAATTCATTTGATCGATTTCAACTCTTATTTGACTAACACACGATACAAATGATTTTGTTCTAAGCACGATATTGATCAATAGGAATACTGATAAATAGGCTAGCGATTTAAGGATAACAGCGAATAACTCGACAGCAGGGTCGACGCGAGCGATTAAATAGTGCACCAAAAAAGCCGCGACCAAAGAAATCAGACCTTGGACCACCACAGGCCTTAAATATTGATAGGTCGGCACGTTCAACTCTCGAGAAACAGCGTGTATTGAAAGCCAAACTGCCAATGCGGACTGCAAAATCAAGCTCATCAGATACGCTTCTAAATCTATAAAAACGAGAGTCATCAAGCTTAGAGCCCAGACAAACTTTTTTATAAGCTCAAGACGCAGAAAAACCGAAGACCTTCCACGCCCAGCAAGAACATTCAAAAGAAGAGCGCTAATTGGATAGCCAAAACTACTGGCAACAAGAAGCTCGAAATATCTTCCAGCAAAGGCCCAATCGGGCCCATACAGCATTTCAAAAATATCCTCTGCAGATAAGTACAACACCCCCAAAAACAAAAAAGTGCACAAGCTAAGTACTTCTATTCCGACTTGCGTGATCGATTTTGTGGAAGCAAGGTCATCCTGGATTGAACTAAATACCGGAAACAACACGCTCATCAACGTCATTGAGGAGTTTTGCACCAAAACTTGGTTCGTAACCTTCGCGCGTTCAAAGAACCCTAGAAGAGTTGGCTGATGAGTTTTTCCGATAATGATTATGTCAATACGCATACAGACCACGTCTAAAAGGTTTGATACGTACATTCGAAGGCCAAATGACCAAAGATCTTTCAACGCGGCAATTGAAACCAAGCACTTCGGCCGCCAAGATGAATAAAACCACGTCAAGGCTAAAGCCATCACACCCATCGTGATCATCTGCCAAACCAAAGCCCAGGCCCCCGCTCCGTAAAAAGCCAAAGCTATGCCGGTTACACCGCCAGCAAGTGCCGCAGCTACTTCAATTCGCGCAATTAGTGAAAAATTCAAAACACGTCTGAGGCGCGCGAGTTGAACAAGGTTGAGCGCGTTCGCCAAAAACAGAATCGACAAGAACTTGCAATAGCCGGATAACTCTGGGCTACCAAACAATACAGCGATCCCGTCAGAAAACCAGTACATACCCAACATCAATAGAGCGCCGGAAATAGTATTTATGAAAAACACGGACGAGCAATGAATGGATTCCAAGTTTTTCCTTTGGATGAGCGCTGCTCCTAAGCCCCAATCGCAAAGGATTTGGCCGATTCCGACCGAAGCCATGACTATGGCCACAAGACCGAAGTCTTTAGGGCTGAGAAACCGGGCAAGAAATATCGCGACCAACAACACTATCGATTGAGCGATGGCCTTCCCTGTGAACTCCCACCCTAATGCCTTGAGGCTTTTAGTCCTTAACTGACGTAAAGACATCGCTTCTTATTGCCCCCACGCTAAGAGGTAGTCGAGTGAACTCAATTGCATTCAGCGATTAATCTACAAACCCTAGAAATGTCGTCCGGACCTACAGCTGTTCCTGTCGGAAGAACAAGCAACCTAGAACTGAGCGACTCCGTAATCGACAATCTTTGCCCAAGACTTTGCATTTTCGACCGATAAGGTTGCATGCGATGACACCCAGGCCAAAAATAACGGCGCGCGACTACATTCTCTCTATGTAACTTTTCCATCAACTTATCTCTCGTTAATGGAAATGTTTCTTCCACCTCCACTACTATGTATTGCCAGTTACACTTCTCTGCCTCATCAAAACACATGAGTTCCAGGCCCTTTAAACCCGAGAGCTTTTCCCGATAAAGGTCATAGTTCCTCTTATTTACTCTCAAGAATGAGTCAATATTCTCAAGGTTTGTAAGTCCCATAGCGGCACAGATCTCAGTCATCTTTCCGTTTGTGCCTATATGTACGACATTGTCATACCCAGCGAATCCAAAGTTTTGCATAAGTCTTATTTTCTCTGCCAACTGATCGTCGTTCGTTGTTACTGCCCCCCCCTCAAACGAGTTAAAGAACTTCGTAGCATGGAAGCTAAAGACCTCACAGTTTCCAAATCCTCCTATAGTCTTTGCACCATATGAACAACCAAAAGCATGAGCAGCATCAAATAACAGTTTGAGACCATGGCGATCAGCAATTCTCTGCAAAGCATCTACGTCACACGGTCGACTGAATACGTGAACACCAACAATTGCAGAAGTTTTCGGATTAATCAGGCTTTCAATTTTGCAAGGATCAATGCAGAAGGTATCGGGGCTGATGTCACAAAACACAGGGGTAATCTCCTGCCACTGCAACGCATGCGCCGTTGCAATGAAAGTGAATGACGGCAAAATTACTTCACCTTCTAGGCTCAGAGCCCTAATGGCGATCTCCAGTGCCACCGTCCCATTGCACATGGAAATACAATGCTTTACGCCTAGAAACTTAGCTAGCTCTCGTTCAAACTGCTGAACAAGTTTTCCGCGGTTGGTCAACCACTTCTCTTGAAAAATAAATTGTGCACGCTCCCAGAATGCTTCGAGTTCCCCAATATTTGGAGACCCCACATGAAGGGTCTTTTCACTGTTCAAAAGCTCTCCCCCCTACAGCTAATAACGGAACAAATGTCAATTTACAGGATGAATGAATGATGTCCATCAAACGTAGCAAACCATTACTTTTCGTTGGTGGTGCCTATGCAGATATTCCGCTAATAAAGGCGGCAAAAACTCTAGGCTTTCACGTGTCAACTACGGGTCTCAACCAAAATAGCCCAGGGCATTGCGAAGCAGATGAATACTACCCCGTAGACTACGCTGACCACTCAGCGATATTGGATTTGGCAAAAAGACTGAAAATCGAAGCGATATGTCCTGGCTGCAATGACTTTTGCGGCCTAGCAGCAACATACGTTGCAGAGCACCTGAAACTGCCAGGCTACGATTCATTCGAAACTGCTCAAATCATTCATCACAAAGATGCCTACAGAAAGTTTGCAACAGCTAACAATATACCCACGCCTGTCGCACAGTGTTTCACTAATTCTCAAGAAGCTTTAGCTTATTTGAAACTCCAAAAAACACCGATGATAGTGAAGCCCGTAGACCTGGGCTCTGGCTCAGGAATTACAAAGATTGAAGTAAATGAGGATGCTGGTGAGAAAATTGCGACCGCACTTACAAGCTCCAAGGCAAAGCGAATCGTCATTGAAGAATTCCTTGAAGGCACTAGGCATGGGCTTTCCTGCCTTCTTAAGAATGGCAAAGTCGTGTTCTCGTTCTTTGACGATGAGCATTACTTCAAGAACCCTTATCTCGTTTCAGGCGCATCTTCCCCAAGCTCTGTATCTGAATTCGCCAAAAAAGAGTTGATTGAGCAGTCAGAAACAATTGCGGAGCGACTTTCGCTAGTGGATGGGTTATTCCACGTACAGTTTATTGTTAGGGACGATCAGCCCTTCATCATTGAAATCTGTCGGCGCCCCCCGGGGGACTGGTACCCAGAGTTTGTAAAGCATGCCACTTCTGTCGACTATCCGCTTCAAATTGTGAAGTCGTTCACAAACCCAAAAAGCATTGAAAATTCACAGACAATAACTACCAGATTTTTTCTCCGGCATTGCATCATGAGTGAACAAGACGGACAGATAGCTGAAATCGAATACTCAGAATCAATTCTCGCTAATGTTAAAGACAACTACATGGTGATGAAAAAAGGTGATCAAATCGCCGATCACATGACCCAACGACTTGGAATTGTATTTATTGAGTTTGAGTCAGCCGCAGAAATGCAAGAAAAAGCCCCAAAAATGCAAGAGCTAATCAAAGTCAAAGTTTCGTGACACCAATTAGCACAACTTTTTCGGACGAATCGTTAGCTCTTAGCTCAATGCTTTCAGCACTTTTGAAGCCCGTAAAATGAAGGCGGCCATCATTCAATCCAGCTATATTCCGTGGAAAGGCTACTTCGATCTAATTAAATCGGCCGATGTATTCGTTATCTATGATGTTGTTCAGTTTACAAAGAACGATTGGCGAAACCGCAACAAGGTAATAACTAACCGTCGCCCTAGTTGGTTAACCATTCCTGTACGTCATTCCTCATTGGAGCAAAGAATCAATGAGACAACTGTTGCGGACCCTCGATGGGCGAACAAACATTGGAAAACCATTGCGCAAAGCTATTGTAGTTCACCTGGATTCAAACTCTACTCGGATCAACTTGAGTCGCTGTACAAAGAACTCTCGAACGAAAGGCGCCTCACTTATATTAACGAGACATTACTGCGGTGGGTTTTCAGCGTATTGGATATAAACACTCGCATTGTTCGAGCTGAACAATTCGATCTACCAAATGACCGAATGGAAAACTTGATTTATATCTGTAAAGAGCTAGGTGCAGATGAGTACATTTCCGGCCCTTCAGCTCAGGCTTACTTTAATCAAGAGCTTTTTGAGTCCTCCGGGTTACGGCTATCATGGTTTGAATATGGTGACTATCCAACATACTCACAAAAAAGTGATGTTTTCGAACACCATGTAAGCATTCTTGATTTATTGTTCATGACAGGCACTAGTGCTAAAAGTTTATTCGTTGGGAGTTCGACCAAAGCCGACATGGGCTAGCTGAACAGAACATTTTCCCGACAACTGATTTTGCGTTTTATTATCCCCTCGAGAACATTGTCAAAACATGACTGCACGCGTACACATATCCGTAGTTACGCCCGTTTATGGGCGCAGTTTAGACTTAGTAACACTCTACGAACGAATTCGAACATCTTTATCGTCCATTACTGAAGACTTCGAAATCGTAATGGTGAACGATGCGAGCCCGGACAATGCTTGGGAAGTGATTCAGAAGCTTTCTGGTAGGGATCGGCGTGTAAAGGGAGTGAATCTCTCAAAAAACTTCGGACAACATGAGGCTATTACTGCGGGCATAGAACTCAGCCGAGGTGAATGGGTTGTTGTTATGGACTGCGACCTTCAGGACCCACCAGAGGACATTCCCAAGCTCTACAACAAAGCATTGAACGGATTTGATATCGTCTTCGGGAAACGTAAAGAACGGAACGATTCTGCAACCAAGAAAACGTTGTCACGGCTGTTCTTTTTGTTCATCAAACATGGTTGCGGACTAGAGCATGAACCAGAAACAGCAAACTTTGGAATTTTTTCAAGGCGAGTTGTCAAAGAAACCCAAAATAATGCGCGAATGCAAATGCCGTTCATGCGGCGGCTACACGATTTAGGGTTTCGGCGAAGCCATGTACAAGTTGGGCATAATCATCGCGAAATTGGTGAATCATCGTACTCACTACGAAAACGGATCTCGTTGGCCTTTGACTCTGTCATTTCATACTCAAACCGTCCTCTTAAATTTGCTGTTGCATGCGGATTTTCAATGTCCGCAATATCAGCAATCTACGCTGCAGTCGTAATTGCTCAGTACTTATTCCTTCAGAAACCTCCAGCAGGCTGGGCGAGCGTCATAGTGTCTCTATATTTCATTGGGGGGTTGTTGTTGGCAATCGTAGGGGTGTTAGGTTTGTATGTGGGGAAGGTTTTCGATGTCGCCAGGGGCAGACCCGCTTATGTAGTCCAGGAAACAACTTTTGAAAAGGGAAGAAGTGAGGACGATGGAAAAACCTTTTAGGCTCGGGGTAATAGGCGGTGGATTGAACTCGGCCGTCGGACATGTTCACCGTATCGCTGCAACGATGGATGATCGATGGAAGTTTGTTTCTGGATGTTTCAGCACTGACTTGACTGAAAACCGAAGAACTGCCGAAGTCTGGGGTGTTTCACCCGACCGTTGTTATAAAGACTGGATAGACCTCTGCGAAAAAGAACAAGGGCATGTCGATGCTCTACTCGTCCTTACACCGACTCCAACACACGCTCAAATCGTAACGAACGCGCTAAGCTGCGGCTTTAACGTGATCTGCGAAAAAGCACTTGCAGCCAACAGCAAAGAAGCCAGAGAAATTCTGGCTGCGACCCAGAAATTTGGCAGCTATTTGGCTGTGACTTACAACTACAGTGGTTATCCCATGATAAGGGAGTTGAAGAGTAAAGTTTCATCCGGCGAGTTTGGTGAAGTTATTCAAATACACATTGAGATGCCTCAGGAAGGGTTTATTCGACGGACTCTGGATGGCCAGGCCATTACCCCTCAAGATTGGCGGTTGAACGATGGTAGTGTTCCCACAATTTCGCTCGACCTTGGTGTCCATTTGCATCAATTGGTCAAGTTTTTAACCAATTCAAAACCAATCGAGTTGGTTGCAGCAGAAGAAAGTCTTGGAGCGTTTAGTGAGGTGATAGATAACGTCAACTGCATCGCACGATACAGTAATGGACTTGTTTGTCAGTTCTGGCAGTCGAAAGCTGCGCTAGGTGAAAGAAATGGACTGCGGATAAGGCTGTTCGGCACCCATGGATCTGCTGAGTGGCTGCAAATGGAGCCTGAGACAATGCGAGTGTGTGATCGATTTGGACACATTTCAATTATCGATCGAGCAACACCAGAATCTGCTGTGTCTTCAGAGAATCGCTACACTCGCTTCAAAGCTGGCCATCCTGCTGGCTTTATTGAGGCATTTGCAAACTATTACGTTGATATAGCTGACGCGCTTGACTGCTTTCTGAAAAATGGGACTCAAAAATCACCTTATGTAAGCGGACCAAAAACTGCGCTTGAAGGGTTATTTATGCTTGAAGCCATGTCACGTTCTGCCAAACATAAACGCTGGGAATCAATCACAACAGATTGAATTAGCGACTCAAGAAACAACCCCATAAATCCATCAGGCTTCTGAGAGAAAAGCGATTTTTTGGAGTTTGCAACGATGGAGGATTTTTGGTGTTATCGATCGCAAGTTGGTAGACCTCATTGTTTGTTCATTTTTATTCAATCCATCGCGAACAAGAGTGAAGACCTCTACCAACCAATCAAGCTTAGAGTTAACGAAATCGGCTACTTGCCTGAACATTTAAAATCCAATTGAAGCCTAATCAAACTCCCAACGAAAAAAATTTCCTGGAGCCTTACGTTTTCAATTTTCGTGGTACCTACATCAGGAATCACAGCCGAAACATTCGCTTTTTAATCACCATTTGTAAATGCATCCCCCCTACATGTAATCTGTGCCGCACCAGCAGTGCGGTCCTCCCGCATTTTGACGGGGCGGCCGTGGTTGCTTAGGCAATTCACTTGGGTCGTGCTTGTCGGCGGCCCCTTATCTTGGGGAGTCTTTTATTTATGAAACGTTCCAGTCCGGTTATTGGCGGGTTGTTGGTGTTGCTTGCGGTGTCTGGCAGTGTGCAGGCGGCGGTGAGTGGGGGTGAGGCGGTTCTGATCCAGTGTGATGGGAACTGTTCGAAGGCGGTCAAGGCGGTGCGGAAGGCCGGGGGGACGGTGACGCGTGAGTTTAAGTACGTGGACGCGATTGCGGCCACGGTGCCGGGGGCGAAGCGGGGGGCGTTGAGCCGGGCTTCCGGGGTTTCGGTTTTGATGAAGGATGTGATCGTGGATGCGCCGGCGGCGGTTCGCGAGGCGTCGCTGGAAGGTGATATGGCCGGGAAGTTGGCGGGTGCGGCCGTGGCGTCGGTGAGTGCGGGCGGTGAAAACCTGCCGGAGGATTTGCTGTTCAATTTGCCGATGATGGGCGCGGACGTGATGTTTGGGGCCGGGTTCATGGGTGATGGGGCCATTACGGCCATTATCGATTCGGGCACCGTGGCGCATGGGTCGTTCCTGCGTGGCGGGTGCCAGTCGGCGGAGCCAACGCTGCTGGGTGGTGAGACCTGGATTGGTGGTGCGGATCCGACCGAGCCTTCGGCGACCAGCCCTTTGAATGGCAACCATGGCAGCGAGGTGGGTACCGTTATCGCGGCCAATGCGCTGTACAGCTGGCCGACGGGGCATATCGTGCCCCAGGTGATTTCCACGCATGCGCCGGGGTCGATTATCCCCAACGGCGCGACGCAGCTGATGCCGATGATTGGTGTGGCGCCCTGCTCTCACCTGTACGCCCTGAAGGTGTTCAGCGCGTTTGGTGGCGGTGCGCCCACGTCTGACGTGGTGGCGGCCATGGAGCGGGCCATCGATCTTAAGCTCAACTTCGATGCGGGCATGCCCAGTGTGCCGGTGTCTGGTTCCGGCGCGCCGGAAGACCCGTTTGTTTACGACTCGCTGAATATCACCACGGTGAACATGAGCCTGGGTGGTGCGACGCTGTTTGCTACGCAGGATTTCGATGACCTGTTGACCGAGGCCATGGTGGATGCCGGCATTACGCTGGTGAACTCCGCGGGCAACGAGGGCCACTCGGCCATGACCGGCGGCAGTGCCGGTACCGGCCGTGGCAGCCTGACGGCGGGTGCGGCGAGCACGGCGGCGCATGAGCGCATCTACGTGGACCTGTTCCTGGCCAATGGCTTTGGCACGCTGTACCGCGCGTCCGAGCATACGCAGACGGCCACGTTCAGCTCGCGCGGGCCTTCTGCTGACGGCCGCATCAGCACGGATGCCGTGGCCAATGGCGACTCCATCTGGATGGGTGGCGCCAATGGCGGTTGCTGCCTGATCGGTTCCGGCACGTCGTTCTCGGCGCCGCAGATCGCGGGTGCTTCGGCGCTGCTGCACGCGGCGTTCCCGGACGCCACTGGCGAGGAAGTGCGCAATGCGCTGGTCTACAGCGCCAACCCCAACCTGCTGGGTGACAACTCCGGTCCCATCGACCAGGGCAACGGCTTTATCGACATTCCGGCGGCCTACACCATGCTGGCCACTGACAGCGTGCCGGCCGGCCTGCCCACGGGCGCGGCGGGCGCCTCGGTGACCGACAATATCGAGGCCCTGGGCTTCGAGGTCATTTCCATCGGCAATGGTGGTTCATACACCGTCACGCTGGAAGACCTGGCGCCGGGCCAGGTGGGGCATATCTTCCTGGCCTCGCACAAGAACACCGAGCAGTTCAGCATCTCGCTGAGCAACCTGTCGCCGGCCCTGCCGCCGGGGCAGCAGAACCAACTGTTCGGCGACGACCTGTTCGTACACGTGCAGGACGCCATCACCTCTGACGAGGCCGTGATCGCCAGCGGTTTCATCAACGCCGACACCGTGCTGACCGTGGACAACCCGCAGTCGGGCATTGTCCGTGTCGGCATCATGGGTGACTGGACCAACGCGGGCACCATTTCGGTGGACGTGGAGATCACCGAGGTGCGCGGTTCCGGCGGGCCCAAGCTGGCCGGTGGCAAGGTCGCGCACGGTGGCTTCGACGGTTACCTGGTGAACATTCCGGCCGGCCTGGGTTCGGCCACGTTCGAGCTCAGCTGGAACAACGACTGGGGCTCATTCCCCACCGACGACCTGGACCTGGTGCTGTGGAACGCGGTCTACGGCTTCAACTTTGACGGCGCAACCTTCGCCAGCCCGGAGCGGGCCACGCTGGTGGCACCGGAGCCCGGCATCTGGGAAGTCTACGTCGACGGCTTTACCGTCTGGGGTGTTCATGGCGGGCCGCGCAGCAAGTACCAGCTGCACGCCTGGGACCAGGACGGCAACGCGCTGTAATCGCACGTTCCTTAACGTGAGGATGGAAAGGCCGCCTTCGGGCGGCCTTTTCTTTTAGCCAAAATCCTACATCCATTTCAGAAGGAAGCTAACGCGCTGTCTGTCCATGATTGGCATGCTCGAGACATTGGACCGATTGAAGAATCCCGGCCGTGACGATAAAATCATTACTTGGTAATACTTTTATGATCTCGATGGACGAATTCTCGGTGACGCAGAAAGGCCAGGTGACGATTCCGAAGCACATTCGCCAGGCGCTGGGCATACGCGCTGGCAGCCGGGTGACGTTCAGGCTGGTGGATGGCCGCGTCGAACTGTCGCTCGCGCGGGCGCCAGCGGTTCCGGTGGATAGCGGCTTTGGCCTGCTCAAGAGCAGCCAGGTTAGCGCTGTGCCGGTCGACTTTGACGTGGCGGCGCTGGCGACGGATGACCCGGCAACGTGATCGGCCTGGATACCAACGTTCTGGCCCGCTACTACGTAGAGGACCGGCCGGACCCGGCCACTGACCGGCAGCGCCACGCCGCACGGTCGTTGATGGAATCCGGGCGCGAACTTTCCGTAGCCGTCACCGTTTTGCTGGAGCTGGAGTGGGTCCTGCGCGGGTACTACCAGTTCAAACCAGGGGAAATCAGCCGTGTGTTCGGCCACCTGCTGTCACTGCCGCATATCATTGTCGAGGGCCGCACCGCCGTTGAGCGCGCCCTGGACGGCTACCAGGCCGGGCTGGATTTTGCCGACGCTCTACATCACGCGGGATACGCCGGCTGCGAGACCATGGCGACCTTCGACGACCGGCGGTTCGCCAGGAGGGCTCGGCGGCTTAACCTGTCGCCGCCGGTGATGATTCCGCGGTAGTCGCCTTCCGCTGATATACATCAGTGCCGTTTTCTTACGACATCACCGAGATCGGGGTCTATTATTAGGGTGCTATGAGAAAACAGAAGATTCAACGACCGTGCTGGCGCACCTTTGCTAAAGAGGCACCGCCGGTGCCAGACGATTTCCTGGATAAAGCTGAACGCGATCAGGGTGAACTGCATTCCGAGAGTTTTCAGCCCAATTCAGTTGGCGCCGTATCTAAGCCACTCACACCTGACGATGATCTGTTCGATGAGATGCTGAGTAAATCGCCGTAATCAGTATCGGCGTGCACTCTCAGCACGGTGTGCCCAAAACACCCCGCCTGGACTAACTTAGCTCAACCGCCCGTGACACTGCTTGTACTTGCGCCCTGAGCCACAGGGGCACGGCTCGTTGCGGCCGACCTTCTTGCCTTCGCGCACCACCGGCTGCTCCTGGCGGGGCGGCTGGCCGCTGGACGGCATGCCGCCCTGGGCGCCGCCGGGGCCGCCTGCGGGCTCTGCAGGTTCCGGGGTTGGCAGGCCGCCGGCCTCGTCGTGGCGGTACTGCACGCCCTCGGCGGGCGCGCGGCGCTGGGCGTCCACGGCTTCCACGTCTTCCTCGGCGCGGATCTGCACCCGGGCCAGCAGGCGCATCACATCGTGCTGCACGCTGTTCATCAGGCCGCTGAACATCTCGAAGGCTTCGCGCTTGTATTCCTGCATGGGCTGCTTCTGGGCGTAGCCGCGCAGGTGGATGCCCTGGCGCAGGTAATCCATGCTGGCCAGGTGGTCCTTCCACTGCTGGTCGAGCACGTTCAGCATCAGCGCCTTCTCGAAATGACGCATGACCTCGGAACCGGTCTGCGCTTCGCGGGCCTCGAAGTGGTTGTTGACCACCTGGTGGGTGCGGCTGCGGATGGATTCCTCGCTTGAGAGCTCGCCGGCCTCTTCCCAGCGCGTCAGCGGCACGTGGATGCCGAACTCGCCGTCCAGGGCCTGCTCCAGGCCGGCCAGGTCCCACTGCTCGTCGATGCTGCCGGGCGGCACGAAGCGGTCGATGATGTCGTCGAACACGTCGTTGCGGAACTCGACGATGGTCTCGTGAATGTCATCCAGCTCCATCAGGTCCTGGCGCTGGCCGTAGACCACCTTGCGCTGCTCGTTAGCCACGTCGTCGTATTCGAGCAGGTGCTTGCGGATGTCGAAGTTGTGGGCCTCGACCTTGCGCTGGGCGTTCTCGATGGCGCGGTTCAGCATGCCGGCCTCGATGGCCTCGTCTTCCTTCATGCCGAAGCGCTGCATCATGTTGGCCATGCGGTCTGACGCGAAAATACGCATCAGGTTGTCTTCCAGCGACAGGTAGAAGCGCGACGAGCCCGGGTCGCCCTGGCGGCCGGAGCGGCCGCGGAGCTGGTTGTCGATACGGCGGGACTCGTGCCGCTCGGTACCGATGATGTGCAGGCCGCCGGCCTCCAGCACCTGGTCGTGCAGCTTCTGCCATTTTTCCTTCGCCGCGGCCCTGGCCATCTCGCTGGCGTCTTCGCCCAGCGCTTCCAGCGCGGCTTCCAGGCTGCCGCCCAGCACGATGTCCGTGCCGCGGCCGGCCATGTTGGTGGCGATGGTCACGGAGCCCGGCGCACCGGCCTGGGCGACGATGTGCGCCTCGCGCTCGTGCTGCTTGGCGTTCAGCACCTCGTGCGGAATCTTCAGCTTGCGCAGCTTGTTGCCGATCAGCTCGCTGGTCTCGATGGACGTGGTGCCCACCAGGACCGGCTGGCCGCGTTCCATGCACTCGCGGATGTCGTCGACAATGGCGTCGTACTTGTTTGCCGCCTTCAGGAACACCAGGTCGTCGCGGTCATCGCGCACCATGGGGCGGTGCGTGGGGATCACCACCACTTCCAGGCCGTAGATGGTCTGGAATTCGTAGGCCTCGGTGTCGGCCGTACCGGTCATGCCGGCCAGCTTGTTGTACAGGCGGAAGTAGTTCTGGAAGGTGATGCTGGCCAGCGTCTGGTTCTCGCGCTGGATGGGCACGCCCTCCTTCGCTTCCACGGCCTGGTGCAGGCCCTCGGACCAGCGACGACCGGCCAGGGTGCGGCCGGTGAACTCGTCGACGATCACCACCTCGTTGTCTTTCACGATGTAATCGACATCGCGCTGATACAGGTGATGCGCTCGCAGGCCGGCATTCAGGTGGTGCACCAGGGACAGGTTGTTGGACTGGTACAGGCTGTCCTCTTCGCCCAGCAGGCCTTCCTTCACCATCAGGTCTTCGACGTGGGCCATGCCCTCTTCCGTCAGGTAGACCTGCTTCTGCTTCTCGTCCACGGTGAAGTCGCCGGTGGGCGCCTGCTCCGGGTCGTCCGGCATCTCGCCGCGCTGCAGGTGCGGAATCAGCTTGTCGATGCGCACGTACAGCTGTGGGGCGTCTTCGGTGGGGCCGGAAATGATCAGCGGGGTACGGGCCTCGTCGATCAGGATGGAGTCGACCTCGTCGACAATGGCGAAACTGCGGTCGCGCTGGGCGCGCTGCTCGCCCGAAAACGCCATGTTGTCGCGCAGGTAGTCAAAGCCCAGCTCGTTGTTGGTGGCGTAGACGATGTCGCAGGCGTAGGACTCTTTCTTCTCCGCCGGCTGCATGCCGGGCACGGCCACGCCCACGGTAATGCCCAGGGCGCCGTACACCGGGCGCATCCACTCGGCATCGCGGCGCGCCAGGTAGTCGTTCACGGTGACGACATGCACGCTGCCGCCCGCCAGGGTGTTCAGGTAGGCCGCCAGCGTGGCCATCAGGGTCTTACCCTCGCCGGTCTTCATCTCGGCGATCTTGCCGTCGTGCAGCACCATGCCGCCGATCATCTGCACGTCGTAATGACGCAGGCCCAGCGTGCGCACGCTGGCCTCGCGAACGGCGGCGAAGGCTTCAGGCAGCAGCTGGTCCAGGGACTCGCCCTTGTCCGCGCGTTCACGGAATTCGGCGGTTTTGGCCAGCAGCTCGTCGTCGCTGAGCGCCTGCATGGCGGGCTCGAGTTCGTTGATGGCATCGACGGCCTTGCCGAGCTTCTTGACCACGCGGTCGTTGCGGCTACCGAAAATCTTGGTTGTCAGGGCATTCAGCATGTTCTGTGCGTCTTTATAAGATGAGTCCCGGGTACGAAGTGGGGGCTGGGCGGCGCGGATGCAAGGCTAGCATAGCGCCTGGAGCATGACCCAGTGTCCACGACCATCACGATTGCCACATGACAGCATATATGCAATCATCGAGGGCATGATGAAGCGAGTCGTCATCGACACCAATGTACTTGTTGCCGCACTCATCAGTCCCGATGGCGCGAGTCGTGAGGTGTTACGACGCTGCATACAGGGTGCGATAAAGCTGCTCATGGGCAATACACTGTTCCTTGAATATGAGGATGTCATATCCCGCCCCGGGATCACCAGGCAGTGCCCTGTTGACCGAGCCGTGATTGAACAACTGATCGCTACCATGATGTCTGTCAGCGAGTGGGTGTCAGTTTATTTCCTATGGAGGCCGAACCTTCGCGATGAGTCCGATAACCATGTACTGGAACTCGCCGCCGCGGGGAATGCCGATTACATCGTCACCCATAACCTGAAGGACTTTCAGTCTTCGCAATTAAACTTTCCATCGATCAGGGTCGTAACACCGGCCCAGTTACTGGAGGAAACATGACATGGGTACCTTGACTGTCAGGTTACCGGACGAACAGCACCGCAGGCTCAAAGCACTGGCCAAACGCAGGCGTATCAGTGTCAATAAATTGATGGAGGAGCTGTCAACACGCGCCATCGTCGAGTTCGATGTCGAAACCCGGTTCCGCGCGCTGGCCTCGCGTGGCTCTGTAGAGCAGGGCCTGGATGCCTTGCGCCAGCTGGATGAAGCCTTTGAGAACCCGGCACGGTAGTCACTCACGTCGCTGACCATGCCCCCTCCCGCCTGGAAAGAAAAACGCCTGGCCCGCCCGGTGGCCGAACTGATGGCCAAACCCGGCTCCGGCCTGGCCGGCCTGCTGCAGCGCGCCGAAGCGCTGGCGCGCGTGGACGCCGTCGTGCGTGATTTACTGCCACCCAGCCTGGCGCCGCATGTGCGCGTGGCCAATGTGCGTGACGGCAAGCTGATCCTGTGCACGCCGGTGGCGGCCATCGCCACGCGGTTGCGCATGGAGGGTCCCGGCCTGCTCGAACAGCTGCGCGATCACGGTGTTACCGGTGTTGCCGCGCTTGAAGTGCTGATCACTCCGGACCTGCCGGGCGGCAGGTAATCACCCGGGTCTTCGCGGCCTTTTCCCACTATGGCGGCCGGGTAATGGACTAGACTGGGAGCCACGTTCAGGTATCAATGAATCGGTAGCGCTCGTCATGTCGAAACGCGATTACCCCTGGTACGACAAACAGTCCTCGCCTCTGGGCGGGCTGGACTGGCTGATCATCCTGGTGGCGCTGGCCGCCGGGTTCGCAGTACTGGCGCTGGCACCGCCCACGCTGGCCGGCGTGCCGCCAAGCCTGTACGGCCTGCTGCGGGCCATTCTCTTCAGCGTCATTCCCCTGGCTGCCCTCGCCTGGCGCGCCGGCACGTGCTGGCGCGCGCTGTTCAACGGCTGGAAAGCCAGCTACCTGTGGTGGGGCCTGCTGTTCGGCGTCATCAACCTGGCGTTCACGGCGGTGATCGGCTCCGTCGCCATCAGGGTGCTGGACCTGGCCGCCAACCCCGTCGTCGGCGATCTCGCTGGGGGCGAGATTCCGGGCGGCCCGGCGATGTTCTACCTGACCACCGGCCTGCAGCTGTTCGGCGAGGAAGTCATCACCCTGCTGCCGTTCCTGTTCCTGCTGTGGCTGGGCGTCCAGCACCTTAGCCTGTCGCGCACCGCCGCGGTGATCATCGCCTGGGTGGGCTCGGCCGTACTGTTCGGCGCTATCCACCTGCCCACCTACGACTGGAATGTTGTCCAGGCGCTGCTGCTGATCGGCCCGGTGCGGCTGGTGCTGACCCTGGCTTACATGGTCACCAAGAGCATCTGGGCATCGACCATCGCCCACATTCTGAACGACTGGACCATGTTCACCTTTGCCATGGTGATGGGCGGCATGGCCGCCGCCGGTGGCGGCTGAATACTCCCGTCACCCACACAACTTTCAATATTGGAGATTCCAAATGAATGCACGATACGCGCTCCCGACTCTCCTGCTACTGCTCACCGCCTGCGGCCCGGAAAGCCAGGCACCCGCGCCGGCCGAGCGGGTTAGTATCTGGTAGTCATGCCGTTTTAACGGGTATATGGTAGAAATACGAGCTCACCCCATTCACTCAACCTGACCACACAACGAGGAGAACTCATGGCTCCGAAATGCACTTTACCTTTTGCCGTGGTCCTGGCGGCCACGTTTTCCGCCACTACGATGGCCAACAGTTACCTGAATGACCTGGTAGGCGACCGTGCCAGCGGTGCCGAGCAGGAACTGGAAGACCGGGGTTTTGAGCACCACAAGACGATCAAGATCAAGGACACCGCCATGGGCTACTGGTGGAATGACCGGGATGAGCAATGCGTGGTCGTGTCAGTAGAGGACGGCCGGGTCAAATCCATCTTTGACCAGCCCGAATCGATGTGTGGCGGCTCATCGTCATCGTCCAGCCACCACTCCAGCAGCTCTCACGGCTCCAGCCGGTACTTTAACGTCGATTCGGTGGAAGGCATGCGTGCTTCCAGCGGCGAACGTGAACTCGAAGACAATGGCTGGGAGTTTGTCAATTCTTCCCGCGACGGCAGCCGCATCTGGTCCAACTGGTGGAACGATCGCGAGCGCGAATGCGTGACGATCGTTACGCTCAACGGCCGCTACGACTCGGTGACCGACACCCTGCCCTATGACTGCGAACGCGACAGCTCGTCTCACGGCAGCCACGGCAGCAGCCATGGCGGACGTGGTGATGGCGTGACCCTGTACCGCGACAAGGACTACCACGGCGAATCCCTGACCCTTTACCGCGACGAGTCCCACCTGGGTGACACCCGCCTGGGCGACGACGAACTGTCGTCCATCCGTGTGCCGTACAACTGCCGGGTGACGCTGTACACCGACTCGCGCTTCCGGGGCCGCTCCGAGGACCTCAGCAGTGACCAGTCGAACATGCGCAACTCGCGTATCGGCAATGATTCTGCCTCGTCCATCGAGGTCGACTGCGACTGATCCGCGGTAGTGCCGCTGTAAAGCAGCCGGCGGACACAAAAAAGCCCGGGCCAGGCCCGGGCTTTTTGCGTTTCGGATACGCCGGGCTCAGATCGCCAGCGCCGCCGGGTTGGCGTAGGAAATGGGCGCGCCTTCGGGTTCCTCGAAAGTGACTTCCTCGAAGGTCTCCGGGTTTTCCAGCATCTTGCGCAGCAGCAGATTGTTCAGCTCGTGGCCGGACTTGTAGCCGGAATACGCGCCGATCAGGCTGTGGCCCAGCAGGTACAGGTCACCAATGGCGTCCAGCATCTTGTGCTTGACGAACTCGTCCTCGTAACGAAGCCCGTCCTGGTTCAGCACGCGGTAGTCGTCCAGCACCACGGCGTTATCCAGGCTGCCGCCCAGCACCAGGTTGCGCTCGCGCAGCATTTCCAGGTCCTTGACGAAGCCGAAGGTGCGCGCGCGGGCAATTTCCTTCAGGAACGACTGGGTGGAAAAGTCGATCGAGGCGAAGGAATGGTGCGACGCAAAGGCCGGGTGGTTGAATTCGATCTTGAACGAGACCTTGAAGCCCTCGTACGGCTCGAAGCGCGCCCACTTGTCGTCCTTGCGGATCTCCACGGGCTCGAGCACGCGGATGAAACGCTTGGGCGCGGACTGCTCCTCGATACCAGCGGACTGGATCAGGAACACGAACGGGCCCGCGGAGCCGTCCATGATCGGAATCTCGGACGCGCTGACATCCACGTAGCAGTTGTCGATACCCATGCCAGCCAGTGCCGACAGCAGGTGCTCGACCGTACCAACCCGAACGCCATCCACCACCAGTGCCGTCGACATGCTGGTATCACCCACGTTGTGGGCGTTGCCATGCAGCTCCGCCACGGGGTCGAGATCGACCCGGCGGAACACGATGCCGGTGTTCACCGCCGCTGGACGCAGCGTCATGAACACTTTTTCACCGGTATGGATACCCACGCCGGTGGCGCGGATAACGTTCTTGAGGGTGCGCTGTTTTATCATTTTGAACGCCTCAAGTGCGAGGATGGCGCGGATTCTAACACAGCGAGAGCGCCCTCCAAAGCGGTTTCTGACACATTTACAACACGTTTGTTGTTGTTTAACAACATGTTAACGGTGACGCGTTACGCGGCTTGGGTGACGCGTTACGCGTGACGCGTGACGCGTGACTTAAAACATCGCGGATTGTGGCGGCGCCAGGACGATCGCGGCCATTACGGCCTCCCAACACGTTCTTCGTTTCGATCATCGTGCTTCCTCCCAGTCCACTCCGCGTTACGCGTCACGCGTCACGCGTCACGGTAACGCGTTACCCGTCACCAAGCCCGTGGGGCGACACGGCGAGAATCGCCCCACGAGCCCTCCCAACAACACATCCAACGTCACACCAATGCGACGTAAACGCCACAGCAACGCGCGACCTCCCAGCGACCGTCGCGTTACGCGTCACGCGTTACCCGTCACCGTGACGCGTTACGCGTCACCCACCTAGTCCGCCTGCTTGCGGAGGAAGGCCGGGATATTCAGGTACTCCAGGTCCTTCGGCGACTCGAACAGCGCGCCTGATTCAGGCACCGCGTGGTCGCGGTTGCCGTGAGCGGCGCGGTGGTCGGTGCGGCCGTGGTCGCTGTGACCGCTGTCGGCGCGGTTGGTTTCGGCGTGGCCGTTGTCGGCCGGGCTGTCATTCCAGTCGGCGATGGGCTCGGCCTGGCCGGTGGTGCCGTTACGAACCACCTCGAAAGGGCGCTGGCCCCGGCTCTTGCCGCGGTCGCGCTGTACTTCCTCGCCCAGGCCGGTGGCGACCACGGTCACACGCAGTTCGTCGCCAATGTCCGGGTCGATGACGGCGCCCACCACCACGGTGGCGTCGTCGGAGGCGAGATCCGTGATCTGCGTGTTGACCTCGTCGAACTCCTTCATGTGCAGGTTCATGCCGGCGGTGATGTTGACCAGCACGCCGCGGGCGCCGGACAGATCGATGTCTTCCAACAGCGGGTTGCCGACGGCCTCATGCACGGCCTGCAGGGCGCGGTCTTCACCGCTGGCGCGGCCGGCGCCCATGACCGCGGTGCCCATTTCGGACATGACGGTGCGCACGTCGGCAAAGTCGACGTTGATCAGGCCCTGGCGGGTGATCAGCTCGGCGATGCCCTGCACGGCGCCGTGGAGCACGTCGTTGGCCACCTTGAAGCAGTTCAGCAGCAGGGCGTCGTCGCCCATCACCTGCAGCAGCTTGGAGTTCGGGATGGTGATCAACGAGTCCACCTGGCGCTGCAGTTCCTCGATGCCCTGCTCGGCAATCGACATGCGGCGCTTCTGCTCAAAGCCAAAGGGCTTGGTGACCACGGCCACGGTCAGGATGCCCAGCTCCTTGGAGCACTCGGCAATCACCGGGGCCGCGCCGGTGCCGGTGCCGCCGCCCATGCCGGCGGTGATGAACACCATGTCGGCGCCATCCAGGATCTCCATGATGCGGTCACGGTCTTCCAGGGCCGCCTGGCGGCCGACTTCCGGGTTGGCGCCGGCGCCCAGGCCCTTGGTGACCGTGGAGCCCAGCTGCAGCGCCGAGTTGCCCTTGAAGGCCTTCAGCGCCTGGGCGTCGGTGTTGGCCGCGATGAAGTCCACGCCCTCGATGTTGGCGTCGATCATCTGTTGCACGGCGTTGCCGCCGCCCCCGCCTACGCCGATCACCTTGATCTTGGCGTTTGGCATGTAGTTTTCCACCAGTTCAAACATTGTCTTTTCCTCTCTCGCTCGCCGTTGATAGTTGTGTTGGGTTTGGTCTTGCCTAGAACTCGCCGCGGAACCAGCTTTGTACCCGGCCCAGCCACGATTCGCCCTGTGCCGAGCCGGACAGGCTGCGCGCGCCGTCGGCCTGGCTGCCGTAGATCAGCAGCCCCACGCCGGTGGCGTGTACGGGGTTGCTGACCACGTTGGAAAGCCCGGTCACGTACTGCGGCGTGGCCAGGCGTACGGGCATGTGGAAGACCTCTTCGGCCAGTTCCACCGCCCCTTCCATCATGGCGCCGCCGCCGGTCAGGGCGAGACCGGAACGGACCATGTTTTCGTAACCGCTGCGCCGCAGCTCGGCCATGACCAGGCTGTAGAGCTCGCGGTAGCGCGGTTCCACCCACTGCGCCAGGGTCTGCCGCGCCAGCCGCTTGGACGAGCGGTCACCCACGCTGGGCACCTGGATCGTCTCGTCGTGGCCGGCCAGCTGCTCCAGCGCGCAGGCGTACTTGATCTTGATGTCTTCGGCATGCTGCGTGGGCGTGCGCAGGCCCACCGCGATGTCGTTGGTGACCTGGTCGCCGGCAATCGGGATGCAGGCCGTATGGCGGATGGCGCCGTCGATAAACACCGCCATGTCAGTGGTGCCGGCGCCGATGTCGATCATGCACACGCCCAGTTCCTTCTCGTCCTCGGACAGCGCCGAGTAGCTTGAAGCCAGCGGGGTGATGATCAGCTCGTCCACGGTCAGGCCGCAGCGCGACACGCACTTGCCGACGTTCTGCGTGGCCGCCAGCGCGGCGGTGACCACGTGCACGTGCGCTTCCAGGCGCACGCCGGCCATGCCGATGGGCTGGCGGATGCCGTCCTGGTTGTCGAGCACGTATTCCTGCGGCAGCACGTGCAGGATCTTCTGGTCGGCGGACAGCGGGATGGCGCGGGCGGCTTCCAGCACGCGGTCGACGTCGCTCTCGCTGACCTCCTTGTCCTTGATGGCCACGGTGCCGTCGGAGTTCTGGCTGCGGATGTGGTTGCCGCTGATGCCGCCGAACACCGAGTGGATCTCGCAGCCCGCCATCAGCTCGGCCTCTTCCACGGCGCGCTGGATGGCGTGCTCCGTGCTGGCCATGTCCACCACCACGCCGCGGCGCAGGCCGCGCGAGGGGTAGGAGCCCAGGCCGACCACCTCGACAACGCCGTCGGGCTGGATCTCGCCGACGATGGCGACGATCTTGGAGGTACCGATGTCCAGCCCTACCACCAGTGATTTGTCCGGCTTCTTAGCCATGAGTCTCCCTGTCTACCGGTTATGCGCCAGCGCCTGCGTGGCGCCGGTCTCGATGTCGGGCCAACGGACCGCGAAGCCGTTGGCGTACCGCAGGTCGATATCCCGCGGCGTCCCCTGGCCGGCGCGCGCGAGCGCGTCCCAGCCGTCCACCAGGCGATCCAGCCGTGGCATCGGGTCGTCCCGCCCGAGCGCCACGTGGGTGCCGTTGTTCAGTTCCAGGCGCCAGGCCCCGCGCGGGTCCAGGCTCACCCGGGTGGCCTCCAGTCCCACGGCCTGCAGCCGCTCGTTCATGCCCTGCCAGGCGGCGATGACCTCTTCCAGGCTGCCTTCCGGGCCTTCCAGCCAGGGCAGGCCCTGGATGCCGTCGGCGCCGGGTACGCTGAAGGGCCGGCCATCGGTGGCCAGCAGCTGGCCGCCGGTCCAGTGGGCCACCGGCACGAACTCGGTCACCTGCACTTCCACGCCGTCGGGCCAGCGCTTGCGGACCAGGGCGTCGGCCACCCATGGCAGCGCCTCCACCGAGGCCTCGGCCCGGGCCATGTCGACGGTGAAGTAGCTGCCTTCGATCATCGGCGCCACGCGGGTGCGCACCTGCTCGGCACTGACGCGCTCGAAGCCGCCGGTCACGTCCAGCCAGCGGATCGGCCAGCGGTCCTGCGTGGTCATGCCGATATAGACCCAGAAAATGCCTGCCGCGGCACCCAGCAGCAGCAGGCCCAGCATCAGCATGCCGATGCCGTGGCCGTCGTCGTCGTAGCGCTCGGCCTGGGCGTTCACAGGCTGGTCTCCAGTATCCGCCACACCAGGTCGTCGAAATCGATGCCCAGCACCGCGGCGGCCTGCGGCACCAGGCTGTGGTCGGTCATGCCGGGCACGGTGTTGGCCTCCAGGAACCAGGGCCGGCCGTCATCGTCAAGGATGAAGTCCACGCGGCCCCAGCCCTCGCCACCCAGGGCGCGGTAGGCGGCCAGCGAGGCCTGCTGCAGCCGCGCCTCGTCGTCCGGTGCCAGGCCACAGGGGCAGAAGTAGCGGGTCTGGTCGGACTCGTACTTTGCGTCGTAATCGTAGAAGGCGTTCGGGGTCTCGATGCGGATCAGCGGCAGCGCCACGCCGTCCAGCACGCCGGCGAAGTACTCGCCACCGGTAATGCCCTGCTCGATGATGACGGTGTCGCTGTAGCGGCGCGCCAGTTCCACCGCCGGCGCCAGTTCTTGCGTGTTGGTCACGCGCGAGACGCCGATGCTGGAGCCCAGCCCGGCCGGCTTGACGAACAGCACGCCGTCGAAGGCGGCGATGGCGTCGGCGTCGATGTCGCCCGGGCCCTGTACGTGGAACGGCGCGGTGTCGATGCCCAGGCGCTGCCACACCCACTTGGAGCGCAGCTTGTCCATGGTCAGCGCCGAGCCCAGCACGCCGGTGCCGGTGACCGGCACGCCCATCAGCTGCAGTGCGCCCTGGATGGCGCCGTCTTCGCCGCCCGGGCCGTGCATCAGGTTGAAGACGCGGTCGACCGTGCCCGCGGCAATGGCCGCGAACAGCGCCGGGGCGCCGTCGAAGGTGGTCACGTCGATGCCCTGGCGCGCCAGGCCGGCGGCCACGGCCCTGCCGCCGTTGAGCGAGACCTCGCGCTCGGCGCTGTCGCCGCCCACCAGCAGGGCCACGCGGCCGAAATCGGCGGCGCTGTCGATTCTGTGCGGGGCCAGCGCGCTCACGCGGCGTCCTCCCCGGCGTTGGCGTCGTTGGCGGCGCGGCGGCGCAGGTCGCTGGCCACCTGGTCCATGGAGCCGGCACCCAGCAGCAGCACCAGGTCGCCCGGCCGGGCCAGGTCGTCCAGCGTGGCGGCCAGCTGGTCCAGCGCCGGCACCAGGATCGGGTCGACCTTGCCACGGGCGCGGATGGACTGGCACAGCGCGGCGGCGTCGACGCCCTCGATGGGCGGCTCGCCGGCGGCATAGATCTCGGTCAGCACCAGCACATCGGCTTCGGCCAGCACGCGGCTGAAGTCGTCGAACAGGTCGCGGGTGCGGGTGTAACGGTGCGGCTGGAACACCACCACCAGGCGCGCGTCGGGCCAGCCGCCGCGGGCCGCGGCCAGCGTCGCCGCCAGCTCGGTGGGGTGATGGCCGTAGTCTTCGACCACCGGCACGCGGTGGCCGCCCAGGCGCACATCGCCCAGCGCGGAGAAGCGCCGGCCGACGCCCTCGAAAGTGGCGAAACAGCGGGCCGCGGCGCGCGCGTCCAGGCCCAGCTCCCAGGCAATCGCCAGCGCACCCAGCGCGTTGCGCACGTTGTGCACGCCAGGCAGGTTCAGGGTCACCTCGAACGGCGCCCCGGCACCCGGCAGCCAGGCGTCGAAAATCATTTTCCGGCCGTCCTGGCGGACATTGTCGGCGCGCACGTCGGCACCCTCGGACAGGCCGTAGGTGACCACGGCGCGCGGCGCGCGGGCGGCCAGCGCGGCGGCCTCGGGGTCGTCCGCGCACAGCACCGCGGCGCCGTAGAACGGCAGGCGCTGGAGGAAGTCGTCGAAGGCCTCGCGCAGGCGGTCGAAACGGCCGCCGTAGGTTTCCAGGTGGTCGCGGTCGATGTTGGTCACCAGCGCCACCACCGGCTGCAGCAGCAGGAAGGAGCCATCGCTCTCGTCGGCCTCGGCCACCAGGTACTCGCCCTGCCCCAGGCGCGCGTTGCTGCCCCAGGCGTTGAGCACGCCACCGATGACGAAGGTCGGGTCCTCGCCGGCCTCGGCCAGCAGGCTGGCGGTCAGGCTGGTGGTGGTGGTCTTGCCGTGGGTGCCGGCAATGGCAATGCCACGGCGGAAGCGCATCAGCTCGGACAGCATCTGCGCGCGCGGCACCACGGGCACGCGCGCGGTGCGGGCAGCCGCCACTTCCGGGTTGTCTTCAGGCACGGCACTGGAGGTCACCAGCACGTCGGCATCGCCCAGGTGGGCGGCGTCATGGCCGCGGTGCAGGGTCACGCCCAGTTTTTGCAGGTGGCGGGTGGCGGCGGAGTCGGCCAGGTCGGAACCGCTGACCTCGAAGCCCAGGTTCACCAGCACCTCGGCGATGCCGCACATGCCGGTGCCGCCGATGCCGACCATGTGCACCCGGCGCACGCGGCGCATCGGCTGCAGGTGCGTGCCGCGGGTGATATCGGCGCGCACGCTCACGCGGCCCTCCGGGGCTGGCATTGTTCCAGGCAGGCGCGGGCCACGCGCTCGGCGGCGTCGGTGACGGCCACGGCGCGGGCCTTCTCGGCCATGGCCAGCGCGGCCTGGCGGTCGGCCAGCACGTTTTGCAGCGCATCGGCCAACACCCGCGGCTCGAGCGAGGATTCGGGGCAGAGCACGGCCGCGCCGGCATCCACCAGCACCGCGGCGTTGGCGGTCTGGTGGTCGTCGACGGCGTGCGGAAACGGCACCAGCACGGCGCCCAGGCCCACGGCGGCCAGTTCGGACACGGTCAGCGCGCCGGAGCGGCAGGCCACGGCGTCGGCCCAGCCATAGGCCTCGGCCATGTCCTCGATAAACGGGGTCACCTGGGCGTCGATGCCGGCCTCGGCATAGCGCGCGCGGGTGTCTTCGACATCATGGTGGCCGGCCTGGTGGCGCACCTGCGGGCGGGACTCTGCCGGCCACAACGCCAGTGCCTGGGGCACCGCGCGGTTCAGTGCCCGCGCGCCCTGGCTGCCACCGGTAACCAGCAGCCGCGCCGGGCCCTGGCGGCCGGCCCAGCGTTCGGCCGGCGCCGGCAGCGCCAGCAGTTCGTCGCGCACCGGGTTGCCGCAGGCCACGGCGCCGGTGGATTCGGGGAAGGTGCCCGGGAAGGCCTCCATCACCACGCTGGCCATCTTCGCCAGCGTGCGGTTGGTCATGCCGGGAATACGGTTCTGTTCGTGTACCACCAGCGGCACACCGCCCAGCCTTGCCGCCAGGCCGCCGGGGCCGGCCGCGTAGCCGCCAAAGCTGACCGCGCAGCCGGGCTGTTCGCGGCGCAGCACGGCGCGCGCCTCGCGTACCGCCCGGGTCAGCCGGAACGGCAGTTTCAGCCAGCCGGCCAGGCCCTTGCCGCGCAGGCCGGTCACGTGGATGCCATCGATGGCGTAGCCGCGCTGCGGCACGCGCTCACACTCCATGCCGCCGGCGGCGCCCAGCCAGTGCACTTTCGCGCCGGCGCGCGTCAGCGCGTCGGCCACGGCCAGGCCGGGAAAGATGTGGCCGCCGGTGCCGCCGGCCATGACCAGGACGGTGGCGCCGCTCACAGCGCCATCCTCTTCGGCCCCACCCGTGACGGGATGGTGCCCACCTTGTCGCGGTCGAGCTCGTAGCGGATGCGGAACACCACGCCCAGCGCCAGGCAGGTCATCAGCACCGAGCTACCGCCCGAGGAGATCAGCGGCAGGGTCAGGCCCTTGGTGGGCAGCACGCCCAGGTTCACACCCATGCTGACCATGGCCTGCAGGCCCAGCCACAGGCCGATGCCGAAGGCCAGGTAGCCGGCGAACGGCTTTTCGGCACGGTGTGCCATCACGCCGATGATGAAGATGCGGGTAATCAGCAGCATGAACAACGCCAGCACCAGCAGCACGCCCATGAAGCCGAATTCCTCGGCCAGCACGGCGAAGATGAAGTCGGTATGCGCTTCGGGCAGGTAGAACAGCTTCTGCACGCTGGCGCCCAGGCCAACGCCGAAGACCTCGCCGCGGCCCACGGCGATCAGCGCCTGGGTCAGCTGGAAGCCACTGTTGTACGGATCCGCCCACGGGTCCATGAAACTGACGATGCGGCGCAGGCGGTACGGCTCGATGGCGGCGAAGCCGAACACCGGCAGCGCCATCGCGCCCAGCGCGGCAATGTACCGCCACGCGGCGCCCGCCAGCCAGACCATGCCGCCCGCCACGGCCGTGATCACCGCGGCGCTGCCCATGTCGGGCTGCAAGAGCAGGATGCCGGTGAGCACACCAGCCAGCACCAGCGGTTTCAGGGTATCGACAAAACTCACCCGCACCTGGCCCTGTTTGCGCACCAGGTAACCGGCCACCCAGATGATGAACATCAGCTTGACGGCCTCGACCACCTGGAACTGCATGAAGCCCAGCTTCACCCAGCGGTAGCTGCCGTTGACGCTGTGGCCCAGCCCGGGCACGAACACCAGCGCCAGTGCCAGCATGGCCAGCAGGAACATCGGTCCGCAGATGCGCTCGAGGAAGGCGATGGGAATGATGCGGAAACTGGACGCCAGGCCCAGCCCCAGCAGCAGGTAGATGACGTGGCGCATCATGTAGTGATGCGGCCCCGCGCCCAGCGTCTCGCCGATGGCCACCGAGGCCGAGCCCACCATGACCACGCCGATGGCCGCCAGCAGCAGCACCGGCACCAGCAGCCACGGGTCCACCGGCATGTCCGGCGCACCGCGGCCACGGGCCTGGCCCGCATTCCTGGTGGTCTTGTAGGCGGTCGTCGTCATCAGCGGATCTTCAGCGTCGCCAGGCCGACCAGCACCAGGATCACCGAGATGATCCAGAAGCGCACAATCACGCGCGGCTCCGGCCAGCCTTTCAGCTCAAAATGATGGTGAATGGGCGCCATGCGGAAAATCCGCTTGCCGGTGAGCTTGAACGAGGCCACCTGCATGATCACCGACAGTGTCTCGATGACGAATACGCCGGCCATGAAGGCGAACACGATCTCGTGGCGCACCAGCACCGCGATCAGGCCCAGCGCGGCGCCCACGGCCAGTGCGCCGATATCGCCCATGAACACCTGCGCGGGGTAGGTGTTGAACCACAGAAAACCCAGCCCGGCACCGGCCAGCGCGGCACAGAACACCACCAGCTCGCCCATGCCCTGCACGTAGGGAATGGCCAGGTACTCGGCGATCACCGTGTTGCCGGTGGCATAGGCCAGCACGCCCAGCGCGACCGCCAGCAGCACCGACGGCATGATCGCCAGCCCGTCCAGGCCGTCAGTCAGGTTCACCGCATTGGAGAACCCGACGATGTAGAAATAGGTCAGCGCCACGTAGCCCACGCCCAGCGGCAGCGCGAAGTCCTTGAAGAACGGCAGGATCAGCGCGGTTTCTTCCGGCGTGGTGGCGGTCTGGTACAGGTAGATGGCGGCGGTCAGGCCGATGATCGACTGGCCCAGGTACTTCCAGCGTGCCGCCAGGCCGGCCGAGTCCTTCAGCACCAGCTTGCGGTAGTCATCGATCCAGCCGATCACGCCAAAGGCCAGGGTCACGCCCAGCACCAGCCAGACATAGCGGTTCGACAGGTCCGACCACAACAGCGTGGACAACGCCAGCACGAACAGGATCAGCGCGCCGCCCATGGTGGGGGTGCCGGCCTTGGAGAAATGTGACTCCGGGCCCAGCTCGCGGATGGGTTGGCCCACCTGGCCTTTCACCAGGCGGCGAATGAATGACGGCCCCAGCAGCAGGGACAGCGCCAGGGCCGTCAGCGCCCCCAGGATGGCGCGCAGGGTCAGGTAGCCGAAGACGCTGAAGTCCGGGTTGAAGCCCGCCAGCCATTCGAAAAATTTCAGCAGCATTCCGCTCTCCTCGTCACCGCCTCGACCACGCGCTCCATGGCCATGCCGCGCGAACCCTTGACCAGTACGGATACGCCGGCGTGCAGATCGGCCAGCAGGGCCTCCAGCAACGCCTCCAGGCTGTCGAAGGCCTGCCCGCCGTCGCCAAAACCGCGCGCGGCGTGGGCCGCGTGGCCGCCCAGCGCGTACAGCCGGCGCACGCCCAGCGATGCCGCGGCTTCGCCCATTTCGGCATGCAGCGCGTCGCTGTTGCGGCCCAGCTCCTTCATGTCGCCCAGCACCAGCCACGGCTCGCCGGCCTGCCCCGCCAGCACCTGCAATGCTGCGTACAGCGAGGCCGGGTTGGCGTTGTAGGTATCGTCCAGCACGGTCCAGCCGGACTCGGTCTCCACCATGTTCAGGCGCCCGGGCACCGGCAGCGTGGCCGCCAGGCCCTCGCGGATGGTGTCCAGCGGAATGTCCAGCGCCAGCGCCATTGCGGTGGCGGCCAGCGCGTTCATGACGTTGTGCTCGCCGGGCAGGTGCAGGCTCAGCCGGAATTCGCCGGCCGGCGTGCGCACCATGCGCCGGCCACCGGGCTCGCCGGTGACGGTGATGTCGGCCGCGTCCGCGTCGCGGCCAAAACAGAGCGTGTGACCGGCCGTGTTCAGCTCACGCCACAGTGGCGCCCAAGGCTCATCGATGTTTAGAACAGCGAAACCGGACGCTGGCAGGGCGCCATACATCTCGCCCTTGGCGCGGGCGACGCCTTCTTCATCACCAAACCCCCGCAAATGCGCGGGGCCCACGTTGGTGATAACGCCCACATCAGGTTTCGCAATGCCGGCCAGGTAGCGGATGTCCCCGGCTTTGCCGGCGCCCATTTCCAGCACGGCAAACTGGTGCGAACGGGCCAGCCTGAACAATGTCAGTGGCAGGCCCAGTTCATTGTTGAAATTGCCCCGGGTGGCGAGCACGTGCGATTGCCGCGACAGGATGCTGGTCAGCATCTCCTTGGTCGTGGTCTTGCCGTTGCTGCCGGTGATGGCGGCCACTTTCGGGGTAACGGTGTCGCGCCAGGCCGAGGCCAACTGGCCCAGTGCGGTCTGCACGCTGTCGACACGCAGCAGCGGCAAGCCGGCGGCTTGCTCGCCCGGGTCACGCTCGACCAGGGCGGCGCAAGCGCCGGCGACCTTCGCAGCGGCGACGAAATCATGGCCATCCACGCGCTCGCCCGGGATGGCCGCGAACAGCATGCCAGGCGCCACCTGGCGACTGTCGATGACCACGCCCTCAAAGGTCGTTTCGGCCATCGCGCCGGTGGGCTCGATGCCCAGCGCGCGGGCGGCATCGTGGAGGGTCATCGTGATCATGCCGCCACCCCCAGCAGCGCGCTGACGGTGGCCATGTCACTGTGCGGCAGGCGCTGGCCGGCCACTTCCTGGTAGTTCTCGTGGCCCTTGCCCGCCACCAGCACGATGTCACCGGGCCCGGCGGCGGCGATGGCGTCGCGGATGGCCAGCATGCGGTCCGGCTCGACGGTGACGTCACCGGGCCGCTCCATGCCGCCCAGCACGTCGTTGATGATGGAGTTGACCGACTCGAACCGCGGGTTGTCGCTGGTGATCACCAGCCGGTCGGCCAGTTCCTCGGCCACCTGGCCCATCTGCGCGCGCTTGCCGCGGTCGCGGTTGCCACCGCAGCCGAACACGCAGGTCAGGCGACCGGAGAGATGGTCACGCACCGCGGCCAGCGCCGCGGCCAGGGCGTCCGGCGTGTGCGCGTAGTCGATGACCACCACCGGCTGGCCGGGCTGGCCGCCGTAGCGGGTCATCCGGCCCGGTACCGGGCGGATGTGCTCGAGCTCGCGCAGGGTCTCGCCCCAGCCCATGTCCAGCAGCGCCAGCGCGCCGGCCGAGGCCAGCAGGTTGGAGACATTGAAGGCGCCCATCAGCGGTGTGCGGATCTCGCCGCGGCCCCAGGGGCCATCCAGCGCCAGGGTCATGCCGTCGGCGTCCTGGCCCAGGATGGTGCCACGCAATTCGGCGCCGGGCGCCAGGCCGTAGGACAGCACCTGCTGCCGGGGCGCCAGCTCTCGAATCCAGCCGCGGCCGGTCATGTCGTCATGGTTGATGACGGAAAAGCGCGGCGCGAAATCGGTGAACAGGCGCTGCTTGGCGGCCGCGTAGGCCTCCATGTCGGCGTGGTAGTCGAGGTGGTCACGGGAGAGGTTCGTGAACACCGCGGCGTCCACCTGGATGGTGTCCAGGCGGCCCTGCTCCAGGGCATGCGAGGACGCCTCCATGGCGACATGGTTGATGCCGGCGTCGATGCAGCCCGCCAGCACACGGTTGATGGTGAACGGGTCCGGCGTGGTCCGCGTGGCCGGCTCCAGCTTATCCAGCGGGCCGTAGCCCAGCGTGCCGACCAGGCCGGCCTCGCCATGCACGCGCTGCCAGGCCTGGGCGATGAAGTGCGCGACCGAGGTCTTACCGTTGGTGCCGGTCACGGCCGCCACGGTCATTTCCTCAGACGGCGCGGCCCAGAATCGCGAGGCCAGCTCACCCATCTTCACGGCGATGTCCGGGAAGCAGACCATCGGCACGTCGATGTCGCCGTTGTCGTAGCGGCCGTCGTGGATGACCGCCACGCAACCGTTGGCCACCGCCTCGCCGGCGTGCTGCAGGCCATGGCCGGTCAGGCCCTTGACGGCCACGAACACCTGGCCAGGTTCCGCCCGGCGTGAATCCAGGCAGATGCCGCCCACGGCCACGTTGGGCACGTCCTCGACCCAGCCTTCCAGTAGTACACGCAGGCTCATGCCGTAGGTCACTGGGCACCTCCCGCGGCATTGCTCACCAGCGTGGTCTGGTAGTCATCGGGGGCGATGTTCAGCAGGCGCAGCGCGCCGCCCATGACATTGGAAAACAGCGGTGCGGCCACGGCGCCGCCGTAGTAGGCATCGCCGCCCGGGTCGTTGATCACGGCCACGGTGACCAGGCGCGGATTACTGGCCGGCGCGAAGCCGGCGAAGCTGGCCACGTAGCGGGCCGCGTAGCCCGAGCCACTGGCCTTGCGCGAGGTGCCGGTCTTGCCGGCGACGCGGTAGTTGCGCACCCGCGCCTGCTTGCCGGTGCCCTCGGGGCCCGGCACGGTCTCCAGCATCGCCGCCACCTGGCGGGCGATTTCCGGGTCGGTCACCGTCATCGGCGGGTTCACCGAACCGGCAATCAGCGTGGGCTGGCGCAGGCGGCCCTCGTCGGCGATCACGGCGAAAGCCTGGGCCAGCTGCAGCGAGGTCACGGACACGCCGTAACCGTAGGAAATGGTGGCCTGCTCCACTGGCCGCCAGCGGCGGTGGTTGCGCAGCACGCCGGCGGACTCACCGGGGAAGCCGGTGCCGGTGGCCTCGCCGAATCCAACCCGGGTGTAGGTATCCCACATGCGCTCCGGCTCCAGCTGCAGCGCCAGCTTGCTGACGCCCACGTTGCTGGACTTGGTCAGCAGGCCGGTCACATCCAGCACGCCATAGTTGTGGTGGTCGCGGATGGTGTAGCCGGACATGTAGACATAGCCCGGGTTGGTGTCCACCGGGGTGTCCGGGCGCACCAGGCCATTTTCCAGCATCGACATGATGGCGAACGGCTTCATCACCGAACCCGGCTCGAACACGTCGGTGATGGCGCGGTTGCGCAGCCCCTCGGCACCGGAACCCGGCTGGTTGGGGTTGTACGACGGCAGGTTGACCATGGCCAGCACTTCACCGGTCTGCACGTCCAGCACGACCACGCTGCCCGAGCGCGCGGCATGCTCGAGCACGCTGCGCTTGAGCTCGCGGTAAGCCAGGTATTGCAGCCGGCGGTCGATGGTCAGGCGCAGGTCCTGGCCGGGCTCGGACTCGCGCAGCAGCTCGACTTCCTCGATGGTGCGGCCCTTGCGGTCGCGGATCACCCGCTTTAAGCCCGGCTCGCCGGACAGCCAGTCGTTGTACGCCAGTTCCAGGCCTTCCTGGCCGACATCGTCGATATTGGTGAAGCCGATCATGTGCGCGGCCACCTCGCCGGTGGGGTAGAAGCGCCGGTATTCGCGTTGCAGTCCCACGCCGGGAATGGACAGCTCCTCCACCTGCCTGGCCACTTCCGGGTTCAGGCGCCGGCGCAGCCAGACGAATTCGCGGGTGGCGCGCTGGCCCAGGCGGCGCTCCAGGTCGTCGGCGTCGGCGCCCAGCACACGCGCCAGGTCGGGCAGCCGGTCGGCCGCCTGCAGCAGTTCTTTCGGGTTCACCCACACGGATTCCACCGGCGTGCTCACCGCCAGCGGCTCGCCGTTGCGGTCGCTGATCACGCCACGGGTGGTGGGCAGCTCGATATCGCGCAGGTAGCGCGCCTCGCCCTGGTCCTGCAGGAAGTCGGATTCCATGACCTGCAGGTTGACCGAACGGAAGGCCAGCGCGCTTGAGATGCAACCGAAGATAATCAGCAGCGCCAGCACCCGACCCGGGGCAAAGCCCTTGTCGGCGGGCCGGCTCATTGGCGGATCACCAGGATCTGCGGGTCTTCGGGGTCAATCATGCCCAGCTCGCGCCGGGCCTTGGCCTCAACATTGCCGGCGTCGGCCAGGTAGGACTGCTCGAGCTGCAGGCGGCTCCACTCTTTCATCGCCTCGTCGCGGGATTTTTCCAGGTCGCCCAGGCGCACGGCCAGGGCACGGCTGTCATGACGTGCGTAGACCACCGCCAGCGCGCTGCCGACGTTAGCCAAGAGGACAATGATCAGTATCGTGACGAGTCGATTCACCCGAGCTTCTCCGCTACCCGCATGACCGCTGAGCGCGCCCTGGGATTAGCGGAGATTTCGTTCTCGGAGGCACGAACAGCTTTACCGACAAGGCGTAATGTTGGCGCCAGGTCCGGATGTTCCGGTAACCCACGGCGGACTCGGCCTGGTCGTGCGGCTTCTTTCATTGTCCGCTTGACCAGGCGGTCCTCAAGGGAGTGGAAGCTGATGACAACCAGCCGCCCCCCCGGGCGCAACTGCCTTATCGCGGCATCCAGGCCTTCGGCCAGGTCTGCCAGTTCGTTATTGATATAAATCCGGATTGCCTGAAAGCATCGCGTGGCCGGGTGCTTTCTTTCTCTTCGACCGATCGTGTCTTCGACCAGCCGTGCCAGCTGTGATGTTCGGGTCAGCGGCTGCTGCTCCCGTGCCATCACGATACTCCTGGCAATCCTGCGCGCATGGCGCTCCTCTCCGAACTCCCAAATCACGCGGGAAATGTCCCGCTCCGGTGCATCCGCAAGCCATTCGGCAGCCGATACACCCTGCGTTGGGTCCATCCGCATATCCAGAGGGCCGTCCTCCATAAAGGAAAAACCGCGCTCCGGGTCATCCAACTGCGGGGAAGAAACACCCAGGTCGAGAAGTATCCCGTCCAGGCCGTCGTCGACCCCCCAGTCTTGGATCCATTGTTCCAGTTCCGCAAAACTGCCCTGGATCAGGCTGAGCCGGCCATCCGTGGCGGCCAACTCGTTTCCCACGGCAATGGCCCGTGGGTCCTTATCCAAAGCAAGTAAGCGTCCCTGCTCATTCAGCCGCATTAATACGTGGCGACTGTGTCCACCTCTGCCAAAAGTGCCATCGACGTAAGTCCCGTTGTCCCGGACTACCAGGGCCGATACCGCTTCCTCCAACAGCACGGGTTTGTGCTGGTCAGCGTTCATCGGCTGTTGTCGACACTCCTATGGCGTTATCTTTCCGGCCGGCGCTTAAAGCACCAGGCCCCTCATTTCCTCGGAGACCGTGTCGGCCAGGCTGCGCTCTTCGTCGGCGCGTTGCTGGTTGAGCACGTTCTCGTTCCAGATCTCGAAGCGCTTGCCGATACCCATCAGCACCGCCTTTTTCTCGAGCCCCGCGACCTGCCGCAGCGTCTGCGGCAACTGGATGCGGAAGCTGCCATCCGGCTCTACCGGTGTGGCGCTACCCACCAGGCGACGCTGCAGACCGCGGTGCGCGGCGTCGAAAGTACTCAGGCTCATCACCTGGTCGCGCATGGACTCCCAGTGTTCCCTGGGCGAAAGCCACAAAACGCCGGAATCGAATGCGCTATAGGTGAGCACCATCTGGCCGCCATCCTGGGCGGCAATGTCGTCCCGGTATCGCGTTGGAATCGCGATGCGACCCTTGGCGTCCAGGTTGATGGCTGTTTCACCGAAGTACACTTCATTCCCACTTATTTGTCACTTCTTGCCACATATTCCCACATAAATGCACGATAGGGAAGTCAGCAATCAATGTCAAGGAGGACAGCAACTTAACGGGGCAAAGCGTGTTTTCGGTGGCGGAAAGGTGGCGAACCGGGGGTGGGGGCGTGTCGCGGGGTGGGTTTTGGGGGGAGAAGGGGCTGTTTCGGTTGTGGTCGCCTGGCCCTTTGGGCTTCCCTCGCGCTGGTGGTTTCATCGGGGTCGGGCTGGCGGGGCTTCCTGCCCCGTCAGCCCTTGGCCCGCCATCCCTGGCGGACCAACCCCGAAGAAACCACCAGCACTCGGCAGGCTCTGACACAACCGAAACAGCCCCTTTTCCCCCCAAAATCCACCTGCGGCATCGTTGCCACCGGTTCGCCACCTTCCCGCCACCCGGCTGCCAGGCCACAGGCTGACAACTTCCTTCGGGGGCCCGGTGATCGGCCTGCAACGCGTTTGCGGGCCGGGCGGGGTGTCTGCGCCCCGGCTTTCCTTGGGCACTGCCGAGTGTTGGCGGCCGACTGTGGTCGCCGCGCCAGGGATGGCGCGGCGAGGGTTGCCGGGGCAGGAAGCCCCGTCAACCCGACCACACAAAGGCCGTCAACGCGAGGGAAGCCCGAAGGGCCAGTGACCGGAATGCCGGGGCGCAGACACCCCGCCCGGCGAGCGAATGAGTTGGAGTCGGCCGATAAGCCGGGTTCTGTCGTGGGCAACCATTCATCTGCGACTGCCGTCACCGGCAGCCTGAAGCGACCTACCCGAAGGCACCGCGGGCCGCGGCATTGCCTTCCTATTTGGTCTTGCTCCGGGTGGGGTTTACCTTGCCGCAGCGTGTTGCCACCTGCGCGGTGCGCTCTTACCGCACCATTTCACCCTTACCTGGCGCCGAAGCGCCGGGCGGTATCCTTTCTGTTGCACTTTCCGTAGGCTCGCGCCCCCCAGGCGTTACCTGGCACCCTGCCCTGTGGAGCCCGGACTTTCCTCCCCCGCTCACGCGGGCGCGGTTGCCTGGCCGACTCCACCCACTATTTTCGCTGATTAATCGCCTGATTGATACGTTTGCGACGCCCTTTGGGCCAACTTCGGGTTCGGGATGATTTAAGACCTGCCGAGTGTTGCTGGCCGACTGCGGTCAGTGCGCCATGGATGGCGCACTGAGGGCTGACGGGACAGGAAGTCCCGCCAGCCCGACCGCACTAAGGTCATCAACGCGAGGGAAGCCGAAGGCCAGGTCGCTATCAGCCCGGACCTGGAGTTGGCCCAAAGGGCCCGCGACGTGTCTTCAGGCGGCTAATCAGCGAGGGCGTTGAAGAGGGCCTTCCGAGGCGCGCCGGTGAGGTTGGCGGCGACCTTGGCGGCCTGGCTGGCGGGGAGGTGCTCGGCCAGGGCCCGTGCGAGTTCCATTCCACGGGCCAGGTCGGCGTCGGGGGTCTCGGGGGCACCGGCGACCACCAGCACGAATTCGCCCTTGCGCTGGTCGGGGTCGGCTTCAACCTGGGCGGCGATGTCGGCCAGGGTGCCGTCGAGGACGGTTTCGAAGGTCTTGGTGAGTTCGCGGCACAGCGCGGCGGGGCGGTCGGGGCCGAAGGCAGCCGTTAGCGCGGCCAGGCCGTCCCGCACGCGGTGGCTGGACTCGAAGAACACCATCGTGCGCGGCTCGTTCACCAACGTGGCCAGGTGCTTGTCGCGGGCGCCGGCTTTTGCGGGCAGGAAGCCCTCGAAGGTGAAGCGGTCGGTGGGCAGGCCGCAGACTGACAGCGCGGCGGTGACGGCGCTGGCGCCAGGAACCACGTGCACGGGCAGGCCGCGCTCGCGGGCCGCGCGCACCAGGCGGAAGCCGGGGTCGCTGATCAGCGGCGTGCCAGCGTCGGAGACCAGGGCGATGGCGTCGCCCGCGGCCACGCGGTCCAGCAGGCCATCGGCCACCTGGGCCTCGTTGTGGTCGTGCACGGCGCGCATTGGCGTGTCGACACCCAGGTGCCGCAGCAGCTGCGCGGTTCGGCGCGTGTCCTCGGCCGCGACCAGGTCCACCTCGGCCAGCAGGCGTGCGGCCCTGTAGGAAATATCCTCCAGGTTTCCGATCGGTGTTGCCACGATATAAAGGCCGTTTTGTCCCATGACAGGGTTGCTCCCGGTGCTATGCTGGGGGCCGGAACATTGCCTCCGAACGGACACTTTTCCGGTGGGGGCCATAGGTTATCATTCTGCCCGATGAACACTGAACTCCCGCATCGACCCTTCGCGGCACGCCGCGCGCCGGCGCTGGCCGGCCTGGTACTGGCCGCGCTGCTGGCGGCCTGCGCCGCACCCGAGCGGCCCACGGCACCGGCGGCGGCGGACGTGTCGGCCGCCCGGTCCGCACAGTCTGCGGGTGACTGGCGAACGGCTGCAGGACTCTGGGAAGAAGCTGCCCTTGCCCACCCCGGCCAGGCGCCGGAGTTCTGGCTGAACGCCGCCGAGGCCTGGCTGAAGGATGGCGACAGCGCCAACGCGCGATCGGCCATCGACCGCGCCTCGCCATTGCCGGACAGCGGCTTCGACGCCACCCGCGCGGCGCTTACCCGGGCCGAGCTGGCGCTGCTGGACAGTGACGTGCAGACCGCCGAGTTTTTCCTCGACGCCGCCGCCGATGGGTTGCCGTCCTCGCTGCGCGCACGCTACGAGGCTGATCTCGCCCGGCTGGCCACGCTGAAAACCGACCCGGCCAGCCGCGCGCTGGCCGACGCCCGCCAGGAGATCGGCAGCCTGCGCCTGGACCGCACGTCCGACCAGCTGGCCCTGCTGCGCGCGCTGGACCAGGTGCCCACGCACCGGCTGCAGAACGAGGTCCGGCTGGGTTCGGCCCTGGCACCCTGGGCGGCATTGACGCTTTCGATCCGCGAGACCCTGGTCAGCGGCCAGGAACTCACCGGTGCGGCCGCGGCCTGGCAGGCACGTCAGCCCGGCCATCCCGTGGACGCGGCCGGTTACATGGATCTTTGCTGGCAGCTCGGGCAGTCCTACGCACCGCCCTCGCGGGTGGCCGTGCTGCTGCCGGAAGAAGGCGGCCTGGGCGCCGCCGGCGCGGCCATTCGTGACGGCATCATGTCGGCATGGATGGAACGCCCCGGGCGCTCCGAGGTGACCTTCATGGCCGTGGACGAGACTGCCGCATCCGTAACCGGCGCTTACCAGGCCGCCGTCAGCGGCGGGTACCAGTGGGTGATCGGGCCGCTGCGGCGCGAATCCGTCAGCCTGCTGATGCCGCAGGGCAGCGTGCCGACCCTGGCGCTGAACTGGCCGGAAGCCGAGGACGGCGTCGAAGTGCCGGTGGCCCGTGACAACCTCTATGGCCTGACCCTGTCGCAGTCCGAGGAGGCCCGCGCCGTGGCCGGGCGCATGCTCGACCTGGGGTATCGCCGCGTCATCGTCATGCTGTCGGACGGCAGCTGGTCGGACCGCGCCGAGGCCGCCTTCACCCAGGCCTTCCTGGCCGGTGGCGGACAGGTGGTCGAGACCGAGCGCTTCAGCAGCACCGAGGCCGACCACTCGGCCCAGCTGACCCGCATGCTGCGCATCGAGGCCAGCCGACAACGGCGCCAGAAGCTGCAGGGCGAGCTGAACCTGCCGCTGGAGTTTGAGCCCACCCGTCGTGATGACTTCGACGCCTTCTTCATGGCGGTGGAGCCGCGCATGGGCCGGCAGCTGAAGCCGCAGCTCAAGTTTTTTGATGCCGGCAGCGTGCCGGTGTTCGCCATGAGCCGCGTGTTCAGCGGTCGCATCGACCCCGGCCAGGACCAGGACCTGGACGGTATTGCCTTCCCGACCACCGCGTGGTCGCTGGGTCAATGGCAGGACGGTGAGCTGGCCAGCCTGCAAAGCCTGCGCGGCGGCACCTACGGCTCGCTGTACGCGCTGGGCCGCGATGCCTGGAACGTCCTGCCCTGGCTGGGCCTGATGGCGCGCGACCCGGCGTTTCGTTACCCGGGCACCGTCGGCCAGCTGACGGTGCGGCCGGATGGCCGTATCGGCCGCGAGCCGGTGTGGGCACACTTCCAGCGCGGTCGCCCGACCGCCTGGCCGGCCGCGGCCACGCCCGCGCTGACCCAGGCGCGGTGAAACCCCACCCCCGCGGCGCCGAGTGGGAGCAGCGGGCGGAACAATACCTGCGCGATCGCGGTCTGCAGACCCTGGAGCGCAACTTCCACTGCCGGCTGGGCGAACTCGACCTGGTGATGCGCGATGGCGAGGCCACGGTGTTTGTCGAGGTCCGCTACCGCCACGGTGATGGCCATGGCGGCGGACTGGGGTCCGTCACCCGCGCCAAGCGCTTGAAGATCGTCCGCGCGGCGGGCATATTCCTCAGCCGTCGACCGCGACTGGCGACGGGGCCTTGCCGGTTCGACGTGGTCGCCATCACCGGCGAGCCACGCGCACCGCGCTTTGACTGGGTCCGCGCCGCTTTCGACGCCTACTGAACTGTTTCGGGAGAATCCCCTTGCAAGCCATCCGAATGAAACCACACTCCACCACCCTGCGTGCCGCGCTGGTCGCCATTGGCCTGGTCATCGCGCTGGGTGGGTGCACCCACAACCGCAGCATGGGCACCGTGGTCGATGACCACACCATCGAGATGCGGGTCATCGACGCCATCTACGCCGCCCCGGATATCGGCCAGGAGAGCCATATCAAGGTCGAGTCGCACAACCGCACCGTGCTGCTGATGGGCGAAACTGACACGGCTGCCAAACGCACGAAAGCGGAAACGCTGGCCGCCGGCGTGTTCAACGTCGAACGCGTGGTCAACGAGATTGTCGTTGCCGAGCGCGCTGACATCGGCACCCGCACCAACAACAGCTGGCTGACCGCCAAGGTCAGCACCCGCCTGATGACCGACGACAGCCTGCCTGGCTTCGACATGGACCGGGTCAAGGTCATTACCTCCGCCGGCACGGTCTACCTGATGGGCGACATCAGCCGTGACGAGGCAAAGGCCGTCACCGAGATCGTCCGCAACATCGGCGGCGTCGACAAGGTGGTCACGGTGTTCGACTACACGGACTGAAGGCATGTCGCGGGTGTGGGGTGGGGTGTTGGTGGCAGGGGGCTGGCGGGGCGGCCTTTGGCTGCCCTCGCGTGGGCGGGGCGTGAGGGGTCGCGCCGGCGGGCCATCCTGGCCCGTCGGCGCTCGATTCGCCATCCCTGGCGAATCGACCCCACCCGCCCCACCCCCGCTCGGCGCACCTTAAAGCCCCCACCCCACACTCGGGCACCCATTCTTAGGGTGTTCAGGCTGGCGACGCCCGCGCTCACAAACACGCTGTAGCCACCGGATTGGCTACGAGAAAACCGGCTTTCGTTTGTGAGGGAGTGTTCCCGGGTGGGTGAGGTGTGGGGGTTTTGGGGTGTTGTGTGTTGCCGAGGACTGGTGGGCGTCTGGGGTCGG
>NZ_VYXP01000011.1 GCF_008725655.1 Marinihelvus fidelis | reverse complement strand
GGGGTCAGAGTTGAACCCGAGTCTTGACTCAGGTTCAACTCTGACCCCACTCTGACCCCGTGACCTCCGCACGCACGAAAACCGGTCTCGCCTACACCGCCATCTTCCTCTTCGGGGGCGTGATCGCGTTGCTGGTGACCGAGTTGGCCGGGCTCAGTCGGGTCGAGTTGTCGCCCTGGCACTCGTTACGGCTGGGAAAGCTTCAACGCACCTGCGTGGGCGGCCAGGTCTCTACGTTCAGCGCCTGGCAGGAGTGTGAAGAGAAACTGATTACCCGGTCCGGTGAAATGCTTGCCGAGGCAGTTGAACACTGGCCGGCGCTGTCACGCTTTGACCCGGCCAGCCCCACCTACGACCGGCAGTTCACACCTGACTGGAATCACACCGTGGAACTGGTGCCACCGCGCCCCGTGGGTGGGGCGGTGTTGCTTCATGGCCTTTCCGATTCCCCTTACAGCCTGCGCGCCGTCGCTCTGCGGCTTCATGACCTGGGCTTTCACGTGGTGGCGCCGCGCCTGCCCGGCCACGGATTGTTCCCCGGCGCCCTGAACGACGCCCGCTGGCAACACTGGCACAAGGTCACGGCATTGTCGGCGCGGCATCTTCGCGAATCACTGGGCGAGGACGCGCCCGTCATCATGGTGGGTTACTCAAATGGCGCTGCTCTCGCCATGGACCACGCGCTGTCGGCGATCGAGCACCCGGACGCTCCGGACTATGTCCTGCCCGACCGCATGGTGTTCCTGTCACCGGCCCTGGCGGTGACACGATTCGCGCGCCTGGGTGCGGCCATGGAAACACTGGCCCGTTTGCCGGGGCTGGAGGGGCTGGCCTGGAACAGCGTGGTGCCGGAGTTCGACCCGGTGAAGTACAACTCGTTTCCGGTACGCGCTGGTTACGAGATCGAGGTCCTGCTCGACCACGTCGAACGGCGACTGGCGCGCTTTTACGAGGATGGCCGGCTGGACGCCCTGCCGCCGGTGCTGACACTGCAATCGGTGGTCGACGACACTGTCCCACCCGGGCCGTCGCTGCACCGGCTGTATGACCGGGTTCACGATGAGCGCAGCGAGCTTGTCCTGTTCGATACCAACCGGGAAACCCGTGTCGAGGGTTTCCTGACACCGCAGGGTGATCACCTGGCTCAACTGTTCAGCCCGGATGCCGTCCGTGACTTCAGCGTCACCCTGGTGACTAACCGCAAGGGGCCAGATGGCGCGATGCGCGAGGTCGAGGCGGTCACCCGGTCCGCCGGCCAGTCGCAAACCACCCGGAGCCCGTTGGGGCTGGTGTGGCCTGACAACATCTATTCCCTTTCCCATGTTGCCGTCCCGTTCCCGCCGGACGACCCGGTCTACGGCGATGATGCGTCTGACGGGCTGCGGATGGGCGGCCTGGCCGTGAAAGGTGAACGTGGCGCCCTGCAGGTGCCGGCCGACCTGCTGGCCCGCCTGCGTTACAACCCTTTTCATGACTACCTTGAGCAACGGCTGGAAGCGTTTGTCCAGCCGCTGATCGCCGATCAGTGAATCGATCGCGGCGTCGAGCCGCAGCGTTCCGCAAAGCTGCCCCGTGCGCGCCAGCCGTTCAGCTGAGCCGCGCATTGCCTGTGCAGTTCCGGGAATAACGTAATCAGCGGGTGCTCCAGAAGCTTCACCAGCTGGCCGGCGACGGCCAGCGCCAGGCCGCAGCACGGCGCCTGCGAGTAGCGGTGCATCAGCGCGAACAACTGCGCCTGCATCTGGTCGAGTGGCTCGTGGTCGGTCGATAGGTCTTGCGAGTCAGTGTCCGCTGCGGTCATGACGGCTCCTGTGCGGGGTAGTGTTGCCGTGCCTGCTGGTACCGGGCGAGCAGGGCGCGAGCCAGCCTGCCGACGGTCCGGCGCCGGCGTGCTTCCAGGCTCTCCTGCGCCGAGAGCATGAACAGGTCGCGAAGCAGGCGCCGGGTGTCGGCCTGTTCCAGCTCGAAATCGGCGGCGTTCAGGGGGAACTGCTCGAGGACGTCGCGGAGATCATCCAGGCTCCAGCGCAGGAACAGGCAGCCGTTGCGGGTTCGCAGGCAGCGCATCTTGTGGTGGTTGGCGAGGGTGGCGGTCATCTCGTGTAGTCGCTCCCGTGGGTCATCGCTATTTACGATAATGATAATCATTATCAATAAGACCAATGGTCGCGTCAAGCCAGTACATTCGGCGCGGTCAATGCCCCGAGTTGGTGCGCGCGTCGGTGGAGCGCCCGGCCGAAAAGGCGACGACGGCTCGGTTTCGGCTTGGCCCGCATCTTGCTTTATTTACCCTGGCATAACACCAACAAGCCCGGCACGCCGGGCAACAGAACCAGGGCCAAAACGACGGCAATGCTTCGGGTCATACTCGTTGATCACATGGAATTGCGCGCCGAACTGCTGCGGCGAGCGCTGACGGAACAGGGCCACGAGGTGATCGCGGTGCTGACGTCATCGCTCGACATCCTGGAGCGGCTGGACCTGCTCGCGCCCGATGTCGTGCTGGCCGACATGCAGTCCCCGGACCGGGACACGATCGAGGATGTCCGCTTCCTGATGCACCGGCGCCCCTGCCCGGTGGTGATGTACGCCGGGGCGAGTGATCGCGAGTCCATCGCCCGGGCCATCGATGCCGGCGTCAGCGCCTATGTGACCGAGGACATCGACCCGAACGACCTGCAGCGGGTGCTGGACGAGGCCTCGCTGCGTTTCGACCAGTTCCGCACCATGCGGGACGAATTACGCGAGGCGCAAATGGCGTTGAAAAGCCGCAAGCTGGTCGACAAGGCCAAGTCGCTGCTGGTGTCACACCAGGGCCTGACCGAGCAGGATGCCCATCGCGCCCTGCAGCAGATGGCCATGAACCAGCGAATTTCCATCAGCCAGGCGGCGGACAACATCATCGCCATGCTGAAAGCCCTGCCGGAAGCGTCTTCACGACGCCGTAGCGGGTGACCCGGCGATGAAACTCCGTCTTGCCTATCTTCCGCTGACCGATGCCGCGCCCCTGGTGGTGGCGCGCGAGCTCGGGTTCTTCCGCCGCCACGGCCTGGACGTCACGCTGTCGCGTGAAGCCTCGTGGGCCAGCGTCCGTGACAAGATGCAGACCCGCGCCATCGACGGCGCGCAGATGCTGGCCACGATGCCGCTGTCGCTGTCACTGGGTGTGACCCATGCGCCCATCCCGATGGTGACGGCCTTCGTGCTCAGCCTGAACGGCAATGCCATCACGTTCTCCGAGAGCCTGGTCAACGACCTGCGCCAGTCGTCCGGGCTGCAACCGGGCGCCGCGCCGGCCGCCGTCGGTCGCGCGCTGAAGTCGCTGGTGGAGAAGCGCCGGACACTGGGCAAGCGACGTCTGTGCTTCGCCAGCGTGTACCTGACCGCGACCCACGCGTACGCACTGCGCTACTTCCTGGCCGCCAGCGGCATTCATCCCGACCATGACGTCCGGCTCGTGGTCATCCCGCCGCCGCGCATGGTGGAAGCGCTGTCCAGCGGGCTGGTCGATGGCTGCTGCGTGGGCGAGCCCTGGAACCACCGGGCGCAGCAGGAAGGTGTGGGCCGCATTATGCTGACCAGCTTCGACGTGCATAACAACATGCCGGAAAAGACCCTGGCCGTGCGCCAGGACTGGCTGCAGTCGAACCAGGCCGCGCATCACAACATGCTGATGGCGCTGCTGGAAGCGGGCCGCTGGATCGAGGATCCGGACAACCTGGACGAACTGGTCGCCCTGTTGGCGCGGCCGGAGTACGTCGACCTGCCGGCATCGGTGCTACGGCATTCGCTCGCCGGCGAAATCGCCCCCACCCTGGACGCGCCGCGTCGCGCCGTGCCCGGCTTCCACGTGTTCAGCCGCTACACGGCGAACTATCCGTGGTGCTCCCACGCGCAGTGGTTCCTGTCGCAGATGGTTCGCTGGGGCCATGTCGCGCCGGATATCGATATTCCCGCCGTGGCCCGCGAGGTATACCTTCCAGGGGTCTACCGGCAGGCCGCGGAAGACCTGGGCTTCGAAGTGCCGCGGCTGGAATGCAAGGACGAGGGCCATCACGACAGCGCCTACGAGATCGCCGGCCTGCGGCTGGGTCCGGACCGGTTTATCGACGGCGAAACTTTCGAGCCGGAACGGCTGGGCGCGTACCTTAAACGGCAGCGTTCCAGGGACATGGCGCTGCAGGATGACGGCGCCTAGCGCGCACGGTTTTGGTGACGGCGCACCACCCTGACGCGTCGTCATGGTGCCAATCTTCCCATCGCCACCGTTCAAAGTGAGAGGCGAGTTGCTCACAAGATATTGTTTTATAACGACATCAATAGATTTTCCCTGTTCTGGCACAAATATGGCATTGAATAGGGTGTGAATCCGCCTTCCGGGCCTGGGGGTCCAGGGCGCATTCCAGGGGTCAATGGCGACCCCAACTGCAAAGACGCTTCTTCCGGCTGCCGCCCGCTGTGGGCCACGCCGGCAATCTCGTTGACCAGCGTTGAGCGGGCCAGTGCCCGTGAACGTAAATGGAGAGAATGATGGAAGCAATCCACGTATTCATGGTTCGGGTCGTCTGTGGCGCCGCCGCATTGACAGTCGCGTTGACGGCACCCGTGGCCGCCGCTGAACTCGGCTGGCCCGAAAAGGAAGAACTCACCTTCGGCTTTATCAAGCTGACCGACATGGCGCCCATCGCCATTGCCTACGAAAAGGGCTATTTCGAGGACGAGGGGCTGTACGTCACGATCGAGGCGCAGGCCAACTGGAAGGTTTTGCTGGACGGCGTCATCGACGGCCGCCTGGACGGCGCCCACATGCTCGCCGGCCAGCCGCTGGCGGCGACCATCGGCTTTGGCACCCAGGCGCATATCATCACGCCGTTTTCCATGGACCTGAATGGCAACGGCATCACCGTGTCGAACGCCGTCTGGGACGCCATGAAACCGCATGTGCCGAAGCAGGCCGACGGCCGGCCCGCGCACCCCATCAGCGCCTCGGCCCTGAAGCCGGTGATCGACCAGTACCGCGCAGAGGGCAAGCCGTTCAACATGGGCATGGTCTTTCCGGTGTCCACGCACAACTACGAACTGCGCTACTGGCTGGCGGCCGGTGGCGTGCACCCGGGCTTCTACGCGCCTCACAAAGGCGATATTTCCGGCCAGCTCGAGGCCGAGGCGCTGCTGTCGGTGACCCCCCCGCCGCAGATGCCCGCCACCCTGGAGGCCGGCACCATCTACGGCTACTGCGTGGGTGAGCCGTGGAACCAGCAGGCCGTGTTCAAGGGCATCGGCGTGCCGGTCATCACCGACTACGAGATCTGGAAGAACAACCCGGAGAAGGTCTTCGGCATCACCGCCGAATTCGCCGAGAAGTACCCCAACACCACCATTCGCCTGACCCGTGCGTTGATCCGCGCTGCCATGTGGCTGGACGCCAACGCCAACGCTAACCGGCCCGAAGCGGTGCAGATCCTGTCGCAGTCGCAGTACGTGGGCGCGGACGCCGAGGTCATCGCCAACTCGATGACCGGCACGTTCGAATATGAGAAGGGCGACCGCCGCGAGGTACCGGACTTCAACGTGTTTTTCCGCTACTTCGCCACCTACCCGTACTACTCGGACGCCGTTTGGTACCTGACGCAGATGCGCCGCTGGGGGCAGATCGACGCCGACCAGCCGGACAGCTGGTACCGCGAGGTGGCCGAGAAGGTCTACCGCCCGGACCTGTACGCCGTCGCGGCAAAGTCGCTGGTGGCCGAAGGCCTGGCCGACGCCGCCGACTTTCCTGATTTTTCCACCGAAGATGGCTACCGCGCCCCGCAGTCGGAGTTCATCGACGGCATCGAATACGACGGTACGCGCCCGAACGCCTATATCGACAGCTTTCCCATCGGCCTGAAAACCGGGGACCGGTTGTAACCGGAGACCAAGGACATGAACAAAACCGTGACATTGCATCAATCCACCGGCCTGGCCGCGCTGCCGGCTCCCGTGCGGCGACTGCTGGGCATCGGTGTGAAGAACGTGGTCGTGCCCCTGCTGGGTATCGTCCTGTTCCTGGGCGCCTGGTCGATGGCCGCGCGCAACATCGACACCTCGCTGGGGCAGTTTCCGGGCCCGGCCACGGTGGCGCAGCAATTCGGCTCGCTGGTCAGCGAGCATCGCGCCGAGCGTGAGAAAGCCGAGGCGTTCTACCAGCGCCAGGAAGAGCGCAACGCCGAACGGCTGGCCCTGGACCCTACCTACGAGGCAAAGATCCGCCCCTACACCGGCAAGGAAACCTTCTTCGACCAGATCCGCACCAGCCTGGTGACGGTGATGTGCGGGTTCGCGCTGGCCGCGGTCATCGCCATTCCATTCGGCATCGCCATCGGCCTGTCCGAGACGCTGTACACGGCGGTCAACCCGGTGATCCAGGTGTTGAAACCGATCTCGCCGCTAGCCTGGCTGCCGATGGTGACGATGGTGGTCAGCGCGTTGTACGTGAGCGCCGACCCGGTGGTGCCGAAGTCGTTCCTGAACTCGATGATCACGGTCACCTTGTGCTGCCTGTGGCCGATGCTGATCAACACCGCCGTGGGCGTGGCCTCGATCAGCCAGGACCTGGTGAATGTCAGCCGGGTACTGAGCCTGCCGCCGCTGACCCATGTGCGCAGGATCGTGCTGCCCGCCGCGGTGCCGGCTATTTTTACCGGTATGCGACTGTCCATTGGCATCGCCTGGATGGTGCTGATCGCCGCCGAGATGCTGGCGCAGAATCCTGGCCTGGGCAAATTCGTCTGGGACGAGTTCCAGAACGGCAGCTCCGATTCGCTGGGTCGGATCCTGACCGCGGCCATCGTCATCGGCTTTATCGGCTTTTTGCTGGATCGCGGCATGCTGACCATCCAGCGCTTTGTTTCCTGGGATCGCAACAGTGCGGCCCGCTGACCGCCAGCCGGCGCCGCGAGGAGGGCGCAACGCCATGGAACCCAACAACGACATGATTCTTGATATCAGCCACATTGACGTGGTGTTCCCCACCCCCAAGGGCGCGTTCCAGGCCCTGAAGGACGTCGACCTGCAGATCAATCGTGGTGAGTACATTTCGATCATCGGTCACTCCGGCTGTGGCAAGTCCACGGTGCTGAACGCGGTAGCCGGCCTGACCGAGACCGCTCGCGGCGGGGTCATCCTGAATGGCCGTGAAGTCACCCGCCCGGGTCCCGAGCGCGCCATGGTGTTCCAGAACCATTCGCTGCTGCCGTGGCTGACCGCCTACCAGAACGTGGAACTGGCGGTGAGACAAGTATTCGGCAAGACCAGGTCGAAGGCCGAGCAGAAGGACTGGATCGAACACAACCTGCGACTGGTGCACATGGACCACGCCATGCACAAGCGGCCGTCGGAGATATCCGGTGGCATGAAGCAGCGCGTCGGCATTGCCCGGGCACTGTCCATGCAGCCCGACATCCTGCTGCTGGACGAGCCGTTCGGCGCGCTGGACGCGCTCACCCGCTCCAGCCTGCAGGACTCGATGATGGAGATCACGGCGGAGCTCAACAACACCGTGATCATGGTCACCCATGACGTCGACGAGGCGGTGCTGCTGTCGGATCGCATCGTCATGATGACCAATGGCCCGGCCGCCACGGTGGGCGAGATCCTGGATATCCCGTTGCCGCGCCCGCGCGAACGCATGGCCCTGGTGGAGGACCCCACCTACGTGCACTGCCGTTCCGAGGTGCTGCGATTCCTGTATGAGAAACAGCGCAAGGTCGAGGCGATCGAGCGCGGCAAGGGCGAGACGGCGAAGGCCGACGCCCGCGAATCGAAGGTGGCGTGATGAACAGGACCTGCACATTCACAATCGCGCTGGCGCTCGCAACCGCGGTGCCGGCACTGGCTGAAGAATCCTCCACACTGGGCGAGGCCGTTACCGGTGGCAAGCTCATTGCCGACTTCAACCTGCGCCTGGAAACCGTCGAGCAGGACAACGCGCTGAAAGACGCGACGGCGCTGACGCTGCGCTCCATCCTGGGCTGGCAGACCGGTGCCTGGCACGGGTTCTCCGCCGGCGCCGCGTTCCATGACAGCCGCCCGGTGTTCGGGGTCAGTGATTACTCGGTGCCGCAGACGGGTTACAAGCCGGGCGAGTACTCGGTGATTGCCGACCCGGAGACGACGGAAGTCGACCAGGCCTGGCTGCAGTACGCCAGCGGTGAGTTCAGCGTCCGCGCCGGCCGCCAGGTCATCAACCTGGATGACCAGCGCTTCGTCGGCTCGGTGGGCTGGCGCCAGGACCGCCAGACCTTCGACGCCGCGCAGGTGAAGTGGTCGCCGGCAGAGAAGGTAACGCTGCTGTACGCCTATCTGGACAAGCGCAATCGCATCTTCGCCAAAGACCAGGACATCGATTCGTCGGATCACCTGCTGAACGCCAGCTGGAAGACCTCGGTGGGCACGCTCACCGGTTTCGGTTACCTGCTGGAGAACGACGACGTGAGCGCGGATGGCCCGGATACCTGGGGCCTGCGCTTTAACGGCAAGCGACAGCTGGATGGCTTCGGCTTCCTGTACGCCGCCTCCTGGGCCACGCAGTCGGCCGATGACGGTCCGGTGTCGGTGGACGCGGACTACCTGTTCTTCGAGGCCGGTGCGGCATTCGAAACACTGACGGTCAAAGCCGGCTACGAGGTACTGGGCTCCGACAACGGCGTCTACGGCTTTTCCACGCCGCTGGCCACGCTGCACAAGTTCAACGGCTGGTCGGACCAGTTCCTGTCGACCCCGGCCGAGGGCCTGCGCGACCTGTACGCCAGCCTCAGCGGCAAGCTGCTGGGTGGTGGCTGGACGGTGGCCTGGCACGACTTCGAGGCCGATCAGTCCAGCGCCGCGGTCAGTGATTTCGGCAGCGAACTGGACCTGGTCTACACCCGCAAGTTTGCCGACCACTTCACGGCCGGCCTGAAGTACGCGCGCTTTGATGCCGGCCCCACGGCCGGTGGCCGCGTTGACACCGACAAGTTCTGGGCCTGGATTGGCGCGGCCTTCTGAACCGGTACGGAGGAACGAGACATGAGTGACAAGAAAACACTGCTGGTCGCAGGTAATGGCATGGTCGGCCAGCATTTCCTGGAGGCCGCCGTCGAGGCCGGCCTGGGCGAGCGCTACGACATCACTGTTATCGGCGAGGAGCCGCGCCCGGCCTACGACCGCGTGCGCCTGAGCGAGTACTTCTCCGGCGTCGGCGCCGAGGGCCTGTCGCTGACCACAATGGAATGGTTCGCCGACAACGACATCACCACGTGCATGGGTGTAAAAGTCGACGCCATCGACCGCGATGGCCGCCGCGTCACCCTCAGCGACGGCTCGGTCATGCACTACGACCGCCTGGTCCTGGCCACCGGCTCCTACGCGTTCGTGCCGCCCATCGAGGGCATCGACCGCCCCGAGTGCTTCGTCTACCGCACCATCGAGGACCTGGACGCCATCATCGCCGCCGGCGGCGCGGCCCGATCCGGCGCCGTGCTGGGCGGCGGCCTGTTGGGCCTGGAAGCGGCCAACGCGCTGAAGAACCTGGGCCTGGATGCTCACGTCATCCAGTTCGCGTCGACGCTGATGGAAGTGCAGCTCGACGGCGACGGCGGCCGCATGCTGGAATCGAAGATCGGCGACCTGGGCGTGAAGGTGCGTACCAACAGCAACACCCGCGCCATCGTCGACGGCGATGATCACCGGCTCAGGCTGGAGTTTGCCGATGGCGGTCACCTGGAAACCGACCTGGTGGTGGTCTCCACCGGTATCCGCCCGCGTGACGAGCTGTGCGAGGCCTGCGGCCTGGAGCGCGGTGAGCGCGGCGGTTTCGCCGTCGACGACCAGTGCCGCACCAGCGACCCGGCCATCTACGCCATCGGCGAGTGCGCGGCCTGGAACGGCCGCGTCTTTGGCCTGGTGGCGCCCGGCTACGAGATGGCCCGCGTGGCCGCCGGTGCGCTGGCCGACGAGCCCAGGACCTTCGCCGGTGCCGACATGAGCACCAAGCTGAAACTGCTGGGTGTGGACGTGGCCAGCATCGGCGACTCGCTGGGCCGCACCGCCGGCGCGCAGACCTACGCGTTCACCGACGGCCCCGCCGGCATCTACCGCCGTATCGTCGTCAATGCCGAGGGCAACCGGTTGCTGGGTGCCGTGCTGGTGGGCGATACCGAGCCCTACAGCAACTGGCTGCAGTACTGTATCAACGACATGCCCTTGCCAGACCAGCCCGAGGGGCTGCTGATCTCCGGCGTGGATGGTGAGGCCGGTGGCCTGTCCGCGGGTGCGCTGCCCGATACGGCGCAGGTATGCTCCTGCCACAACGTCAGCAAGGGCGGTATCTGCAACGCCGTGGATGACGGCGCCACCACGCTGGGTGACCTGAAGGCCTGCACCAAGGCCACCACCGGGTGCGGCGGTTGCACCCAACTGGTCACGCAGATCCTGAACATGGAGCTGGAATCGCGCGGTGTGGCCGTCGACAGGAGCCTGTGCGAGCACTTCCCCTACACCCGCCAGGAGCTCTACCACCTGGTGCGGGTGGAGGAGCACCAGACCTTCGAAAGCGTGCTGGAAAAGCATGGAAAGGGCCTGGGCTGCGACGTCTGCAAGCCCACCGTGGGCTCGATACTGGCGTCGTGCTGGAACGCCTACGTGCTGGGCGACGACACCGCGCAGCTGCAGGACACCAACGACTACTACCTGGCCAACATGCAGAAGAACGGCACCTATTCGGTGGTGCCGCGCGTGCCGGGCGGCGAGATCACGCCGGAAAAACTCATCGTGCTGGGTGAAGTGGCGAAGAAGTACGACCTCTATACCAAGATCACCGGCGGCCAGCGCATCGACCTGTTCGGCGCCACCGTGGAGCAGCTGCCGGAGATCTGGCGCGAACTCATCGACGCCGGTTTCGAGACCGGCCAGGCCTACGGCAAGTCGGTGCGCACGGTGAAATCCTGCGTCGGCAGCACCTGGTGCCGATACGGCCTGCTCGACAGTGTTGGCATGTCGCTTCGCATCGAGAACCGCTACAAGGGCCTGCGCGCGCCGCACAAGCTGAAGTTCGCGGTGTCCGGCTGCACCCGCGAGTGCGCCGAGGCGCAGAGCAAGGACGTCGGCGTCATCGCCACCGAGAACGGCTGGAACCTGTACGTGTGCGGCAACGGCGGCATGCGCCCTCGCCACGCGGACCTGTTCGCGACCGGCCTGGATAATGACGCCCTGATCCAGGCGATCGACCGGTTCCTGATGTTCTACATCCGCACCGGTGACCGCCTGCAACGAACCTCTGTCTGGTTGGAGAACCTGGAGGGAGGACTGGACTACCTGCGCGAGGTGGTTCTCGAGGATTCACTCGGGATCGCCGCGCAGTTGGAGTCGGAAATGCGCGACGTGGTCGATACCTACGAGTGCGAGTGGAAGCGCACCGTTGAAGACCCGGAAAGGCTCAGGCGCTTCCGCAGCTTCGTCAACTCTGACCGCACCGACCCGTCGTTACGTTTCACGCGCGAGCGTGGACAGCGTCGTCCGGCCGATGCCGATGAGCAGGTTGTCCAGTCCATTCCCCTCGTGGAGGTGAGCGCATGAGCAGTGAAGCCGTGAGCAGGGCCGTCGTGGCAGACGGCGTTGAGTGGCACGAGGTCTGTGCCGTGGATGACATCCTGGCGGGCACGGGCGTGGCCGCGCTGCTGGGCGAGACCCAGGTGGCGCTGTTCCGGCTGCGCGACGACCGGGTGTACGCGATTGGCAACCACGACCCGTTCAGCCACGCGCCGGTGCTGTCGCGGGGCATTGTGGGTGACCTGGGTGGCCGCGTCGTCGTGGCGTCGCCCCTGTTCAAGCAGCATTTTCGCCTGGAAGACGGCGGCTGCGTGGAGGACGAGGCCGTGAATGTCGGCAGCTTCCCCGTGGACGTGGTCGATGGCCGCGTGCGGGTTGGCGTGGCGGCTGGCTGACGGGTCCGTCATGACCGCGGGCAACACCGAAACCGCCACCACCTGCCCCTATTGCGGGGTGGGCTGTGGCCTGCGCGTATCGCGCTTCGGCGACGCGGTCCAGGTCACGGGCGACCCGGCGCACCCCGCCAACGGCGGCCGCCTGTGCGCCAAGGGCAGCCAGCTGGGCGCGACCGTGGCGCTGGACAACCGCCTGCTGGCCCCGGTGGTCGACGGCGTGGAGAGCGACTGGGGCACCGCGCTTGACCGCGTGGCGGAACGGTTTGCGGCTGTCCGTGCCGAGCATGGCCCGGGCAGCGTCGCCATGTACGTGTCCGGCCAGTTGCTGACCGAGGATTACTACGCCGCCAACAAGTTCATGAAGGGCGCGTTGGCCAGCGCCAACATCGATACCAACTCCCGCCTGTGCATGGCGTCCGCGGTGGCCGGCCACAAGCGCGCTTTCGGCGAGGACACCGTGCCCTGCGGCTACGACGACGTCGAGGCCGCCGACCTGGTGGTGTTGGTGGGCTCAAACCTGGCCTGGTGTCACCCGGTGCTGTACCAGCGGTTGCAGGCGTCGCGTGAAGACGGCGCCGGCCCCATGCTGGTGGTGCTGGACCCGCGCCGCACGGCCACCGCGGCCGAGGCTGACCTGCACCTGGCGGTGAGCCCCGGCAGCGATACCACCGTGTTCAATGGATTGCTGGCCTGGCTGGCCGAGCACGATAGCATCGACCAGCCTTATGTCGACGCCCACACCGAAGGGCTGGACGACGCGCTGGCGGCCGCGGGCCCGCTCGACCTGGCTGAGCGCGCGGGCCGTTGCGGCGTATCGGCGGCGGACCTGGCGTCGTTCTACCGGTTGTTCGCGGACAGCGATCGCGTGGTGACCGTGTTCTCCCAGGGCGTGAACCAGTCCAGCGTGGGCACGGACAAGGTCAACGCCATCATCAACGTGCACCTGGCCAGCGGGCGCATCGGCCGTAAAGGCTGCGGGCCGTTCTCGATCACCGGCCAGCCCAACGCCATGGGCGGGCGCGAAGTGGGCGGGCTGGCCAACCAGCTGGCGGCGCACATGGATTTCGAAGCCGACAACGTTGACCGCGTGCGCCGTTTCTGGGGTTTCGGGGCGGTTGCTGGTGCGCCGGGCCTGAAAGCCGTGGACCTGTTCGAAGCGGTGGGCCGCGGCGAGATCAAGGCGCTCTGGGTCATGGGCACCAACCCGGCCGTGAGCCTGCCCAGGAGCCAGCGGGTGCGCGAAGCACTGGCTCAATGTGAGTTCCTGGTGGTGTCCGAAGTCGTGCCGGACACCGATACCGCCGCCTTTGCTGACGTCCTTCTGCCGGCCCTGGCCTGGGGTGAGAAGGACGGCACGGTGACCAATTCGGAGCGCCGCATCAGCCGTCAGCGCGCGTTCCTGCCGGCGCCCGGCCAGGCCCGCCCTGATTGGCAGGCCATCGCCGGCGTGGCGCGGCGGATGGGGTTTGGCCCGTCCTTCGACTGGGCCGGCAGCGCGGCCATCTTCCGCGAGCACGCGGCACTGTCAGCCTTTGAAAATAACGGCGCCCGGGATTTTGATATCGGCGCGCTGGCCGCGCTCGGCGATGACGGATATGACGCCCTGGAGCCGGTCTGCTGGCCGTTTCCCGAGGGTGGTCCGCCAGCGGCGCGGCCGGTCGACATCTTCGCCGACGGGCAGTTTCGCCGGCCCGGCGGGCGTGCCCGCCTGGTCGCCGTGAACAGTGCTGGCACGCGGGCGGCAACAGACACAACCCGTCCGCTGATGCTGAACAGCGGCCGCCTGCGCGACCAGTGGCACACCATGACCCGGACGGCGCGAGCACCACGCCTGAACCGGCACGCGCCGGAACCCTGCCTGTACCTGCACCGCGCTGACGCGCGCCGCCTGCGGCTGGTGGCCGATTCGCTGGTCCGCGTGCGCAGCTGCGAAGGGCAGGCGGACCTGCGCCTGAAGCTGTCGTCATCCGTGGGCCAGGGGCAGGCCTTCATGCCGATGCACTGGTCAGGTCCTTACGCGTCATCCGCGCTGGCTGGCAGCTTGTTCGCCGGCGCGCTCGATCCACACTCCGGGCAGCCGGAGTTGAAGGCCCAGGCGGTGTCCGTCGAGCCGCTCGCCGTGGCTCGGCACGGGCTGGAACTGCTTGCGCATGATCGTGCGGACACCGCGCCGCCGCATGGTGCCGATTACTGGGCTCATGCCCGGCTGGACCATTGCGAGGCGCGATTCCTGGGTTTTTCTGACGAGCGCGACGACTGGGTCGAATGGGCCCGGTCCCGGCTCGTTGGTTGCGATTCGGTGCTGTCGTTTGGCGGTGATGAATCCCTGGTGCTGGCCGGCCTGGTCGATGAGCGGCTCGCCGGCCTGGTGCTGCTGGGCCGGCAGCCGCGGGTGCGCGATGTGCACTGGCTCGCTGGCCTGTTCGCCGAGGCGCCACTGGGCGCGGCTTCGCGCCGCGCCATCCTGGCCGGCATGCCGCCGGCGCTGGACGCACCCACGGGCGAGGGTGATGCCATTTGTGCCTGCTTCGGTGCCGGCAGCGGCGATATCGACCGCGCGCTGGAGGCCGGTGCGGCCAGCACCGCCGCCATCGGTGCGATGGTCAGGGCCGGCAGCAACTGCGGCGCTTGCCTGCCGGAATTACGCCAGGTGCTGGATGAAGACGATGAGCTGCCATTGAAGATGGCGGCCGGAGAGTGATGACCATGGAATACCTGCCGATTTTCATGAAACTGGATGGGCGCCAGGCGCTGGTCGTGGGTGGCGGCGTGATCGCCACGCGCAAGGCGGAGCTGGTGGCGAAGTCAGGCGCCCGGATCGTCATGGTGGCGCCCGAATTCTGTGATGCCGCGAAGACTGCTGCTGCGGCGGGCGGGTGGTCGCTGCATGAGCGCGCCTTCGTTGAGAACGACCTGGATGGCTGTGAACTGGCCATCGCCGCCACGGCCAATGCCGCCGTCAACCGCGAGGTCTACCGGGCCGCGCGGGCTCGGCACCTGCCAGTCAATGTCGCCGACCAGCCGGCGCTGTGCAGCTTTATCCTGCCCGCGATCGTCGATCGTTCGCCCGCCGTCGTCGCGATTTCCACCGGTGGCCGTTCACCGGTACTGGCGCGCTACGTCAAGGGCCTGGTCGAAAAAGCGTTGCCCGCGCGGCTGGGTCGCATTGCCGACACGCTGGGGCAGATGCGCGCCGACATTCACAGCCGCCTGCCTGACACGCGCAGCCGGCGCCGGTTCTGGGAGCGTTTGCTCAGCGGCCCCGCGCCGGATGCCGCCGCGGCGGGTCACACGCGAGCCGTGCGCGCCGAGGCGGAGCGACTGCTGGCTGACGAACAGGCGGGAGACGCAGCAAAAACCAAGGCGCGCGGGCGAGCCTGGCTGGTCGGTGCCGGCCCCGGCGACCCGGAGCTGCTCACCCTGAAAGCGCAACGATTGTTGCAGCAGGCCGATGTCGTGCTGTTCGACAGGCTGGTGCCCCTGGGCGTGCTGGACATGTGTCGGCGCGAGGCCGAGATGGTCTATGTCGGCAAGCGTTCCGGCGACCACGTGATGCCGCAGGAACACATCAGCCAGATGCTCGTCCGCTACGTGGCCGCGGGCCAGCGCGTTGTGCGCCTGAAGGGCGGTGACCCGTTCGTGTTCGGGCGCGGTGGCGAAGAACTGGAGGCCCTGGTCGAGGCGGGTCTCGATTTCGAGGTCGTCCCGGGCGTCTCTGCCGCCAACGGCTGTGCGGCCTACGCCGGCATTCCGCTCACCCATCGCGATCACGCGCAAGGCGTGAGCTTCTGGACCGGGCACGCGCGTGATGGCGAGCTCGACCTGGACTGGGCGGCGATGCGCAATCCGCGCCAGACCCAGGTGTTCTACATGGGTGCCGGCAACGCGGCATTGATCCGCGAGAAGCTGCTGGCGCACGGTGTCGCGCCCACCCTGCCGGTGGCCCTGGTTCAGGCCGGCACCACGGACGCGCAGCGCGTGCTGCGGACGTCGGTCCACGGCATGGCGGAGGCCGCGGCGACGGTGGACCGCTCTTTGCCCACGTTGATCATCATTGGCAGCGTCGTCAACCTGCGTCGCGACCTGGGCTGGTTCGAGGGCGATAGTCATGCCGATCCCGCGGTGTTTCCGCCGCACCTGTCCCGGCCGGCCGCCACCGTGGGCGATATCGCGTGACCCCATCACTGGCCGGTCGCGTCATCGCCGTGCCGGAGTCACGCGAACTCGACGTTCTGGAAAATCTTTTCCTGCGTCGCGGCGCCAATGTTCACCGTTGTCCACTGGTCAGCATCGTCGATGCACCGGATCCGGCGCCGGTGATTGAGTGGTTGCGGGCATTCATCGCCGAGCCGCCGGACTGGTTCATCCTGCTGACGGGCGAAGGCCTGCGCCGTTTGCTCGATGCCGTAGACCGGCATGGTCTCGACCGGGATGCGTTTGTCCTGGCGCTGTCGAATACAAAGGTGGTTTCGCGGGGCCCCAAGCCGGCCAGGGTGCTGAGAACGCTGGGCCTGGTGCCAGAGCACTTCGCCACCCAGCCGACCACCGGCGGGGTGATCGAAACACTGGAATCACTGGACCTGGATGGCGTGCGTGTCGCGGTCCAGCTATACGGCGATGACCCGAACCCGCCGCTGTCGCAATACCTGGACCAGCGGGGCGCGCGGGTGAGCTACGTGGCGCCCTACCGCTATGCCGGGCAGGCCTCGGAAGACGGTATCCGTGAGTTGGTCAACGAGATGGCGGCCGGCAGCCTGGACGCCATCGTCTTCACCAGCCAGGCCCAGGTCGACCGCCTGTTCGACGTTGCCGAAAAGCTCGCCATCACGGACACCCTGCGCCGCGGCCTGGAACGCGTCTGCGTGGCGTCAATCGGCCCCGTGGTCCGCGCCACGCTGGCCCGCCACGGCTGCCGCACCGACATCGAGCCGGAAGACCGTTTTTTCATGAAGCCCCTGGTCGTCGCCCTGGGCAACCAACTCGGTCCAAAGTAGCCTTTCCGCGTCACCCGTCACCCGTCACCCGTCACCCGTCACCCGTCACCCGTCACCCGTCACCCGTCACGCAGCAACGGGCAGGTCATGCAGTGCCCGCCGCCACGCCCGCGGCCCAGTTCAGAGCCGTCAATCTCGAGCACCTCGATGCCGGCGTCGCGGATGCGGGCGTTGGTGAATTCGTTCTTGGCGTAGGCCACGACCTTGCCCGGTTCGATGGCCACTACGTTGTTGCCGTCGTCCCATTGCTCGCGCACGGACTGGAAGTGGTCGCCACCGGTGGGCACCACGCGCAGCTTGCTGACGTCCAGTGCATCGGCCACCGCATCCAGGAAGGAGGGTTCCTTGTGGATGTCGATGGTGCCCGGCGCGTCCCCGGGTCGCAGGCTGAAGGCGCGGATGGCGTCGACCACGCCCGGGTAGACCGTGACCGCGTCGCGGTCCAGTAGCGTGAAGACGGTGTCCAGGTGCATGTGGGCGCGGTCGCGGGTCATCTGGCAGGCGATCACGCGCTCGGCGCTGCCGGCGTCGAACAGGGCCCTTGCCACCTGCTCGGCCATCGGCGCCGTGGTCCGTTCGCTGACGCCGATCAGCACGGTGCCGTTGCCAATGGGCATCGCGTCGCCGCCCTCAATCGAGGCGCGGCCGAAGTCCTCGTCCAGCCGCTTGACCTCGTCCTGGGGGTACCAGAACTGGAATCCGGCGTCGGCGAACATCGGGTGGAAGCGGTAGATCAGCTCCATGTTCAGGGTTTCGCGGCGGCGCGCGTGGTAGTACATCGGGTTCAGGGTGACGCCGCCATAGAGCCAGCATGACGCATCGCGGGTGAACAGCGAATTGGGCAGCGGTGGAATGACGAAGTCCATCGGCGCGAGCATGCGGTGCGCCAGTGAGCGCCGCCCCATGCCCAGGCCGTCGAGTTCCTCGCGGGTCAGGCCACCAGTCAGGATCAGGGCGAGTTGCGAGGGCATGGCCTCCGCGCACAGCGCGCGCAGGTCGTTGACAAGGCCCTGGCCGACGGTCATTTCGTCGACGACGCTGTCGATGGCGCGGTTGCAGGCTTCCGGTGATGCCTCCAGCGCTTCGCGCAGCAGGTCGACCAGGTAGAACACCTCCACGCCCTCGCCGCGCAGCACGTCGACGAAAGCGTCGTGCTCCTGCTGCGCGCGCTTGACCCAGATGATGTCGTCGTAGAGCAGGCTGGCGTGGTTGTCCGGTGTCAGTCGCTTGAGCTCCAGGCCGGGGCGGTGCACCAGCACCTTGCGCAGGCGGCCGACCTCGGAACCGACGTAGAATTCATTCATCATGGACTCCCCGTTATTCGGTGCGGGGAGTATACCGCCCGCTGACGCGGCGACGACGCGCACGTTAGGATACGGCATGCTTTCAACACACCCATTGAACCGCTGGCGCAGGGTTCGCCGCCTGGTCGCACTATTGGCGCTGGTACCGTTACTGGCCTTCGCGCAGGACGATCCCGTGGCAGACGATCAGGCCGATGCCGGCCTCGACGAATTCGGCGGTGGCGGCTACCTGACCTTCTACCTGGACAACGACCTGTTCGCCGGTGAGGACAAGGACTACACCAACGGCGCGCGCCTGTCGTGGATCAGCGATGACAAGCCGCTGTTCGGCGTGTTGCCCGGGCGCGAGGGGCTGGAGAAGCTGGCGGGCGCCTTGCCGTCGAAGGACTGGATGGCCCGGCTCTCCGGCTTCGACCCGGAGAATATCGAGAACGGTGATATCGCCGTCAACTACGGCTTCTCGGTGACCCAGCTGATGTTCACGCCGGACGACCCGGACTCGCCCACCCAGCCGCCCGGCCAGCGGCGTTACGCCGGTTGGCTGGGCGTGGGGTTTTCTGTCCACGCCAAGGACGAAAGCGCGCTGAACTCGGTCGAGCTGATCTTCGGCACCACCGGGCCGCGCTCGCTGGCGGAGAAGACCCAGGACTTTATCCACGATATCCGAGATATTCCGGAGTTCCAGGGCTGGGATGACCAGATTCCGAACGAGTTCACTTTCGACCTGGCGTACTCCCAGAAGCGCCGTGTACCGCTGATGGAGCCCGGCCGCAAGGGCTTCAGCGTCGACGGGTTTGGTGAATGGGTGGCCCGGCTGGGCACGTTCCAGACCCTGGCCGGAGCGGGTGGGTTTTTCCGCGCGGGCTTCAACCTGCCGGCAGATTTTTCCGACCCGCGTCTGTCGGCCACCGCCTATTCCAACCAGTACTTCGGCTCCGGCAAGCCCAGCGGCTCAAACTGGTCGGCCTATGCCATTTTCGGCGCTTACGCGGGCGGCGTGTTCTTTGACGCCACGCTGGACGGCCCGCTGTTCAGTGACTTCGAGACCGGCAACACCCGGGAAACCTGGATCGCCGACTCGTTCCTGGGGTTCGGCGTGCGCTGGCGCATGCTGGAGTTCAGCTACGCCCAGACCTGGCGCACCAAGACTTATGAAGAGCAGGTGGGTAACCCCAGCTTCGGCTCGCTGGCGCTGCGGCTGCGAATCGACACCTGAAGCGTCGCGGTGGCCGTGCCGGTTGGTGATACCATTTCTGCAACCTATCACTGCGAGGGCGGTGGCCCATGAAACGCATCAAACTGGCCGTCCTGCTGGCCGGCCTGGCCACGCTGGCCGGTTGCAGTAACGACACGAACGTACCGGCAGAAACGACCAATCGCGCTACGCCTGCCGTCGAGACACCATCTGGAATACCCGAGCCCATGGCTGAGAAACGACCCCAGGAACTGACCATTCACGGCGATACCCGCGTCGATGATTTTTACTGGCTGCGCGACGACGATCGCGCCGACCCCGAAATGCTCGCCTACCTGGAAAAGGAGAACGCCTGGTTCGAGCAGGAAATGGCGCACACGAAGCCGCTGCAGGAGGCCCTGTACGAGGAAATGACCGGGCGGCTGGATCCGGACGAGTCCAGCGTGCCTTACCTGGACGGCGGCTACTGGTACTACGAGCGTTATGTCCCGGGCCATGACTACGCCGTTTTCGCGCGCCGCGAGGGCACCATGCAGGCGCCGGAAGAGGTGCTGGTCGACGGCAACGCCCGTGCCGAGGGCCATGGCTTCTACGACCTGTCCAATGCCGAGGTCAGCGATGACCACCGCTACGTGGCCATTGCCGAGGACACCATGGGCCGGCGCATCAACGAGGTCCGTATTCTCGATACCCAGGCCGGCGAGTACCTGCCCGAGGTCATCGAAAACGCCTCGTCGTCGCTGGCCTGGTCCGCGGACGGGCGCTTCCTGTTCTACCTCGACAAGCACCCGGAGACGCTGCTCGCCTACCGCGTCATGCGGCACGAGCTGGGTACCTCCCCGGACGATGACGAGCTGGTCTACGAGGAAACCGACAACACGTTCTACAACGCGCTGTACCGGAGCCGTTCGGGCGACTGGATCGTGCTGGTCCATTCGGCGACCGATACCACCGAGTACCAGCTACTCGACGCGCGTGAGCCCGGCGGACGCTTCCAGGTGTTCCTGCCACGGGAGAAGGGCCACGAGTACGGCATTGACCACGCCGGCGAGCATTTCTGGGTCAAGAGCAACCATGGCGCCACCAACTTCGCCGTGTTCCGGACCACGCTGGAGAACTCGATCAACCCCGATGCCTGGGAGGCGGTCATTCCCGGTCGCGACGACGCCCTGGTGGAGAGCATCCAGGCTTTCGATGATTGGCTGGTCGTCGGTGAGCGCATGGATGGGCTGCGCCAGGTGCGCGTGCTGTCCCATGACGGCACGGTTGACCGCTACCTTTCCGCCGAAGAAGACAATTACGTGATGTGGCCGGGCTACAACGTGTCCACGCATACGCGGGTGCTGCGCTATGGCTATTCCAGCCTGGTCACCCCGGACCAGACCTGGGAAGTAGACCTGGCCAGCGGCGAAACCACGCTGCTCAAGGCCCAGCGCGTGCCTGGCTACGACAGCAGCCAGTACCGCACGGGGCGGCGGTTCATCACCGCCAGGGATGGCACCCGTGTGCCAGTGTCGCTGGCCTGGCACCGCGATACCCCGCTGGACGGCAGCGCGCCGGCCCTGGTCTACGGTTACGGTTCCTACGGGGCGTCCATGGACCCGTGGTTCCGCAACGCCGTGGTCAGCCTGCTCGATCGTGGTTTTGTCTACGCCATCGCCCATATCCGCGGCGGCCAGGAGATGGGCCGCAGCTGGTACGAGCAGGGCAAGCTGATGAACAAGCGCAACACCTTCAACGACTTCATCGATGTCACCCGTGGCCTGCAGGCCGGCGACGTGATCGACCCGGAGCGCACCTACGCCATGGGTGGAAGCGCGGGTGGGTTGCTGATGGGTGCGGTGATCAACCAGGCGCCTTCGCTCTATCACGGCGTGGTGGCCGCGGTACCGTTTGTTGATGTCGTCACGACCATGCTTGACGACAGCATCCCGCTGACCACGGGCGAGTACGACGAGTGGGGCAACCCCAACGAGCCGGAGGCCTACGAGTACATGTTGACGTATTCGCCGTACGACAACGTCGGCGAGCAGGACTATCCCAACCTGATGGTGGTCACCGGGCTGCATGACTCGCAAGTGCAGTACTTCGAGCCGGCCAAGTGGGTGGCGCGACTGCGCGACCGTCGCACCGACGACAACCGCCTGCTGTTCCGAACCAACATGGAGGCCGGTCATGGTGGCTCCTCTGGGCGCTATCGGCGCTACGAGGAAATCGCCGAGGAGTACGCCTTCATCATCGACCTCGCCCAGCCGGGCCGGTAGGGGCGGACGATGGGCCTGAGAATGCTGGAAGCGACGGTGCCCAACGAGGCACTGGACGCTTTCCCGGCATTGCTCGATGGCCTGCCTGTCGTCCAGTGCACCCGTTTTGGCCCCGCCGACCCGGGCTCGCTGGTTCGCGTGCTGGTGGACGCCACCGACGCGGAGGCCGTGTCCGACCGGCTGGCGAAGGAGTTTGGCGGTTTCGACGGCTTCCGCGTTAACCTGCTCAGTGTCGAGGCGACATCGCCGCCATTGCCGCCGGAGGACGACCCGCCGGCCGAAGCGGAGGGTGGCGAAACGGCCGCGGCCGACGAAACCGAGGGCCCGAAAGCGGTGCGCCCCTCACGGTTGCGCGTATCCCGCGAAGAACTGTACGACGATCTCTGCCGGGCGGCCCGGCCGAATATTGTCTATATCGTCATGGTGGCGCTGTCTACCGTGGTCGCCGCCGTCGGCCTGCTACGTGATGATGTCGCCATCGTCATCGGCGCCATGGTCATCGCGCCGCTGCTCGGCCCCAACGTGGCGCTGTCGCTGGCGGTCGCACTGGGTGACAAGGGGCTGGTCAAGACGTCGCTCAGCGCCATTGCCGCGGGCGTCGGCATCGCCGCCCTGGTCGCGTTGGTGATCGGGTTCTTCGTCGATGTTGACCCATCGACGCCGGCCCTGTTGGCGCGTAGCAACCCGGGCCCCGGCGATATCCTGCTGGGCCTGAGTGCCGGCGCTGCGGGCGCACTGGCGTTCACCACCGGTGTGCCGGCCGTGGTGGTCGGCGTCATGGTCGCGGTGGCGCTGCTGCCACCCCTGGTGACGGCCGGGTTGCTGGCCGGCTCCGGCTTCGGCGTGCCCGCGACCGGGGCGCTGACCCTTTGCCTGGCCAACGTGACCTGTATCAACCTGTCGGCGATGGCGACGTTCTACATCCAGGACGTGCGTCCACGGACCTGGTGGGAAAAAGACCGCGCCCGTCGTGGCACCCGGCGTGCGATGATCGGCTGGGTCATCATGTTCGCCATCCTGGCCGGCCTGATCCTGTTCGCGCCCAGCGGCTGGGCGCCGACCACGCGGCCCTGACACGAAAGGAGAAACACCATGGAAAACGGACTGATTCACGCCTTCGTGTTGAAACCGGGCGGTGACGTCGAGTCACTGGATTTCGATGGCGTGCGCGCCTGGACGCCGGAACAGGGTGTCTTGTGGGCGCATTTTCAGCTCGATGCGACCGACGCGCGAGAGTGGCTGGGCAAGCGTGCCCGTTTGCCGCACCTGGTGCCCGAAGCCCTGCTCGCTGGCGAAACCCGGCCACGTGCCAGCAGCACCGGCGAAGGCATCCTGGTGACGCTGCGCGGCGTCAACCTGAACCCCGGGGCCGACCCCGAAGACATGGTCTCGATCCGCATGTGGGTGGATGAACATCGCCTGATCAGCACGCGGCGGCGTCAGTTGCTGTCGGTCCAGGACGCGGTCAAGTCGATGACGGACGTGCCGGTCACCGGCACGCCCGACCTGGTGCTGCGCATCACCAACCGCCTGACCGAGCGCATGGGCGACGTGATCGACGACCTGGAGGACCGTGTCGCGCTGCTCGAAGCATCGATCATGGAAAAGCCCGACCCGACCATCCGGGCCGACCTGTCCGAGCTCCGCCGCGAGGCGATCGCGTTAAGGCGCTACCTGGCGCCGCAGCGCGAAGCCCTGACACGGATGCAGCTGGAGCCGCCGGCGTTCTTTTCCGACCTGGATCGTGTCCGGTTGCGAGAGATTACCGACCGCCTGGTCCGCCTGGTGGAAGACCTGGACGCCGTAAGGGAGCGTGCCTCGGTGGTGCAGGAAGAACTGGTCAGTCGCCTGTCCGACCAGATGAACCAGCGGATGTACGTGCTGTCCGTGGTGGCGGCGCTGTTCCTGCCGATGGGTTTCCTCACCGGCCTGCTGGGCATCAACGTGGGTGGCATACCCATGGCGGACAACCCGTTCGGGTTCTGGATCTTCACCGGCCTGCTGGTGCTGGTGCTGGCCATCCAGCTATTTGTCTTCCTGAGAAAACGCTGGTTTTGAAGGCGCGCTCCGTGGCCGGCTAACGCTCCAGCCGGATCGATCCGTCGATATGCACATCGCGCTGCGGGAAGGCGATGACGATGTCGTTCTCGGCGAACAGTTCATCGATGCGGAAACGTATTTCGCTGCGCAACCGGCGCAGGTCGCCGCCGGGCCGCAGCAGGGTGAAGAAATAGGCGTCGAATACCAGGGCGCTGTCACCGAAGTCCTCGAAAATGACCGTCGGTTCCGGCTCTTTCAGTACATCGGCCTGCTCACGCACGGCCTGGTCCATCAGTCTTGCCACGTCGCGGACCGGCGAGCCATAGGCCACGCCGACCCTGACCATGGTCCGGACCTCGCGATCTTCCAGCGTCCAGTTCACCACCTGGTTTTCCAGCAGCTGGCTGTTTGGGATGACAATGCGCACCCCGTCCACGCGCTTGACCCGGGTCGATCGGATATTGATGGATTCGATGACCCCCAGGGTATCGTTGATCTCGACCAGGTCGCCGATGCTGATGGGGCGCTCGCCCATCAGGATCCAGCCGCTGATGAAATTGTTGATGATGTTCTGGGCGCCGAATCCGACGCCGATGGCCACGGCGCCGGACACAAAGGCAAACGCGGTCAGCGGGATATGCAGCATGCTCAGCACAGTCATGCCCAGGATCGCGAACACGACGATATAGAAGAGACGTTTGACGAGCAGAACCAGGTTGGGGTCCTGGCCATGCTTCTCCATCCGTGCGGTCACGATGCCGACCACCCAGCGCGTGACGATCAATCCCAACAGGAAGACCAGTGGCGCCGCCAGCGCCTGGGACACCGTCACCGGTGTCTCACCGAAATGAAATAGCACGTGACTCAGGAAATTGGTGATCCGCTCCACACTGCAGGCCTCGTTGTGCGCAGGCCGCTAGTGTACATTCAACCCCTGGATCGGAGGAAAGCGGCTCATGGCTATGAACATCGAAGGCGCCGCCGCGGCGGCATTGGAAAAGCTGAAGCAAGGCAACCGGCGTTTCGTGGATGGCCAGCCGCGAGTCTCCGATTTGGCGTCAGAAGGCCGGCGCCTGGAGACGGCTTCCGGACAATCGCCATTCGCCGTGATCCTGGGTTGTTCCGACTCGCGCGTGCCGGCGGAGATCGTGTTCGACCAGGGCCTGGGTGACCTGTTCGTGATCCGCGTGGCGGGCAACGTGGTCGCGCCGTCCCAGGTGGGCAGCGTGGAATTCGCGGTCGAGATGTTTGGCACGGCCCTGGTGGTCGTGCTTGGCCATACCCTGTGTGGTGCCATCGACGCGACCCTGGAACAGCTGGGCCGTGATTCGGCAATGCGTTCACCCAACCTGGCCGCGATCGTCGATCGTGTTCGCCCTGGTATCGAGCCGGTACTCGCGTCCCGGCCCGCGTTGCACGGCAAGGCACTGGCCGCGGCAGCCGTGCGCGCCAACGTGCACGCATCGGTCAACGGGCTCGTCGCCGGCTCGGAAGTGCTCACCGACGCTGTCAACAGCGGCCGGGTGGCGATCGTCGGTGCGGAATATGATCTCGAAACCGGGTGTGTTGAGTTTTTTGAATCCTGAATTACGTGATAACTTACAGGGCTGGGTTTTTCCACGAACCCGGTCATGAACAACAATTAGGGGGAAACAATGGCCAGGAAACCGATTCAGGTACCAGGCTGGTTCAAGGCGGTGGCCATCGCGGCGCTGGTCTGGAACCTTTTGGGGGTGGCGGCATGGTTCTACCAGTCGTTCCTGATTACACCCGCCATGTTGATGGAAATGCCCGAGGCACAACGGGCATTGCTCGAGCATGTCCCGCCCTGGGTTGACTGGGCCTACGGCATTGCCGTTTTTGGTGGCTTCATTGGTTCGTTTTTGCTGATCATCCGCAGCGCCCTGGCCGTGCCCGTTTTCGCGGTGTCATTGGCAGCCGTTGCGGTGCAGATGTTCCATGCCTTCGTGATGTCGAAGGCGCTCGAGGTGTACGGCGCGGCGGGCGTCGCGCTGCCGGTGTTGATTATCGTCATCGCCGTGTACCTGCTGATGGTCGCGGGGCAGGCGCGGCACCAGGGCTGGATCGACTGATCGACTGACCCGGTCGTCCGATGCTGTTCATCATCCTGATCGAAGTTCTCGTACCCACGGTACTGCTGGGGGCGCTTGCGCTCAGCCGTGCCCCGGGCTTCTGGACCTACCTGCTGGGTGTGGTCTGTTACGGGCTGGCGCTGTTGTTCATGTGGCTGGTCCTGCCGTGGCACCTGACCAGTATCTACCTGCGAATGCTGTTGCCGTTCGCGTTCGCCATGGCCGCGTTGTCGGGCTGGGCGCGAATTGGCAGCCATCCATCGGGGCCGCCACCCCGGGCGCAGGCGCTGATTGGCGGGTTGTTCCTGGTCGCGTTGATCGGCGCATTCGGTTTTGCCGACTGGAAGGCCCTGTCCGGCTATCGCTCACCACAGCCTCCCGTTCGCCTGGCCATGCCCCTGCGCGACGGGCTTTACATTGTCGGGCATGGCGGCGCCAGCCGGCTGGTCAATGCCCACTACCGTATCCGGCCGCAGGATTTTGCCGTTGACCTCATGAGCATGAACCCCTGGGGCGGCCGGCGGAACAGCTGGTCGGGCACGGCCGGCCCCGAGGCTTACGACATCTTCAATCACCGCGTGTACGCGCCCTGTGACGGCGAAGTGCGTGCCGCGGTCGACGGTCACCCCGACCTTTTTCCGGGGCAGACGGACCGGCACAACCTGGCCGGTAATCACCTGGTCCTGGGTTGCGAGGACTACAAGGTGCTGCTGGCGCACCTGAAGAATGGCAGCCTGCTGGTCGCTGCCGGGGATATCGTCAGCGTGGGTGACGAACTCGCCCGCGTGGGCAACAGCGGTAATACCAGCGAACCTCACCTGCATATTCACGTGGCGCGTGGCGGTCAGCCGGATAGCGGGCTCGACGGCATTGGCGTTCCGTTTCTGCTGGACTCGACATTTGCGGTCAGGGGTGATGTCATCAAGCCATCCTTTGGCGCCTTTGCCCGGGACTGAGCACACGGAACACGCCATGTATCTTGGCCTGGAAGAACTCGGACACTTTTTCCACCAGCGGCGCGACCATGCGCGACTGGTGCTGGCCACCGTCGTGACCACGGCCGGGTCAACCTACCGAAAGGCCGGCGCGATGATGCTGTTTGCCGAGGACGGCACGCGGGCCGGCCTGGTCTCCGGCAGCTGCCTGGAGGACGATCTTGCCGGCCACGCCGCGAAGGTCTTCGCCAGCAACCGGCCGCGCCGGGTGAATTACGACCTGCATGATGATCCCGACCTGGTCCTGGGGCTGGGGCTGGGCTGTGGTGGCGACCTGTCGCTGCAGTTGCACCCCCTGAACCACGACCAGGGCATGAACGTGCTGGGCTCGATGTTCGACGCGATCGCAGCGGGTAAGGATTGCCGCCTGCTGCAGTTCCTGTCCGACGGCGAAGGCGCCGAGCTTGAGGGCGATGGCATCGCCGTGACCGGCTCCGAAGGCCTGGCGGCCGGCCAGTCGACGCTGCTGGAGACAGGCAGTGAGCACCGAACCGACGACACCCCGGCAGTGTTTGCGTTACCGATTTCACCGCCCCCGCGGGTGCTGGTCTGTGGCGCCGGCCCCGATGCCGTGCCGCTGGCCGCGCAGGTGCGCGCGCTCGGCTGGCGCTGCCTGGTGCTGGACCACCGCGCCGCCTACGCCGACCCCGCCCGGTTCGCCTCCGGCGTTGATGTCTGGCTACAGCGCCCGGGTACCCTGGCCCAGGCAGAGCTGGAGACCATCGATGCGGCCATCATCATGTCGCACCATGTTGAACACGACCTGGCCTATTTGCGCTGCCTGTCGGCGCACCCGCCTGCATGGGTCGGGCTGCTGGGGCCGGCGAAACGCAAGGCGACGCTGCTGGAGCGGCTGGGCGAGAACACGATGACGGTCTATGGCCCGGCCGGGCTGGATATCGGGGCAGAAATGCCGGCCGCCGTTGCGCTGTCCATTGTCGCCGCCATTCACGCGCACATGCACGGCCGTGACGGCATGGCGCTGGGCCATGGTTGAGCTGCACGCCATCCTGCTGGCCGCGGGGCGTTCATCCCGGCTTGGCCGTCCGAAGCAGCTGCTCGATTTCCACGGCACCCCGCTGGTCCGCTACATGGCTGAAAACCTGCTGGCCACCACGGACCGGGTCAGCGTGGTGACCGGCGCCAAGCGCGCCGAAGTGGAACTGGCGCTGGACGGACTGGCGGTCAAGCTGGTTCACAATGACCACTGGCATGACGGCGTGGGCACATCCATTGCCCTGGCCGTCGACAAACTGCCCGCCACGGCGCGCGGTGTGCTGATCATGCTTTGCGACCAGTACCGCCTTGAGCGCGAACCGCTGGCGGCCTTCGTGGCGCGCTGGCGCCAGGACCCACAAAAGATCCTGGTCGCGCGCTGGCCGGGCGCGTTCGGTTCCCCGGCCATTTTCCCGGCCGCCCTGTTTACCCGCCTGGCCCGTCTCGAAGGCGACAAGGGGGCGCGCCAGTTGCTGCTGCAGTATCGCTCACACGTGACCTTCCAGGACTGGCCCGAGGCGGCGCATGACCTGGACGACGCACAGTCGCTGGCCGCGTTCCGGCTCTACCAGCAAGCGCCCGGCGCCGAATAGCACGGTTACGCGGCGCGCCCGCGTTCGTAGTGGCGGGGCGGGCGAGCGGCTATACTTTCGGCTCGAAATGCAGGCGCTCTCATGACCCGACCACTTCATATCATCGTGCTGGCTGCCGGTGACGGTACCCGTATGAAATCGCGTACGCCCAAGGTGCTCCACGCCGTGGGCGGGCGACCAATGCTGACGCACGTGCTGGCGACCGCCGCGCAACTATCGCCCGCGCAGGTCCATGTCGTTTACAACCCCGAGGCGCCGGCCGTACGCGACGCTTTCGACCGCACGGATAGGCTGGCCTGGGTACCGCAGCGCGAGCGCCTGGGTACCGGTCACGCGGTGCAGCAGGCCATGCCGGGCATTCCGGCGGACGCCGATGTGCTGGTGCTCTACGGCGACACGCCGCTGGTGCCGGCTAGCCTGCTGCAGCAACTGCGCCAGGCCGATACCGAAGGCCTGGCGGTGCTGACCATGCTGCCGCCGGACCCGGCGGGCTACGGGCGCATCGTCCGCGGCCAGGATGGCCGGCTGGAAGGCATTGTCGAGCACCGCGACGCCAGTGATGCGCAGCGCGCGATCAACGAGGTAAACAGCGGAATCCTGCACGCACCCGCCGACCGTCTGGGCGGCTGGCTTGGGCAGCTCGAGACCGGCAACGCGCAGGGCGAGTACTACCTGACCGACGTGGTGGCGCTGGCCCATCGCGATGGCGTTGATATCGGCAGCGTCATCGCGCCGGACAGCAGCCTGCTTGCCGGCGCCAACGACCGCGTACAGCTGGCCGAGCTGGAATCGCGTTACCGCGCGGTGGCGGCGCAGCAGTTGATGCGCGAGGGCGTGACCATCATCGACCCGGCACGCATCGACCTGCGCGGCACGATCCGCGCTGGCCAGGACATCACCCTGGATATCAACGTCGTCATCGAAGGCGACTGCGAGCTGGGCGACAACGTGCAGGTGGGGCCGGGCTGCGTGCTGCGCAGCTGCCGCCTGGCCGCCGGCACCCGCGTGCACGCGCACAGTGTGCTGGAAGGGGTGACCACCACAGGCGCCTGCGATATCGGGCCATTCGCCCGCGTGCGCCCGGGCACCACCCTGGCGGAAGGCACACGTGTCGGTAACTTCGTCGAGGTCAAGAACACCACGCTGGCGGCTGGCAGCAAGGCCAGCCACCTCACCTACCTGGGCGATGCTGTCATCGGAAAGGGCGTAAACATCGGCGCAGGCACCATCACCTGCAACTATGACGGCGTGAACAAGTTCCAGACGGTCATCGGTGATGGCGCGTTCATCGGCTCCGACACCCAGCTGGTGGCGCCCGTGACCGTCGGCGCCGGGGCGACCATTGGCGCCGGCTCGACCATTGTCCGTGACACACCTGAAGGGCTGCTGACCCTGAGCCGCTCAAAGCAGATGACCGTGAAGGGCTGGAAGCGGCCCCGGAAGAAGGACTGACGGCCCATGTGCGGAATCGTCGCCATGACGGCCAGCCGGGACGTTGTCCCGGTGCTGATTGCCGGCCTGAAGTCACTGGAATACCGCGGCTACGATTCCGCGGGGGTCGCGCTGCAGCGCAACGAGGTGATCGAGCGCCGCCGCATCATGGGCAAGGTTGGCGCGCTGGAAACACTGCTCCGGGAACAGCCGCTGGCGGGCCATTGCGGCATCGCCCACACCCGCTGGGCCACCCACGGCGTGCCCAGTGACCGCAACGCCCACCCGATGCTTTCGGGAGAGCGCGTAGGGCTGGTCCACAACGGCATCATCGAGAACCACGAGGCGCTGCGCGCGGAGCTGGCGGCCGAGGGTCGCGAGTTCACCTCCGAAACCGACACCGAGGTCATGGTGCACCTGGTGGCGCACTACCTGGATGCCGGCCAGTCCCTGCTGGAAGCCGTGCGCAGCGCGGTCGAACGGCTCGAGGGCGCCTTCGCCATCGCCGTGGTCAGCGCGGACGAGCCCGGCCGGGTGGTCGGTGCACGACGCGGCAGCCCGATGGTGCTGGGCCTGGGTGAGGGCGAGCAGTTTCTGGCCTCGGATATCTACCCCCTGTTGGCCGAGACCCGGCAATTTGTCTACCTGGAAGAAGGCGACGTGGTGGCCATCGACCCGGACTCGCACCAGGTCTTTGACCGCGACGGTCACGCCGTCGAGCGGCCGGTCAAGATCGCGGAAATGAACGCCGATGCGGTCCAGCGTGGCGACTACGACCACTACATGCTCAAGGAAATCCACGAGCAGCCCCGGGCCGTGGCCGAGACGCTGGAGGGCCGCCTGGGCGTGAACCGCGTACTGCCCAACATCTTCGGCGTTGGCGCCGAGGAGATGCTGGCGCGCGTACGAAATGTCCACATCGTCGCCTGCGGCACGGCGTTCCACGCCGGGCTGGTGGCGCGTTACCAGATCGAGGAAACGGCCGGCATCCCCTGCCAGGTGGAAGTGGCCAGCGAGTACCGCTATCGCTCACCGGTGGTGCCGGACGACTGCCTGTTCGTGACCATTTCGCAGTCGGGAGAGACCGCCGATACCCTGGCGGCACTGCGACACGCGAAGGCATCGGGCTACCTGGCCACCCTGGCCATCTGCAACGTGCCGGAGAGCTCCATTGTCCGCGAGGCGGAGCTGGTACTGATGACCCGTGCCGGCCCGGAAATCGGCGTGGCCTCGACGAAGGCGTTCACGACCCAGCTGGTGGCGCTGCAGTTGCTTTTGCTGGAACTGGGCCGTGTGCGCGGCATGGACAAGGCGGTTTACGAGGCCGCGGTCGACGACCTGCACCACCTGCCGGACCTGCTCAACCGTGCGCTCGACCTGGACGAAGAGATCCGCGAGCTGTCGACGCATTTCGTCAACAGGCAGCACGCCCTGTTCCTGGGCCGCGGCGGTCATTACCCGATCGCCATGGAAGGCGCGCTCAAGCTCAAGGAAATCTCATACATCCACGCGGAAGCCTACGCCGCCGGCGAGCTTAAGCACGGCCCGCTGGCGCTGGTGGACCGCGACATGCCGGTGGTGGCGGTCGCCCCCAACGACGCACTGCTGCAGAAACTGGTCAGCAACATCGAGGAAGTGCAGGCCCGCGGCGGGCAGCTCTACGTGATCGCCGACAGCCGGGTCGCGGCGAACTTTCACGAGCGCCATGGTCATATTATGAGCGTGGAGACCGGCGGCCCGTTCCTGGCGCCGGTGGTGATGACGGTGCCGCTGCAGCTTCTGGCGTATCATGTCGCCGTCGTTCGCGGCACCGACGTGGACCAGCCACGCAACCTGGCCAAGAGTGTCACGGTAGAATAGCCGGACGATTTACGAGGAATAGGTTCATGCGCAGAAGACATCGCGGCGAGGAAGAAGCCGAAATCAACATCACGCCGATGCTGGACATCGTCTTTATCATGTTGATTTTCTTCATCGTCACCACGTCCTTCGTCAAGGAGAAGGGCCTGGAAGTGTCGCGTCCGTCGACGGCTCCGCCCAAGGAAGTGGAGCAGAAGAAGGGCCCGATCGTGGTGAAAATCGACGGCAGCAGCAACATCAGCCTGCAGGGCCGCATCCTGGAGCCGAAGGCCGTGCAGGCCAACCTGGAACGCCAGAAGGCGGAGAAACCGGATTCGCCGCTGATCGTGGCCTCGCACCCGGATGCCGAGACCGACGCGCTGGTCACCGTGCTGAACGCGGCCAAGGCCGTGAATATCGCCAGCGTCAACGTCGCCACCACCACCCAGCAATGACCAAGCACCGCGCGGCCCGCCCCCGCGGCCAGCGCCCGGGCGGGAGCCGTCACGCGTGAATCTCCGCACCGGGGTCTTCCTGGACCGCTCAACCGTCGACAACGGCGACCTGCGCCTGGACGCGCTTGACCGTATCCTGCCGGAATGGCGCCTGCACGACCTGACCGCGCCCGAAGACACCGCCGCCCGCCTGCGCGGCGCCAACATTGTCATCACCAACAAGGTTCGCATCGGCGCCGCCGAACTCGATGCCGCACCCGGCCTGAAACTGGTCGCGATCGCCGCCACCGGCGCCGACAACGTCGACCTGGAGGCCGCCCGTGAGCGCGGCGTGGTGGTCTGCAACGTGCGCGACTACTGCAGCGACTCCCTGGCCCAGCACGTGCTGGCCATGGTGCTCAACCTGGTCACCCACCAGGCCTTCTACGTGAACCGCGCCCGATCCGGTGAGTGGACAGAATCCGGGCGTTTTTCATTGCACGACCAGCCCATCCGCGAGCTCTCGCAGTTGTCACTGGGCGTGATCGGATACGGCAACCTGGGCCGCGCCGTGGCGGCAAGGGCCCGTGCGCTGGGCATGAACATCCTGGTGGGCGAGCGGCGCGGAAAATCACCACGCCCCAGCCGCCTGGCCTTCATGGACGTGATCCGCAGCGCCGATGTGCTGACACTGCACTGCCCGCTGACCCCCGACACCCGTCACATGATCGACGCGACGGTGCTCGGCGCGATGAAGAAACGCGCCATCCTGATCAACACCGCCCGTGGCGGCATCGTCGATGAAATGGCCCTGGCCAACGCGCTGCGAAACGGCGACATCGCCGGCGCCGGCGTGGACGTGCTCAGCCAGGAACCACCGCCGCCCGATCACCCCCTGCTGGCCGACGACATCCCCAACCTGCTGCTGACCCCGCACAACGCCTGGGCCAGCATCACCGCCCGCCAGGCCCTGGTCGACCAGCTGGTGAAAGTTATCCGCGCGTTCGAGCGCGGCACACCGATGAACCGCCTGGCCTGAATCGGCCGCGGCCGGCCGTCAGACCGGGCAGGCCGCGGGCCGCGTGTAGGTCAGGTAAAACCCTTCCAGGTCGGCGTTCTCATACAGCACTTCCTGGTCGACAAACGACCAGCCCTCGGCTGCCATCTGCTGGTGGGTTTCGGTCATGTTCTTCGCGGCACTGTTCTTGCGCCCGAACCGCGATACATCCTCGAACAACGTGATCGATTCCGTACACGCCGCTAGCGTGGTCTGCGCCACCAGCGCCGGCGACAAGGCCAGCAGAACGGCCACCGGCACCGCGGCCACCAACAACATCGTCAACGCCTTTCGCATCATTTCGTCTCCTTGGCCGACGGCAGGTCCAGCCAGCCACTGGGGTCATCCTTCGGCGGCAACTGCAGGTGATAGCCCTCGGTCTCGAGGTTGGCGATCACAGATTCAACGTTTTCCTGGGCCAGTGGCCTGTCCGCCGAAAGCTCCAGCGTCATGATCTCCGCGGTGTCGCCCAGCAGTTGCCGCAGTTCCTCCGGAATATCTTCCAACTCCAGGTCATCTCGCAGGTATAGGTAGGTGTAGTCGCGCCGGGTCGACTTAAAAACGGTGCACTTCATGGCAATCTCTCTACGCGCGGGAACGGGAGCGTCCTGGCCACGTTTTTTCCAAAAATTTCATGGGAATAACATCAACCATGACTCCCGATTCTGCTATTTTAAGTGCGAATTAGACTGGCATGCCAGTTTACGTGGCCGGTGCACCGCTACCGGCCGGGCAGGGGAACGAGGAGGAAACCCAATGAGAACCACGAAAATTGTCACGGCAATCAGTACCATGCTCGTGTTGAGCGCCTGCATGGCCCAACCCGCTCCGAACGGCGCCGGCGGCGTTGAAGTCCAGGAGGTCAAGCTCCAGGTCAAGGGCAATCCCAAGGAACTGGGCATCCTGTCTGGAGCCAACAACCGCTGCAAGAATCCCAACAACAAGGTGGGTTGTGTACGCGTCGGCGAAGGCAAGACCGGGCTGGTGACGTTCCGCCTGCTGCAATCCAACCAGTGGACGCTATCCGCGATGACCATCTGCGATGGCTCCTCCAAGCCGGAAACCTGCAAACTGTCAGCTGCCGGCATGAGTGACTTTACGGCCGCCCGGAACAATCTCGAGGTTTCCCCCGATGCCAACGGCTGGATCGATCTTGCCCAGTTGGGTTCCCCACTGGACGAGTTCCAGGTTGTCGACCTGAACAGGACGAAAGCGGACTATTTCTACAACATCCAGGCGTGCCCCACCGACGGCTCCGAAGAATGCCTCTGGCTGGACCCGCCCTGGGAGAACGATGGCACCGGGATTAACCACTGATCACTGCATCGTAGGTGGCGGGCCTGTTGGCCCGCCACACCGCTGTTGACGACGATGCGTTACAAGGCGTTTCTCAGCTACGCGCATGCCGATGAAAAGTGGGCGCGTTGGCTGCATCGCGCGCTCGAGTCTTACCGGATGCCACGGCGGTTGGCCGCGAGTGGGGGCGCCGCTCCTTCGCAGTTGGGAACCGTATTTCGGGACCGTGATGAGCTGGTTGCGGGCCCCGCGCTGAGCGAGGCCATAGAGGCGGCACTGGTGCAGTCGGAAAACCTGGTGGTGCTCTGTTCGCCTGCGGCAGCGGCTTCGCGCTGGGTCAACGAGGAGGTGCGACGATTCAGGGAACTGGGCCGCGGCGACCGGATTTTCTGCGTCATCGTCGATGGGACGCCCGAGCTGGATGCCAATGACGCCTGCTTCCCGCCCGCATTGTTCGAAGGTGTCGCGGAAGCCGAACCCCTGGCCGTCGATGTTCGCCCCTGGGCCGATGGTAAACGGCTCGCAAAGCTCAAACTACTTGCTGCCCTGTTGGGTACACGGCTCGAGGACCTGCGTAACCGAGATCACCAGAGGCGCAGGAAGCGCCAGCTGACGGCGGGGCTGGCCGGGGCGCTGGCACTGTTGCTGATCCTGGTCACGGGTTCGGCAGTTCTTTCCGAGCGCCGCGAGCGACAGCGGTCCGAGGACATCGCCGGCACGATGGCCACGCTTGGCGGCGATATCAAGAACGTCGTCGACCTCGAAACCCAGCGCAAGATGATCGACGCGGTGCTGGATGCATACGAGGGCCTCGACCCACGGAAGCTGACACCGGAGTCAGCGACCCAGGTCGCGCTGATTCTGCGCCAGATGGGCTCGGTCAACCGCCAACAGGGCCGGCCGGAAGAGGCCTTGAGTTATTTCCGGCAATCGAGGGAACTCCTGGAACAGCTTGACCAGTGGCACCCGGACACCGCGAACATCGTTTTTGAGCTTTCGCAGGCGCACTTTTTTGAAGGGCTGGTGCCTTTCATCGCTGATGATTTTGCTGCGGCGAGGGGGCCTGCCGAGGCCTACGAACAGGTTGCAAGGCGCTTGTCTGCACTCGTGCCGGATGATCTCGAGTACCGGATGGAGCATGTCTGGGCTTTACAGAACCTGGCTATCCTGGAAATGAGCACGGACGCGAGTAAGGCTCGCAGTGCCGCTCAACTGATCGAAGAAGCGGTGAGTACGGCCGACACGGTCATGGTCGCAACCGACCGGAACGATATCGTTGGACACTATTCCACGCTCATGTCCTGGCTCGCAGAAGCCCGGACCCTGAGCTGCGAGTACTCCCTGGCAAGGGAGGCGCACGATGAGGCCGTACGGAACGCGGCCCGGGCCTCTGGCGCAGAGCCGGCGAACAACTTCCTGAAAAGACAGTTGGCCTATCGCTACTTCGGTGCTTCGAGCCTGGAGTTGATGGCCGGTAACATCGAAGGGGCGAGATCCCTGGTCGAGCAAGCAGACAGTGTCATGCAGGCCATGCTCATCACGGACCCGACCAACAAGGCGCTGGTTTCCAATATCAACAGGCACCGCATGAGGCTGGCCGATATTGATGTCTGGACCGGACGGGCGGAAGAAGGGCTGTCCAGTTACCTGGCGTTGATCGAGACTTCAAAGCTGGATACCAGTGCGGAAGGGGAAGGTGAAGACCGTGTGCCGATCGAGTTGAGACTGCGCGCGGGCCTGATCAGTGGGGGGCTGGGGCGCAACGAAGAAGCACGGCTCTGGCTCGCCAGCACGTTTTCCGGATTCAGTGAGTTGCTTGGAGAACGTGAACTGGATGCCAAAGAGATTAGAGAGTTCATCACCGCAAGATGGGCGTGGAAGGTCTACGTCGAGGAGCCGCTCGAAAGCGCGTTCCCGGAGATTGCCGCATTGGGAATTCGGCCCAACCCGGAATCCGGGGACTGTCGCGACGTGGATGTCGCCACCCGTTTGGCGGTAATCCAGGGGCGACGGAGTGTCGCCGTCCGCCACGCCGAGTACCTGGCAGAAAGGGGGTATCGTCACCCGATGTATCTGGATTTCTGCCACATGGAAGGTCTGTGCGAATCGTAGCCTCATGCGCCTGACCATCGGCGTAACCGGGCACAGGGACCTCCTGGTTGCCGAAGAGGAAAACATGCGGGCCTCGTTGAAGTCCTGGATTCAGTCGCTCAGCCAGTCCTTCCCGGATATCGAACTCGAATTGCTGAGTGGTCTGGCCACGGGTGCTGACCAGCTCGCCGCCGAGGTGGCGCTGGAACTGGGCATTGAGCTGGTCGCCGTGCTGCCGTTTGAGCGCGATGAGTATCTGCGGGATTTCTCCGATGCCGGGGAGCGGGCGCGGTTCGAGGCCCTGCTTGGGCGCGCTGATGTCATTGAACTGCCGGCGGTGGCGGGTACTTTTGCGGATGCGATCCGCACTGACCCGGATATCCGCAACCTGCATTACGCGCAGCTGGGCGTGTTCATTTCCAGTCATAGTGAAATCCTGCTGGCCCTGTGGGATGGCAAGGAAACCCATGCCCTGGGCGGCACGTCGTCGGTGGTGCACTACCACCTGAACGCGACCATGCCGGGGTTCATCGAGGTGGATGAGTCGCCGAACCTGCTGGCCGATAACGAGAACGACCTGGTGTACCACCTGGTCTGTTCGCGGCAACGCGAAGGCGGCGCACCGCGGCCGTTGTATGAACCGTTGAGCAGCTACTGGGTGACGTCGCGGTTCGGGCGCCAGCCGGGCTCGCAGATGCCCGAGGAGTACCGTCGCAGCCTGGAGCGATTGCAGGCGTTCGAGGCGGACCGGAAGAAGTATGCCGAGGAACTCGAGAGCGAGGCGGGTGGGCTACTGCGCGATTCGCCCGATTGGCCCATCGGTGAGGGCGTGCGGTTTACGGACCGGTTATACGCACACGCAGACTGGCTGGCGGTGCATTTCCAGCGCCGCTACTCGAACATGCTGTTGTGGAACCATGTGCTGGCCGTGCTGATGGGCATCGTATTCATTGTCTATTCCGAGTTCATCGAGCAGGCCTGGATGGTGGTGGTGTTCCTGGCGCTGTTCGGCATCGGTGCGGTACAGAATGTGATCAGTAACCGGCGCGACTGGCACCGCAAGTATCTCGACTACCGCGCGCTGGCCGAGGCGTTGCGGGTCCAGGTGTGGTGGAACCTGGCCGGCGTGATCGACCGGCATCACGTCGCGTTTGCCTATGACAATTTCCTGCAGAAGCAGGATGTCGACCTGGTGTGGATCCGGCACGTCATGCGTTCGGCGAGCATGCGGCGGCAGCGAAAGGATCCCCCGGATGACCGCTGGGTGGACTGGGTGGCCGCGCAATGGGTGGGCGAGCCCGGCATCAGCGGCGGCCAGCTGGCGTATTACGGCACCAAGTCGAAAGTGAAATCAGAGAATTACAGGCGCACCGTGATCCTGGGTACGGTGGCGCTGTGGACGGGTATCGGTATGGCCGTGTTCCTGGGCCTGTTTGGCACCCGCCTGGAGGACAACCAGGCGCTGCTCCTGCTCATTCTGATGGGTATCCTGCCGCTGATTGCCGGCGTACGCGATGCCTATTCGCACAAGAAGGCCGACAAGGAGCTGATCAAGCAATACCAGTTCATGGCCCGCGTCTTCGGCAATGCCCGGCGACTGCTGGATACGGCCGCCGACCTGGCGGCCAAGCGCCGCATACTGAAAGCCGTGGGCAGCGCGGCGCTGGAAGAGCATGCCGAGTGGCTGCTGATGCATCGCGAGCGCCCTGCAGAGCAGCAGGCTGGGATTGGGTGAGGAGGGAGGAGTAAGGAGTGAGAGCGAGTATCTGACCCGTAACGCGTAACGCGTAACGCGTAACGCGTCACCCGTCACCGGTTCAGCCTGTTCGCGATCAGGTCGTCCACCACGTCCGGATCAGCCAGCGTGGAGGTATCACCCAGGTTGCCGTATTCGTTCTCGGCGATCTTGCGCAGGATACGGCGCATGATCTTGCCCGAGCGGGTCTTGGGCAGGCCGGGCGCCCACTGGATCAGGTCCGGCGTGGCGATGGGGCCGATCTCCTTGCGTACCCACTGGCGCAGTTCCGCGCGCAATTCTTCGGTCGGCTCGATGCCTGCGTTCAGGGTGACGTAGACGTAAATGCCCTGGCCCTTGATGTCGTGCGGGTAGCCGACCACGGCGGCTTCGGCCACGGCTTTGTGCGCCACCAGGGCGCTTTCGACTTCGGCGGTGCCCATGCGGTGGCCGGAGATGTTCAGCACGTCGTCGACGCGGCCCGTAATCCAGTAGTAGCCGTCCTTGTCGCGACGGCAGCCGTCACCGGTGAAGTAACGGTTCCTGAAGGCCGAGAAGTAGGTCTTGACGAAGCGCGCGTGGTCGCCGTAGACGGTGCGCATCTGGCCGGGCCAGCTGTCGGTGATCACCAGCAGGCCTTCGGCTTCGCCTTCCAGCGTGTTGCCATCGGCATCCAGCAGGGCGGGCTTGATGCCCGGCAACGGCCGTGTGGCGGAGCCGGGTTTCAGGTCGGTGGCGCCGGGCAGTGGGCTGATCATGATGCCGCCGGTCTCGGTCTGCCACCAGGTGTCGACGATCGGGCAGCGGCCCTCGCCAACCACGTTGTAGTACCACTCCCAGGCTTCCGGGTTGATCGGCTCGCCGACGCTGCCCAGCAACCGCAGTGACTGGCGCGAGGTGGCTTTCACCGGGCCCTCGCCTTCGCGCATCAGGGCGCGGATCGCGGTCGGGGCGGTGTAGCAGATGTTGACCTGGTGTTTGTCCACGACCTGCCAGAATCGGCTGTAGTCCGGGTAGTTGGGCACGCCTTCGAACATCATCGTGATGGCGCCGTTGGCCAGCGGGCCATAGACGATGTAGCTGTGGCCGGTGATCCAGCCCACATCAGCGGTGCACCAGTAGATATCGCCGTCCTGGTAATCGAAGACGATCTCGTGGGTGTAGGCCGCGTACAGCAGGTAGCCGCCGGTAGTGTGCAGCACACCCTTGGGCTTGCCGGTGGAGCCGGAGGTGTAGAGGATGAACAGTGGGTCCTCGGCGCCCATGGGCTCGCAGGGGCAGTCGTCGGCCACATCGGCCTCGCGCTCGTGCAGCCAGTGGTCGACGCCGTCCTGCATGGGCACGCCGGCATCGGTGTTGCGGACCACCAGGACCGATTCCAGGTGATCCATGACCCCGGGCCGCGATTTCGCCGCGTCGACATTGGCCTTCAGCGGCACCTTGCGGCCACCGCGCAGGCCTTCGTCGGCGGTGATCACGAGCTTTGACTCGCAGTCGACGATGCGCCCGGCCAGGGCGTCCGGTGAGAAGCCGCCAAACACCACCGAGTGCGCGGCGCCGATGCGCGCGCAGGCCAGCATGGCAATCGCAGCCTCGGGGATCATCGGCATGTACAGCGTGACGCGGTCGCCTTTCACAACGCCCAGTTCTTTCAGCACGTTGGCCATGCGGCTGACGCGGCTGTGTAGCTGGCGGTAGGTGATGGCCTCGTCGCGTGCCGGGTCGTCGCCTTCCCACAGGATGGCCGTCTGGTCACCGCGTGTTTCCAGGTGGCGGTCGACGCAGTTGTAGCAGGCGTTCAGGACGCCGTCGTCGAACCAGCGCACATGCAGGTCATCGGCGTCCCAGCTGACATCCTTGACCCGGGAGAAGGGCTTGAACCAGTCCAGGCGCCCGGCCTGCTCGGTCCAGAACCCTTCCGGGTCCTCCACGGACTGCTGGTACATCGCCAGGTAGGCGTCGTTGTCGATGAGCGCGCGCTCGCGCGCGGCGGGCAGGACGGGATGCAGTTTTTTCATTGTGTACGGGCTCTCCAACCGGGAGCCCATTCTAGCGATTGTGGTCCCGACGACAAGCCGGACGGCCACCGTCCGCCGCGGTGGCCGCCGGCTGTCGGCCTACCGGGAGCTCCCGGGTGGCGACAGTCGGTCGGGCACTGGGCCCGGGCCAGGCGGAAATTCAGAGGAAGCGGCGGCCGTTGACTTCGATCCAGCCGCCCTTGCGTTCGCTGTTCTCGGCGTTATGGGTCCAGTGGATCAGGCCACCTTCCGGGTTCCAGTCGTACTCGCCGCGCAGCCGGATTTCGGCGTTTGCGCTGACCGGGACGCGTGGTGCCAGGTCGATGTTGTGATGGACGCGGACAGTCATGCCGCTGTCCAGTTCGACGGTGAAAGCCTGGAAGGTTTCGAAATCAACGATGTCAGGGTGAATGCGCACGACCCGGGCCTTGACCTCGACCAGGACGTTGGAGTTGCGCTGGTTCCAGGCTTGCTGGATCAGGCCGGTGTCGTCGAGGTCCGGAAAGACGGCCAATTTCAGCGTGGGGCTGAAGACCAGGCCAATGACGAACAGTACCAGTGAGAAGATCATTCCCTTGATCAGAATTTTCATGTGGCTTCCCTGCCCATAAAAAGTTTAGGTTGTATTCATGTAAACGTAAGAGTCACCGTTTCCATGTCATACCGGGTCGCCAGCCCCAGGCCATCATCAGCAGGCCGCCGCCCACCAGGCCGCCCAAATGCGCGAAATGCGCGATGCCCGGCATGATGTCGGTCAGGCCGAAGAACAGTTCGATGCCGGCGTAGATCAGCACGAACCACTTGGCCTTGATCGGTACCGGCAGGAAGATCAGGAAGACGCGGTTGTTCGGCCACATGACCCCGTAGGCCAGCAACAGGCCGAAGACCGCGCCCGATGCGCCCACCGTAGGCCAGGCCGAGCCGGTCAGCCATTGCACCACCAGTTGTGTGACCGCCGCGCCCAGCACGCAGGCCAGGTAGAACATCGCGAACCGACGGCTGCCCCAGGTCTGCTCAATCGGCAGCCCGAACATCCACACGGCGAACATGTTGAACAGGATATGGCTGATGCCGCCGTGCATGAACGCATAGGTCACCAGCTGCCATGGCGCGAAGTAGGGGTGCTGGACCGGCCACAGGGCCAGCTCGGAAAACATCGCGGTAATCTGCCGGCCGCTGGGGTCGTTCACTTGCAGCATGAAGCCCAGGCCGAACAGCGCGATGCAGGCGCCGATGATGATGAAGGCAATGGGTGGGCGCGTCACGCCCGACGGGATGCGAATCTGGTTCATGGTGGGGTCAACCTGGAAGGGGCTTAGTCTACAATACGTCGATGAGTTCTCAGAGTCCGGGAGACCCGGAATATTCCGTTCCGCCGTCTGCACGCCCACCGTTGCCCGCGGCCCGTGCCCTGGCCTGGTTCGTGGGCGGTATGCAGCTTTTGCGGGCGCAGCCCATGCGCCTGCTGCTCTTGGGCCTGCTGCTGCAGTTCCTGGGCGGCATGACGCAGATTGGCATCATGGGCGTGATTTTCTTCATCGCCATGCCGGCGCTGACGGCCGGCATGCTGGAAGCCGTGCATCGCGCGCGCCTGGGGCGCAAACCCGAGGTGCTGACGCTGTTCGCGGCGTTCCGCGGCAGCGGCGTGCTGGGCGCCCTGTTGTTGCTGGGTGTGATTGGGCTGGTGATCGCGGTCGTGACCATGGGTGTGACCGTGGCGGGCAGCCTGGCCGGGCTGGACCCGGTGGTCCTCAACCGTATTGAGTCCGGTGACACCACGGCAGTGGCCGACATGGACCCGGCCGTGCTGCAGCGGGCGCTGTTCGCCATGGTGATCGGCCTGTTCCTGGGCGGTACGCTGGCGTTCTACGCCATCCCCCTGGTCTGGTTCCGGCGCCTGTCGCTGGGCCGTGCCATCGGCGCCGGCATCGTGGCGATGTTCCGGCAGTGGCGCGCGTTGCTTACCATCGGCGCGCTGCTGGCCCTGGTAGGTCTGCCGGTTGGGCTGGCGGTGGGTGCGATGATGGCGGTGCAGATGGTCTCGGACTCGCCATCGGTGTTCATCACGCTGGCGCTGGTCTTCATCATGGTGGCCTACCAGCTGTTCATCTTCACGATCCAGTACCTGAGCTTTGTCGACATCTTTGGTGATGTCGCAACGCCGGATTCAGGTAGCGGGCCGCAAGGGGACGATGACGCTGATGACGGTGAGCGGGATCAGTTGGTGGCCTGATCGGGCGATTCCTCGCCACTTTTCTCCGGCAGCAGGATGCGCGACATGATGATGCCGACCTCGTAAAGAATCCACATGGGAATGGCCAGCAGCGTCTGCGAGATGACGTCCGGTGGGGTCAGCAACATGCCAATGGCGAACGCGCCAACCACCACGTACGGGCGGGCCTTGCCCAGTTGCCTGGTCGTGACCAGGCCGGTGGCGACCAGGATGATGGTCGCGATGGGCACTTCGAAGGCAATGCCAAACGCCAGGAACAGCGCGATAACGAAGTCCAGGTAGCGGCTGATGTCGGTCATGACCGACACACCCTCCGGTGCGATTCGAGCCATGAAGCCGAAGACCAGCGGGAAGACCACGAAATATGCGAATGCACAGCCGGCGTAGAACAGGAACACCGACGACAGCAGCAACGGCTTGGCCAGGCGCTTCTCGTGCTTGAACAGTGCCGGCGCGACAAACGCCCACAGCTGGTAAATCACCACCGGGATGGCAATCACCAGTGCCAGCAGCAGTGTCAGCTTGAACGGGGCAAGGAACGGCGAGGCCACGTCGATGGCGATCATGTTGCTGCCTTCCGGCAGCGTCGCCATCAATGGCGTTGCCAGCACGTGGTAGAGCTGGCGGGAGAACGGCAGCAGGCAGACCAGCACTACGGCCACGGCCAGGCAGGCCTTCAGCAGGCGGCCGCGCAGTTCAACAAGGTGTTCCAGGAACGTCTGTTCCCTGTCGGTGTCCGGGTGGTCGTTCATGATCCAGGCTCGTCAGTCGCCGGGGGGCGGTGACGGTTTATCAGCTTTCCTGGGTGTCGGGTCCATGCCGGCCGAGGCCTCGCGCCCCAGGTCGGTAACCTGACGGGAGACCGCGTCCAGTTCTTCGCGGGCCGTTTTCAGCGGCTCGCGGACATCGGCTTCGGCCAGTTCGGCCTCGACCGAGGTTTTCAGCGTGTACCAGCTCGCGCGCGCCTTGCGCACGAAGCCGCCCACGGTGCGCGCCACCGCGGGTAGTCGTTCCGGTCCAAGCACCAGCAGGCCGATGATGGAGAGCAGGAACAGCTCTGCGAAACCGACATCAAACATCGGTGCCGGGAGGCCGGCTCGCGGGTTCGTTGTCGCGCTCGGCGGTCTTGACGTCAACGTCTTCTTCCGCGTCGGCGGCCAGACGTTCCTGGGACACCTTGTCGTCCCCGTCGCCATCTTCCATGCCCTTGCGGAAGCCCTTGACTGCGCCGCCCAGGTCGCTGCCGATGTTTCGCAGGCGCTTGGTGCCAAACACCAGGACCACGATCAGAAGCAGGATCAGGAGCTGCCAGCCGCTAATTCCACCAACCATATTCAAACTCCGGGTTTCAGAACGGCAAGTGTAGCCCAATCAGGGCCGGAAGGCTCCGTGCCGTTGGTCGTGGGTGAGTCAGTAACGGCGCCGGATGGCAGCCAGGCCCAGCAACAGCAGGCCGATGGTGCCAATGGCGCGGCCCCAGGCGTCGAGTGTGGGGATGCTTTCGATATTCAGCGAACCGCCCGGTGGCGGTGGCGGCGGCGGTTCCGGGATGGGCGTGGTGGTCGGGCAGACCACGGGCGGCGCCACGGCCAGGCTCTCGTACCCGGTCTGCGTGGTGGTGCTGATGACCGTACCGGCGCCGGTATTGATGTCCAGCCGAAGGACCTGGCTGCCCGGTTCCGCATCTGCCGTGCGGCGGTCGGTAATGGCCCATAACTCGCCGTTTTCGTCGAATGAAAGGCCCGCCTGGAAATAGTCGGCCACGCCGGCACCAACATTGCCGATCAACGTGGCGGCGCCGGTATCAGGGTCGATCTCGTACAGGCTGCGGTTATCCGGGTCATCGCCATCATTCATCAGGCCGTTACCCAGGCCGAACAGGCGCAGGTCGTCGCCCTGGTTCAGCGCCGCAAGTGCGCTGATGCGCGCGCCAAGCGGGCCGACCAGCGTGGCCGTGCCATCGAGTTCGAGCCGGTAGAGCGACTGGTCGGCAACGGTCACCACGTACAGCCCGCCGTCGCAGGTAAACGTCATGCCAAAATCGTTGCCGGCCGAGGCACCGAAACCGCTGAGCGAGACCTCTTCGGCGAAGTACACCTGGCCGGTGGCGGTATGGATGGGGAACAGCATGCTGCTCTCGTCATCCAGCGCCCAGAGACGGCCGTCGGGCGCGATGGCCAGGCCTTCGATGTCGGTACGGGTGGTGCCCAGCGACTGGACCGGGCCGATATCGGTTTCGGTGCCGTTGGCCAGGTCGATCTGGTAGAGGTGGTCGCCGTCGGTCGGGTCGTCCGAATTAACGCTGTAACCGAACGGCGCAGCCACCGCGCTGCCCAGGGGCAGGGCGATAAGACCGGACAGCAGTGTTCGGTGAAAGCGGTTCATCGGGACGGTTCGGTGCCAAGTTGACGATCAAACGGATGTTCATGCTAACAGAACATCAAGGCATTTCAAGGGGTCGGCGAATAATTTTTGTTGTAAATCAGTATGTTGCAATATCGCAACAGGCGTGGTGATTATGCAACATCGGGGCCCCGGTAGCTGCAACCCGCATTGCAGGTTTCCTGTACGACGACGCGGCTCAGTCCGGGCAGGCTGTCGGCCATGCGGGACCAGATCCAGCGCGCCAGGTTCTCCGAGGTGGGGTTCTCCAGGCCATTGATATCATTCAGTAAATGATGGTCAAGCTGGTCATGGATGGGTTGAAACGCGCGTTTCAGGTCAGCAAAGTCCATGACCCATCCCGTGTCTTCGCCGACGTCACCGGAGACATGAATCTCGATGCGGAAGGAGTGGCCGTGCATGCGCGCGCACTTGTGCCCCTGGGGCACGTTGGGCAGGAAATGCGCGGCTTCGACCTGGAATACGCGGAAAACGTCCATGGGGCGGCATTGTGAAGAGGTGGATGTCGCCGTGCAAGCGGCCACGGCTTCAATGCGGCCCGCCAATGCAGGCCAGGTAGCGGCTTATCGGACTAAACGCAGTCGCAGAACGGCTTGCGGGAAGACTGGCCGCAACGGCACAACGCGCCGTTCATGGACACACACTCCTGGCCGCGCTGGTTGTAGACGCGCAGATAGCCCTGGTACTTGAGTGGGCCGTCCTTGACCACGGTGACTTTCAGTGGATGTGAAGCCCGTGTTGCCGGAATATCTGACGCGTGCTCAATGGTGCCGCGGTCGACGAACTCCAGGTCGATGTGGCGGTCGTCGCACATCGGCTTGTTCTGGGAACCACCGCAGCGGCACAGTTTGAGTTCGTTGTGGTGGGATTGCCGGCCGGTTTCATCGACCAGGGTGATGTTGCCGGTCAGCTTGATCGGGCCGCGGGAAGTGACCAGGGCCTCGTTGGGGATGTTCAGGCGTTTGGGTTGGCGGCGACCATCACGCTGCTCGGTGAACCAGCGATCGCTGGCCGTGTCGCTGATTGATTTCGCCGGCACATCAAGCGCTGGGTCAATACCAGTCCGCCCGATGCCCGGTCGAACATAATATTTGTTCGCCTCAGACATGTGTCCCAACTCCAGGAGTTTTTCTTCTGGCGCTATACTTCCGCACAGCGTCAGTTCAAGCTTAGTTGCCCGGTGCCCTAATACAAGGATTTTCATGAAAAAATTAATATTTTCCGTGCTGGTTTCCTGGGTTGCCTTACACGTTGGCGTGGCCTGGCCAGCGCCTGAGCCGGCCCCGGAAAGGCAGCGCGGCGAGGGGCCGTTTGACCGTCTGGTGTTGCGTGGCGTCATGGTCGTCAACGGCGAAGGTGCACCGCCCATCGGCCCGGCCGACGTACTGGTGGAGGGCAACCGCATCAGCCAGATCAAGGTGCTGGGTATCGTTACGCCGGCGCCCGAAGAAAACCGGATCGAGATCCAGCCGGGCGACCAGGTGCTGGAACTGGACGGACACTGGCTGCTACCCGGGTTTGTCGACATGCATGGGCATTTTGGTGGTGATGACCAGGGCGTTCCGGCCGAGTACGTGGCCAAGCTGTGGCTGGCCCATGGTGTGACGACGGTGCGCGAGCCCGGCAGTTTCAACGGCCTGGAATGGGTGCTGGGACACCAGCGCCGCAGCGCGAACAATACCATCGCGGCGCCGCGCATCGTGCCTTATGTTGGCTTCGGCATGGGGCATGACGGGCCATTCACTGCGCCGGACCAGGCGCGAGAGTGGGTGCGCGACGTGGCTGGGCAGGGTGCCGCGGGCGTGAAGTTCTTTGGCGCGCCACGCGACATCATGCTGGCCGCGCTGGACGAAATGGGCGAGCGCGGCCTGGGCGGCGCGATGCATCACGCCCAGCTCGACGTGGTGAACTGGAACGTCCTCGATTCCGCCCGCAATGGCATGACCACCATGGAGCACTGGTACGGCCTGCCTGAGGCCATGTTCGAGGGCCAGGTGATCCAGGACTACCCGTTGGACTACAACTACGCCAACGAGCAGCACCGATTCGGCGAAGCCGGGCGCCTTTGGCAGCAGACTGCCGCGCCCGGTTCGGAAAAATGGAATGCCGTGCGCGACGAACTGATCGCGCTGGACTTCACTCTCGACCCGACGCTGACCATCTACGAGGCCAGCCGCGACCTGATGCGGGAGATGAATGCCGACTGGCACGAAGACTACACGCACCCGGCGCTGTGGTCCTTCTTCCAGCCCTCATTCGAGGCCCACGGTTCGTACTGGTTCGACTGGACCACGGCCGACGAAATTGCCTGGAAGGAAAACTTCCGCCTGTGGATGCAGTTCCTGGACGATTACAAGAACCATGGCGGGCGCGTCACCCTGGGTTCTGACTCCGGATACATCTGGAAGACCTATGGCTTTGGCTACATCCGCGAAATGGAGTTGCTGCAGGAAGCCGGCTTCCACCCGCTGGAAGTGCTGCGCTCGGCCACCTGGAACGGCGCCGAGGTGCTGGGCATGGACGGTGAGATCGGCTCCATCCGGGTTGGCAAGCTGGCCGACCTGGTGGTGGTGCCGGACAACCCGCTGCGCAACTTCAAGGTGCTGTACGCCACCGGCCATTTCAAACTCGATGACGACGGTGTGCCGATGCGCACATCGGGTATCCGCTACACCATCAAGGATGGCATCGTTTACGACGTGGCCGAGTTGCTCGCCGATGTGCGCAAGATCGTTGCCGCGGCCCGTGCAGGTGACGCGGCACCCGACTCAGCTGCCGGCATCTCCCCGTAACGACTGGATATCGGCCAGCACGTCCTGGGTATGGGTGTCGGGGTCGACGTCGTCATAGTGCTTGGCGACGTTGCCCTGCGGGTCAACCAGGAAAGTCTGCCGGCTGGCCAGCTTCATCAGCTTGAAGTCGCGCAGCACACCGTAGCGCCCGCTCACCTCGCCGCCCTGGTCGGCCAGCAGCGTGAACGGCAGCTTGTACTTGGTCGCGAACGCCTTGTGTGAATCCACGTCATCCACGCTGATGCCCACGACCGCGGCGTCAATGGCCTGGAACTGGTAGATGTTGTCGCGGAAGTTGCAGGCCTCGGTGGTGCAGCCCGGGGTGTCGTCTTTGGGGTAGAAGTACACCGCCAGCCATTGGCCCTGGTAATCAGCCAGTTCATGCCACTCGCCGTTCTGGTCCTGCAGCCGGAAATCGGGTGCCGCGGAGCCAACGGCCGGCGGTTCGCCGGCGCTCGCGACAACTGCGAATAAGCCCGCCGCAAGGGTGACAATGCCTGCTAACGCTTTCCTGAACATGGCTATAACTCCGGGCAAAAGGTCAGGTCATGGTACGGCATGACGAACATGGACTACAGCCCTTCGGGTTGAAATACTATTGTTTAAGTCCCAAAATGGGACTAACGTAGCTTGATGCGAATCATAGCGCTATCAACCATGCGTGCTTTCTGGGAGCGGTCGTCTGACCGATCAGATGCCATGGAGCCCTGCATGGCCTGGTACCGCGAGGCGCTGAAAGCCGACTGGTCGATGCCCAGTGATGTGAAGGTGCAGTTCGGGACGGCCAGCATCCTCAGGGACGGGCGAGTCGTGTTCAATATCGCGGGCAACAAATATCGCCTGGTGGTGTGGATCAATTACGCGTATGCAGTGGTGTACATCCGCTTTATCGGTGCTCACGCGGAATATGACTCGATCGACGCGCAAACCATATAGATTTTGAGGCCTGGTATGGACATTCAACCCATCAAGAACGAAGGCGATTATCGACGCACGTTGAAAGTAATCGAAGGCCTGATGGACGCGCGGTTGAACACCATTGAAGGTGACCGCCTTGACGTCCTGGTGACCCTGGTCGAAGCGTACGAACGCAACCACTACCCGATCGACTTTCCCGATCCGGTGGAAGCGATTAAATTCCGCATGGAGCAGCAGGGCCTGACGGTGGACGACCTGGTGCCGGTCATCGGGCGAAAGAACCGTGTCTATGAAATTCTTGCCCGCAAACGACCGCTCACCCTTCGGATGATCGAAGGCCTGCACGAAAGGTTTGCCATTCCGGCAGAAAGCCTGCTGAAACGCCCTTCCGGGGCTGCGGCCGCCAGGTAGCGGTTAACCGAAGATGACCCTGGGACGGTTGAACAGTGTCGCCGCGAATGCGGCCAGCAACAGGCCCAGCAATAGTGTGCCGCCCGAGGAAATATATAGCCAAGACATCGGCACGACTTCGCCGCGCAGGAACTCGGCGATCAACAGGTTCTGGCTGAACATCGGGATGGTCATCATCCAGGTTTCCGGCGACGTGGGGTTCACCATGAACAGCATCGACGGGATCATCGGGATGAAGATCACCAGGCCCATGTAGGACTGGGCCTCGCGGAAGCCCTTGGCAAACGTGGCCAGCATGGTCAGCAGTGACGCCGCCAGCACGGCCACCGGGCCCACCACCAGCAGCATCTTGGCGATCATGCCGCTGCCAAGCTCCAGGTCGATGCCCAGTGCGCCGGTGGGCATGAACGGTATCGCCAGTTTGAAACTCACCAGGGTCAGCAGCAGCGAGGCCAGTGCGAACGCCGTGCAGGCCAGCATCTTGCCGGTCATGACCTGCCAGCGTGGCACCGGGTTGATCAGCAGCGGTTCCAGTGACTTGCGTTCCTTTTCGCCGGCGGTCGCGTCAATGGCGATATGCATGCCGCCGGTAAACGCCGTGATCATCAGGAAATAGGGCAGGAAAATCATCGCCAGCGCGCCGCGGCTCTGCGGTGTGGACAGGTCGACATCCTTCACCATCAATGGCGACGATACGCTGGGCGCAACACCACGCAGCTGTAGCCGCAGGGTCCCGATCTGCTGGCCATAGGCGCCGAGCAGGCGCTTGACCCTGCGCATGGGGATGTCCGATTCGCGCCTGGACGGGTCGGCAATGACCTCCACCAGCGCCGGTTCACCGGCGTTCCACTGCTCGCCGAAGCCATCCGGGATACGGATGATGGCGGCATGGGACTGGTCGCGCACGGCCGCCTCAGGATTCTCGGGCGCTTCAAGCACCACCAGGCCCTGCTGCTCCAGGAAGCGCACCAGGTTGGGCGCGTTCTGCGCGCCGACGACCGGGATTTCCAGTGTTTCCTCGGCCCGCTGTTCCTGCTTGACCACGGCGAAGTAGCTCAGGCCGATGATCAGGAACGGGAACAGGATCGGCCCCAGCAGCAGCGAGTTGAAGGCAGCGCGGCGGTCACGCAGGTTCTCGCGGATTTCCTTGCGGAAGACAGTCCAGAGTCCGTTCATGCCAGCAGCCCCTCGTCCGAACCGATCAGTTTGACGAACGCGTCCTCGACGTTGTCGCAGCCACTCATCTGCAGCAGCTCCTCCGGTGTGCCGTCCGCGGCGATCTTGCCCGCGGCGATAATGACGATGCGGTCACACAGTGCCGCCACCTCCTGCATGATGTGCGTGGACAGCACCACGGAGTGTCCGGCCGATTTCAAGTCGCGGATGTAGTGGCGCAACGCGCGGGTGGTCATCACGTCCAGGCCATTGCTGGGCTCATCCATCAGCACCGTCTGCGGCTCGTGGATCATGGCGCGGGCGATGGCGACCTTGACCCGTTGGCCCTGTGAGAAGCCGTCGGTCTTGCGGTCGATGAAATCTTCCATGTTCAGCCGTGCGGCCAGGCGCTCGGTGCGTTCCGCGATGACCGATTTTGACAGGCCGTGCAGTTCACCGTAGTAGGCGATGTTCTCGCGTGCGCTCAGGCGCTTGTACAGGCCGCGGCTGTCGGGCACCACGCCAAGGGTGCGCTTGATGGCCATGGCATCTTTCGTCGGGTCCAGGCCGTCGATGCGGATCTCGCCGGCATCGGGGGGCAGCAGCGAGTAGAGCATGCGCAGCGTGGTGGTCTTGCCGGCGCCGTTGGGGCCCAACAGGCCGGTAATCTGGCCGTCGTGCGCGGTGAACGACACGCCGCGCACGGCGCGCACGTCACCGAAGCTCTTTTCCAGGTTGCGGACTTCAATCATGGCTCGGGCCCCAGCAAGGTAGTGAAGAAGGGACTGCCTTCGATGTCGTCGACGCACGCAGTATCGACTTCGTCGACGCTGCCGGTGGTGATGAAATCTGTCGCCACCTGCTGCAGGCAGACGTTGCGCAGCACCGAGTGGCCCAGGCCGTCGGCCACCAGGTCCAGGTGATTGGGGTAGGCGGCGGCGGCGCGGGTGGCATAGGCAGGTGGCGTGACCGGGTCACGTTCGCCGGACAGCAGCAGGACCGGCAGCTCGGCCTGGAACGGCTCATGGAAGTCGTCCGGCACCTTGCCGGCGGGCCATTCCCGGCACTGGGCCTGGATGCCCTTGAGCATCAGGTTGCCGATCAGCGTGTCCGAATAGTCCGCGCCGAAATTCATGAAGGGGTAGTCCTCTGCGCACATCACCGACATTTCCATGCCGCGGGCGATCATTTCGCCCAGGTTGCCGACCACCATCATCGCCTGGGTCGCCAGCCGGTCCAGGCGATCTTCGGTGACCGCCTCGTGCAGCAGCAGCGGCAGCACCGCCTGCGACTCGCTGGAATAGCTGAGGAAGCGGATGGCCACGGCCAGGGTTTCCGCGGTCACGGTCAGCGGTTCCTGTTCGCCGGTGACCGGGTTAATGATGGTGATCGACCGCGGGTTCGACCGCAGGTCCGCCAGCAACCGGGCCAGGCCCTGGCGCGGATCGGGGAAACGCTCGCGGCAGGCCGCGTCCGCGGCACAGTCGTCGAGCACCCGGTTGAGCGCGCTGTCGAGCATCAGCGCGTGCTCCTGGCCCAGTGCGAGTTGCATCGGCACGACGCTGTCCAGGGTCATGGTGCGTACCCGGTCGGGGAATTCGCGCAGGTAGACCTGCGCCGCGCGCGTGCCATAGGACACACCCATGATGTTGACCTGCTCGTAGCCCATGGCGCGGCGCACCGCGTCGACATCGCCGGCGGCAATGGTGGTGGTGTAGTAGCGGGTATCGGCATCCAGGCCGGCCAGGCACTCACGGGCCAGCCGGGCGATTTCGTCGAAGTCGACCTCGGCGTTCAGGTCGGGCATGTCCTCCGCGGGGCACTGCAGCTTATTTGAGCCGCCGGTACCACGCTGGTCGATCATGACAATGTCGCGGGTCTTGTTGATGCCGCGCAGGGAGCCGCGGATCATCGGCCAGGTCTCGGTAGCGGCCTGGCCGGGGCCACCGGCAAAGAAAAACAGCGGGTCCGCTTCGGGTTGCGGGTCGCTGGCATCAGCCACGGCGATATGCAGGCTGATCATGCGGCCGCCAGGTTCGTCGGGGTTCTCCGGCACCTCCAGGCGACCACAGCGGGCGGCCGCGGTGGCGGGAGAACCCGGCATCGACAGCATGCAGTTGGAAAACTCGATGGTGTTGCCATCGGGCAACGCCCACGCGGTGGGCGTGATGGCCGCGATTGCAAGACAGGTGGCGGCCAGGGTGACCTTCTTCATGGTATTTGTTCGCATCTTCTGACGATGACAAGCCTAAGTGCCAGGCACCCGGGTGCGCATGGGTCTGTGGTCACGGTTGTCACTGTTGAATCGATGGGCGCGGATGAGAGGCTCCCCCCGCTGACCTGCGCCCGGGTCGTCCGTATAATAACGCCCCTTCACCCAAGGGGACAGCCGCCAAGCCATGCTCGCACTCGAAGTCGACAATCTGCGCAAGACCTACAGCAACGGCGTCGAGGCGTTGAAAGGCGCGTCCCTGGGCGTCGAGGAAGGCGACTTCTTCGCGCTGCTGGGTCCCAACGGTGCCGGCAAGTCGACGATGATCGGCATCATTTCGTCGCTGGTGAACGCCACCGGTGGCGATGTGCGCGTGTTTGGCGCCAGTGTCCGCAAGCAGCGCTCGCTGGCCATGAGCTACCTGGGGCTGGTCCCGCAGGAGCTGAACTTCAACCAGTTCGAGAAGCCGCTGGAGATTGTCGTCAACCAGGCCGGGTTCTACGGTATTCCCAAGCGCATCGCCGCCGAGCGTGGCGAGCACTACCTGAAGAAGCTGCAACTGTGGGACAAGCACGACAAGCCGTCGCGAATGTTGTCCGGCGGCATGAAGCGGCGCCTGATGATCGCTCGTGCCATGGTCAACCAGCCGCGCCTGCTGATCCTGGACGAGCCCACCGCCGGCGTGGACATCGAAATCCGCCGGTCCATGTGGGAACTGGTCGAGGAAATCAACGCGGCCGGCACGACCGTGATCCTGACTACGCATTACCTGGAAGAGGCGGAGCAACTGTGCCGCAACATTGCCATCATCAACCATGGCCAGATCGTCGAGAACACCAGCATGCGCGAATTGCTGGGCAAGCTGGATATCGAGACCTTCGTGCTGGACCTGCGTGAGCCGATCCACGAGGCGCCGGAGTTGCCGGACATGGCCATCAGCCTGCGCGACGAGAACACGCTGGAAGTGACCGTGCCCAAGAGCAAGTCAGTCAATGCACTGTTCGCCGACCTCGACGAGCGCGGCATCCACGTGCTGAGCATGCGCAACAAGGCCAACCGCCTTGAAGAACTGTTCATGCGCCTGGTCGATGAAGGCCATGGCAGCGCGGAGGACGCGGCATGAACCAGGCGCAAGTCAACTGGGTGGGCTATCGCACCATCGTGCGCAAGGAAATCACCCGCATCCTGCGCATCTGGGCGCAGACGCTGGTGCCGCCGGCCATCACCATGACGCTGTATTTCCTGATCTTCGGCAAGATCATCGGCAGTCGTATCGGCGAAATGGGTGACTTCGACTACATGCTGTTCATCGTCCCCGGCCTGGTGATGATGTCGGTGATCACCAATTCCTACGGCAACATGGTGTCGTCGTTTTTCGGCGCCAAGTTCGGCCGCCATATCGAGGAGTTGCTGGTATCGCCGCTGCCCAACTGGGTCATCCTGGCCGGTTACGTGACCGGCGCGCTGACCCGCGGCGTGCTGGTCGGCCTGGTGGTGCTGATGGTGTCGATGTTCTTCACCGAGATCCGCATCGAGCACCCGTTGATTACCCTAAGTGTCCTGCTGCTGACGGCAATCGTGTTTTCGATGGCCGGCATGGTCAATGCCATCTTCGCGCGCAAATTCGACGATATCGCGATTATCCCGACCTTCGTGCTGACGCCGCTGACCTACCTGGGCGGTGTGTTCTATTCCATCGACCTGCTGCCACCGTTCTGGGAAAAGGTCTCGGCCTTCAACCCGATCCTCTACATGGTCAACGGGTTCCGCTACGGCATGCTGGGCACCTCGGACGTGCCGATTGGCTGGTCGTTCGCGCTGATCGGCGTGTTCATGGTAGGCCTGGCGTGGGTCTGCCTGTGGCTGCTGCACGCCGGCAAGGGCCTGCGCAGTTGAGCCCTGCAGCACCGGAAATCAAGCGCTTAGAATTTTTTAACGTTCCCTAAGCCCGCGTCGACTACAATACGCGGCCAAACAAGTCTGTAACTGGCACATGAATACATATCCCAAATCCTCAAACATGGATGAAGGCCAGCGTAACTGGCCCGTCACCCTCACCCTGGGCCTGACCTTCGCGGCGGCGGTCATCGCCGTGCCGTGGTATGGCATCGCCGTTGGTTTCAGCGGCTGGGCATGGGCGTTTTTCTTCATCTTCCTGCTGGCCGGCGGCGTCGGCATCGGCAGCGGTTACCATCGCCTGTGGTCACACCGCACCTACACCGCCAGCCGGCCGCTGCAGTGGTTCCTGGCCGTCATCGGCGGCATGTCACTGCAGAACAGCATCCTGATCTGGAGCGCCCGTCACCGCGTGCATCACCGCGACGTAGACGACAACGACAAGGATCCGTACTCCATCGGCCGTGGCTTCTGGTTCGCGCATGTCGGTTGGATGCTGCGTGACTACAAGAGCGGCGTGGTCGACGAGACCATCGTCCCGGACCTGAAGAAGAACCCGGTCGTCATGTGGCAGCACAATCATTACCTGTCGCTGGTGCTGGTGACCAACGTGGTCCTGCCGCTGGCCCTGGGCTGGATGGTCGGTGACATGTGGGGTGTGTTCCTGCTGGCCGGCCTGGCGCGCCTGGTGGTCAATCACCACGTGACCTTTTTCATCAACTCGCTGGCGCACATGTGGGGTAGCCAGCCCTACACCGACGAAAACAGCGCGCGGGACAACGGGTTCCTGGCCATCATCACCTACGGCGAGGGCTACCATAACTATCATCACCTGTTCCAGGCCGACTACCGCAACGGCATCAAGTGGCACCACTTCGACCTGAACAAATGGTTTATCGCCAGCTGCGCCGCCATGGGCCTGGCCAGCGACCTGAAGCGCACGCCCGAGTTCAAGATCGAGCGCGCCCGCCTGGACATGGAGTTCAAGCGCGCCCGCCAGCGCCTGGAAGCGCACGAGTCCAACCCGAAGTGGAAGGACCTGGTGGAAACGCTGGAGCACGAGTACGAGCAGTTCCTGGCCACGGTCAAGGAATGGCAGGCGCTGCAGGTTGAGCGCATGCAGCATGGCAAGCAGGTGCTCGCGGAGAAGCTGGATGCCAGCTTCCACGAACTCGAAGACGCCCTGCGCATGCAGCGCAAGCGCCTGACGCTCCTGACGGCGCAACTCGCCGTCTGACGGCGCCAGTCGTCACCTGAACGGCGCCGCGCGCCGCCTGGCGCGGGACCGTGTCGCGGGTCCGGGAGAGGCTTTGGGCCTTTTCCGGACCCGCTCAAGTCCATCCATGGATCGCTCATCGGCGGCATCCCTGCCGCCGAAGGTCCGGAAAAGACCCAAAGCCTCCCCCGAACGGGTCACGCTTTCGCGTCACGCGTCACGGCAGTATCGCCTGGCCGAGGTTGTTCGTGTCGGTGCCGAACCAGATGGCGTTGCGTTCCGGGTCGAAGACCATGTGGCGGACCGCACCGGCGCCGGAGGGGATGGGCGTGATGCTGAAGAAGGTTTCTGATTCCGGGTCGAAGCCGACGAACTGGTCGACGTCCGGGTGGGTTTCGACCTGCCAGACGCGGTCCTGGGCATCGACCTCGATGGCGTAGGGGCCGGACTGTTCGCTGGGGTTGCGGTACTCGACGAAGGCGCCGGTGGCCGGGTCATAGCTGCCCAGCCAGCCTTCGGAGTAATCGGTGTACCAGACACGGTCATCGCTGGTGATGGCCAGGCGGCGCAGTCGGGATGCTTCGCGTGGGGTGCGGATGACTTCCAGTTCCAGTGTTTTCGCGTCGACCCGCGCGAGAGCGTTGGTGCCGAGCAGGGCGATCCACGGGTTGCCGGCGGAATCCAGCTTGATGCCGTAGGGGCGGGCGCGGTCGATGGGCACGTCGATGGTCTCGATGCTGCCGTTGCGCTTGTCCAGGCGGCCGATCACGTTGCTCCACTGCGCGGTAAACCACAGGTAGGCGCCGCTGTCGAAGACCATCGTGTGGGGGTCCTTCACCGCGTCATCGGGCATGGTGTAGCGCACCATCTCGCCCGAGTTGGGGTTCATCTTGCCGATGTAGGCCTGGCGGTTGCCGGCGATCCACAGCGAGGCGTCGCGATCGACGACCACGGTATGCGGCCCGGTTCCGGGCGGCAGGTCGAACTTCGAAAACTCCTCCGTGTCCGGGTCGAAATGGGCCACGTAGTCGCCACCCTGGCCCACCAGCCAGATGGTGCCATTGGGGGCGACATCGGGGTCGCGCGGCCGGGAAGACTCCCAGGGCACAGGCCACTCGGTGATGTCCACGGGAATATTGACCGCCGCCACGGGTGCGGGCTCCACCGCGCGCGGGCTGGTATCCAGCGCGGCTTCGGCGTCGCCGGGCTCGGTGGGCTGTGCCTGCGCGGCGGAGACGGCCAGTACGGCCGCAAGTGAAGAGGCCAGGATCAGTGTGTGACGCATGATGTTCTCCGTAACTGTGGACACTGCCCGGCATTCTAACAGCGGGTATAATGCGCGGTCCTGCCGCCCCGGCGGCCGATTCACCCAGGGTCAGTACCTATGAATATCGAGAAAGAGAAGGTCGTTTCGTTCCACTACACGCTGACGAACGACGACGGCGAAACGCTGGATTCTTCGCGCGAGCGCGGTGAGCCGATGAGCTACCTGCACGGCGCGGGCAACATTATCCCGGGCCTGGAAAAACAGCTCGAGGGCAAGGCCGCCGGAGACGCCTTCCAGGTGACCGTGCCGCCCGCCGAGGCCTATGGCGAGCGCCAGGAAGCCAATGTCCAGCGCCTGCCGCTGAAGAAACTGGGAGTTTCCGCCAACCAGCTTCAGCCCGGCATGATCCTGAACCTGCAGACCAACCAGGGCCCGGCCCAGGTGACGGTGCTGAAAGTCGGCCGCTTCAATGTCGACGTCGACGCCAACCACCCGCTGGCTGGCCAGCCGCTGAACTTCGACGTGGAAGTCATGGACGTGCGTGACGCCACCGACGAAGAGAAGGAACACGGCCACGCCCACGGTCCGGGCGGGCACGACCACGGCTAAACGTCAGTCGCCGGCCGAGCCGGTCTGCACGTCCCACAGCCCCTGGTAGATACCGCCACGACGGATCAGTTCGTCGTGGCGCCCCGTCTCGACAATCCGCCCACTATCGAGCACGCAGATGCGATCGGCGTCGACAATGGTCGACAGCCGGTGGGCGATGACGACCGTCGTCCGGCCCTCGGCGACGCGTTTCATTGAACGCTGGATGGCGGCCTCGGTTTCGTTGTCCACGGCAGACGTGGCCTCGTCCAGGATCAGCACCGGCGGGTCTTTCAACACGGCCCGGGCAATCGACAGTCGCTGGCGCTGGCCGCCGGACAGCTTCTGGCCGCGCTCGCCGACCAGGGTGTCGTAGCCCTGCGGCAGGGTCATGATGAAGTCATGTGCCTCCGCCGCGCGCGCCGCGGCTTCGATGGCGTCATCGCCGGCATCCGGCTGGCCGTAGGCAATGTTTTCGCGCACCGTGCCGTGAAACAGGAATACGTCCTGGCTGACGAAACCGATGGACGCGCGCAGGTCGTGCAGGATCACCCCGTTCAGATCATGCCCATCCAGGGTGATGCGCCCGGCGGTGGGCTCATAGAATCGCAGCAGCAGTTTCACCAGCGTGCTCTTGCCGGAACCGGTTGAGCCCACCAGCGCCAGCGTCTCGCCCGCGGGCAGGTCGATATCGACATCGCTGAGCACCGCCGGGCCGTCGCCGTAGGCAAAGCCGACCTTCTCGAAACGGATATCGCCGCGCACGCCGTCCACCGGCAACGGCTGCTCGCCGGGCCGGACGCGAATCGGTGTTTCCACCAGGTCCAGGATGCGCCGCGTCGATGCCATGGCGCGCTCGTACAGGTCGATGGTCTCGGCCATGCGGGTCAGCGGCCACAACAGCCGCTGGGTCAGGAACACCAGCACGCTGTAGGCGCCGGCGTTCAGCTCGCCGTCCAGCACCAGCTTGCCGCCATAGACCAGCGTGGCCACGAAACCGGCCATGATGGCCATGCGGATGATCGGGATAAACGCCGAGGAAATGCGGATCGCGCGGCGGTTCGCCTCCACGTACGCTTCGCTGTCCTCACCCAGTCGATCCAGCTCGTGGCTTTCCCGGGTAAAACTCTTGATGGTGGCGATGCCGCTGATGTTGTTGGCCAGCCGGGTGCTGAGGAAGCCGACCCGCTCGCGCACCTCGGCGTACAGTGGCTGCGCCCGGCGCTGGAACCAGAATGCGCCGATGATGATCACCGGAATGGGCGTGAACGCCATCAGTGCGATCGGCGGCGACAGGTAGAAGAACACCGCGCCTACCGAGACCACGGTCACGCCCACCTGGATCAGGTCGCTGGCACCGCCGTTCAGGAACCGCTCCAGCTGGTTGACGTCGTCGTTCAGGATGGCCACCAGCTTGCCGGTGGAGGCGTCTTCAAACCAGGCCATGTCCAGGTCCTGCAGGTGCCCGTAGGCATCCATGCGCAGGTCGTGCTGCAGGCGCTGCGCCAGGTTTCGCCAGGTCACCAGCAACAGGAACTCGAACAGCGATTCAAAGGCCCAGACGCCGACGGTCAGCGCACCCAGCGCGAGCATCTGGTGGAACGGCTCGGCAATGCCCAGGTCGGCCATGAACGACTGGTCCTGCCGCACCACCACGTCGATGGCCATGCCGATGAGGATCTCCGGCATGATGTCGAACAGCTTGTTGAGAATGGAATAGGTGCTGGCGACGATGATGCTGCGACGGTGGCCGCGGGCATAACGGAGCAGGCGCACAAGTGCGCTGAAAGAAGACTGGGTTTTGCTCATCGGGCGAGGTTAGCACAGCCACTAAGCCTTTCTTTTTCGATTTCCATGCCTGCACCAAGCCGTGACTGCTCGACAGGGCGACTGTTGTGAGTGCTTGGCGCCCCCGGCCCGCCTCAACCATGGTGCCCAAAACCCCCACCATCGAAAAAAGTCCAGATTGATGAGGGTATTTCTGTTCGTTTCCTGCTTCTAGTAAGTGAGGGCATGAACTTTCTTGCCTATGCGTCGCGAACATGGGCGCCTTTAGCACACGAGGGGACCACAAATGAACACCACTAGCCGTTTTTGTTGCGTACTGCTGACGGCTGCTTTTCTGTTACCGGCTTTCAATGCCTGGGCAGTCAATCTTATTGGCAATGACCTGTATCTGGATGACGCCACGCCCGCCGTAACCTTTAATGACACCGACGCTGCCAACAGCTACGAATACGTCATTCTGGGCGAGGCGGCGTTTTTTAAAATCAGTGAAGGCGCAACCTCAATTTTCAATCACGACACTAATGGACAGAGTACCGCGGTGGGATATAACGCGTCCTCGGCCGGCGATTACAGCACCGCGCTGGGCAATGGCGCGTCCTCGGGCGGCATTTCCAGCATCGCGCTGGGCTATGGCGCGTCCTCGGGCGGCAATTTAAGCACCGCGCTGGGCGATTCCGCGTCCTCGGACGGCAGTCACAGCACCGCGCTGGGCTTTTCCGCGTCCTCGGGCGGCCTCGGCAGCGGCGCGCTGGGTGTCTACGCGACCTCGGGCGGCGGGCAAAGCACCGCGTTGGGCAATTCCGCGTCTTCGGCCGGTACCAATAGCACCGCACTGGGCTATGGCGCGTCCTCGGCCGGCGCTTACAGCACCGCGATTGGCTACAAGGCCTCGGCCCCAAACCCTGACACCATCATTCTGGGCGAAATCCCGAGTGTAAATTACGGCCTCAATTACACCGCGGTCGCCAATGGGACCACGGACCCCCTGGCCCCGCTGCACATCTTCCGCGACGACGGCACGGCCAGCGTGCTGGTGGTCGAGAACAGCGCGGACCAGGGGCCGCGCACGCTGTTCGAGATCGAGAACAACGGCAACCCGGAGTTCCGCATGACCAACACGGCCATGGGCAATTCCTGGGTGTTCAGCGCCGGTCTGCGGTTCGTGGTCAAGAATAACCAGGGTGACTGGGTGATGCGGGTGACGGATACCGGCAAACTGGAAATTGGTGGCACGCTGCTGGAGATGTCGGACCGTGAGCAGAAACACGCCATCGTGCCGCTGGACAGCGATGTCGTGCTGGAGAAGTTGGTACAGGTACCGATCACCGAATGGGCCTACCGCGACGAGTCGGCCGACCAGCGCCACATTGGCCCGATGGCGCAGGATTTTCATGCCGCCTTCGGCCTGGCCAGCGGCGAAAAGGCGATTTCCGCGCGCGACATGGCCGGCGTCAATATGGCGGCGATCCAAGCACTTGCTGATCGCAACCGGTGGCTTGAATTGAGATACGAACGCCAGGTGAGCCGGAACGACGAGCTGGAAGCGCGTATCGCGGAGCTCGAGTCTGACGCAGACCGGGTCGATGCGCTTCAGGCACGAATAGCTGTGATGGAGCGACTGGTGCCGAACGCGAACCTCGTCTTGACCCAGGGGGAGGCCCCCTGAAGTTGTGATGTCCCGCCGCGCGGTGGGACGGGTGAGGCGATATAATCTGCGGCCGTATTGCACGAGTGTGCCCGATGTTTAGGAATCTTATGCTGTTGGCTGGCGTCGCTATCGCGGTGGCCGGCTGCGAGAAGTCGCCGGAGTACGACCCGGCCCACGACTATTTCACCTACGCCAACTACGACGCCTTCGTCACCGATCACCTGGTGCTGGATCTTGATGTCGATTTCCAGGCGCAGAGCCTGAAGGGTACGGCCTCGTTGCACATGCGCAACCTGCTGCCGACCGAACGGACCGTGATCCTGGACACGCGCGACCTGTCCATCGCCTCGGCCGCGGTACGGCTGGAAGGCGAGGCGCCACAGGCGGCCGCGTTCCGCCTGGGCGAGCGTGACGAGGTTCTGGGGCAGTCGTTGTCGGTCGACTTGCCGGAAGATTTCGACCCGCAGGGTGGTTTCTGGCTCGACATCGACTACCGAACCAGCCCCGAGGCCTCTGCGCTGCAGTGGTTGCCGGCCGAGCTGACCGCGGGCGGCAAGCATCCGCTGGTGTTTTCGCAGTCGCAGGCGATCCACGCGCGCAGCTGGGTGCCGCTGCAGGACACCCCGGCCGTGCGCATCACCTACGAGGCTACGCTGCGCACCCCGCCCAGCATGTTGGCGTTGATGAGTGCCGACAACAACCCGCTGACGCCGCGTACGGGCCGGTACACGTTCAACATGCCGCAGCCGATTCCGTCCTACCTGCTGGCGATCGCGGCGGGCAACCTGTTCTTCGCGCCGATCGGCGCCGAGACCGGGGTCTACTCCGAGCCGGAGTTGCTGGAAGACTCGGCCTGGGAATTCGCCGAGACTCAAGACATGCTGGACCTGGCGGAAACGCAGTTGGGGCCGTACGACTGGGGTCGCTATGACCTGCTGATCCTGCCGCCGTCGTTCCCGTACGGGGGCATGGAGAACCCGCGCCTGTCGTTCATCACCCCCAGTGTCATTGCCGGCGACCGCTCGCTGGTGTCGCTGATTGCCCACGAGCTGGCGCATTCGTGGTCCGGCAACCTGGTGACCAACGCCACCTGGCGCGACATCTGGCTGAACGAGGGCACCACCAGCTACCTGACCGCCCGGCTGATGGAAGACCTGTACAGCAAGGCGCGGGCTGATGAAGAACGCGTACTCGACTGGGAGGCCCTGCAGGCCGACCTGCAGAGGGTGCCGGAACGCTTCCAGGCGCTGGCGCCGAAGATTCTGCCGGCCGATGGCGAAGGCGCGCAGCAGGCGATGTACTACGCCAAGGGCCAGTTCTTCCTGGAGCACCTGGAGCGGCTCTTCGGCCGCGCGGTGTTCGACGAGTTCATCATGGGCTACTTCCGCCATTTTGAATGGCAGTCGATCACCACCGAACAGTTCCTGGACTACCTGGACGAGCACCTGCTGACGGCTAACCCGGGCGTGTATACGCGTGAGCAGGCAGGTGAGTGGCTGTACCAGCCCGGCGTGCCCGCCGATTTCGTGCCGCCGGTCTCCGCTTCGCTTGAGGCGGCTGAGAAAGCAGCGCAGGCATTCTCCGCCGGAGAGATCGCGGCCTTTTCCATCGACCACGCGGACTGGAGCCCGCACGCCGTCGTGCACTTCATCAACAGCCTGCCGCCGTCGCTGGATAGCGAGCAACTGGGCCAGGTCGGCAGCGCCTTCGGCTTCAGCCAGTCGCGTAACGCCGAGATCAGCCGTGCCTGGTTTATCCAGGTGGCGCAGCGCCGTTACCAGCCGGCCTACGGCGCGATGGAAGAACACCTGGCGCGCTATGGACGCATGAAGCTGATCGTGCCGGTCTACGCGGCGCTGGTGGCCAACGGCGAAGATGCCGCCCTGGCCGAGCGACTGTTCAAGGCCAACCGCGACAGCTACCACCCGATCGCCGTGCAGGCGATCGAGGGCGCATTCCAGCGCGCGGCCGACAAAGCGAATTCCTGATACGGCAAGCCGACCCCGCTCCCGTGACTTTCGGGGCGGGGTCTGCGTCTTACCCGGTGATAGTGTTTAAGAACGCGGGTCATGCCGGCCCGTGAGCGAGCTGTCACGGGAGAGGTGATGAACGGCAGAATCATAATGTCGCTGCTCAGCGAGCGGCAGGACGGGCCGATCGGTGACGATTGGCGTTACGATCTCCAGGCCAAGGTTTTCCACGGCGCTCTGGCCGACGAAGGCACCATCCATGTGCCCAAGCACAAGCTTTCATCGGGCTGCACCCAGTCACCGCCGGGTCCGCCTGAGCCGGTGATCCTGAATACCGGCGTCATCGGTGATGATGTCCTGGTTCGGCTGCACCTGGACGCGACCGAGGTCGACCTGTTCGTCAACGATCACGGTTGCGCGGAACTGGATGTGCCCCTGCATTGTCCCCGCGCCGGCGAACTGCCGGTCACCCGGGATGTCGAGGTGTCCGTGGGCGTGATGGAGTCGCCGGGATGGATGGGCGAAACGTCCGTGTTCCGCCTGCGGCTTCGGCTGATGGCCGAGTGTGCCTGATCCCGGCGGCGCTCAGTCGCCGAGTGCCTCCAGCGGCACGCGGGTGAACTCCACGTCTTCCTTGTTGGTCGCGTAGGCCACGTACAGGTGGTCGCCCCAGACCACGCTCTTGGGGTAACTGTAGCTGGGCCGCTTGTACTTGCCCTCGTAGCGCAGCGGTTGCATGTCGTCGCCGCCGGCGCGCAGCAGCCAGGCACGGTCAAACACCTGGCCATCATCACTCAGTAACAGCGCCAGCGGGAACCGCGCCTTGTTTTCGACCGGGTTGCCGGCCAGGAACACGGTGCCGTCGGGCAGGTTGCCGGCGCTCTGCTTGGTGCGCGAATCCGGCACGGTGGTCAGCGCCGGCGTGCTCCAGGTCTCGCCGTTATCCGTGCTGACCGAGGCCAGTTTGCGGAACGTGCCCGCCTGGTCGCGGAAAATCATTACCACCGCGCCGTCCGGGCGCAGGAACCAGCTGGGCTCGATCTCCCGGCTGATGGTCGGGTCGTCATGGTCGAGGCGCTGGATCTTGCTGCGGGTCCAGCCGCTGGTGCCCAGCGGGTCATCCGTGTACCACGGCGCCACCAGTAACCCCGGCTGCTCGTGGAACGCGCTCAGGATCCGTCCGCCGGGCAGCGCCCTGGGGTCCTGCTCAAACACGCCCGCCACGGCATTGCCCTGGTGATCCGTCACCGGCGCCAGTTCGGTCCAGTCTTCGCCGTCGGTGCTGCTGCGGAACATCGTGACCCCCTGCACCGGGCCATCGGCCTGGTCCGGCCACTGGTTGATGTACGCGACCAGGGTCTCGCCGTCTGTCCACCAGCCGCCGCTGGTGCGGATGCCGGCGTCCATCGTTGCCGCCAGAGGCTGTGGCGCGGACCATTCGAGCGCGTCGTCACTGTGTGCGAAGACGACGTGGGTGTCGGCGCCGTCCTCGTCTTTCACCGACGACTGCCATTGCGCGTACAGCCGGCCCTTGAACGGCATCAGCACCACGCCGTGGGCGAAGCGGTCATCGTCGGGGCCGGGCCGGAAGATGGTGGCGGTCTCGGTCCCCGGCGCGCGTTCCAGGCCCAGGTCATCGGGACGGGACGGGTCCAGCAGCCCATCGGTGACCGACATCAGCGGTGCTGAATCGGCCAGTGAGCCGGCGGTGACGGCGGTGGCCAGGCCCAGGCTCGCCGCCAGGGCCAGCAGGGTGAATGCTTTTTGGGGATACCGGGTCGAACGGCTAGAATGTCGGGTCATCCACTTCCTCGCGAGGGCTCAAACGAATGTCCGATTCTAACAAGAATGACACCGGTATCTCCGGGCAAACGCGTCGTGATTTCCTGCGCGCCGGCGCCATCGGCGGCAGCCTGCTGGCCATGCCCGCCTGGGTCGCCGCGGCCGGTCGTGGCGAGTCCGCGCCGGAAGCCATGACCCGGAGTGGCCGGGTTCGCGGTTTCTCGGATCGCGGCATGAATGTTTTTCGCGGTATTCCCTATGGCGCGGACACGGCGGCGTACCGGTTCCGGCCGGCCGCGGTCGAGACACCCTGGGACGGCGTACGCGAAGCACTCGAATTTGGCGCCGCGACCCCGCAGCGCCGCGACGCCGAGCCCACCAGCGAGGACTGCCTGTTTCTCAACGTCACCACGCCGGCCCTGCGCGATGGCGGCAAGCGCCCGGTGCTGTTTTATATCCATGGCGGCGGCTACAACAACGGGTCCGGCAGTGACCCGCTGTATGACGGCGTGAACCTGTGCCACCAGGGCGATGTGGTCGTCATTACCGTCAATCACCGCCTGAACCTGTTTGGCTATCTCTACCTGGAGAACCTGGCCGGGCCGGCCTATGCCGATTCCGGCAACGTTGGCCAGCTCGACCTGGTCCAGGCCCTGCAATGGGTGCGTGAACACGCCGCGGAATTTGGCGGTGACCCGGGCAACGTGACCCTGTTCGGCCAGTCTGGCGGCGGCGCCAAGATTGCCACGCTGATGGCCATGCCGGCGGCGAAAGGCCTGTTCCACCGCGCCTGGACCATGAGTGGCCAGCAGGTGACCGGCGCCGGCTCGCGCGCGGCCACCCAGCGCGCCGGGTTGTTTTTCGAAGCCGCGGGCGCGGCCCCGGGTGATGTCGACGCGTTGCTGGCGATGTCCACCGACCAGTTGCTGGAAGCGGCCACGGTCAAGGATTTTTCCCGCGTAGAGGACCGCAGCATTCATTTCTGCCCGGTCATGGATGGCGACGCACTGCCGCGTCACCCGTTTTGGCCGGACGCGCCGCCGCAATCGAAAAACATTCCAATGGTGATTGGCAACACGAAAGACGAGACCCGCGCCTGGGGCCAGGACGAGGATTTCGACCTGGACTGGGACCAGTTGCCGGAGCGAATCGAGAAGCGCCAGTACGTGGATATCTCGCCAGACAAGGTGATCGCCGCCTACCGCGAGATGTACCCGGACTACACACCATCGGAGGTTTACTTTGCGGCCACCACGGCGGGCCGGTCATGGCGCGGCGCGGTGGAAGAGGCCCAGGCGCGGGCCGAGCAGGGCGCGCCGACCTGGGTCTACCAGCTCGACTGGGGTTCACCCATCGAAGGCGGGCGCCGCCGCGCCTTCCACACCCTCGACATCCCGCTGGTGTTCAACAACACGGCCGTGGACGACTCACCCAGCGGCGATGCCGCCGATGCCCGCCGCATGGCGGATCGCATGAGCGGCGCATTGCTGGCCTTCGCGCGCACGGGCAACCCGAATTTCGATGGAATCCCGGCCTGGGATCAGTACACGCTGCCAACTCGCGAAACCATGCTCTTCGACGACCCCAGCCAGATGGCCAACGACCCGCGCGGCGGCGAACGCGCTTTTTACTCGCAGGTGCCTTTCATCCAGCGCGGCACGATTTGACGGTGACGCGTGACGGGTGAGTGGTGAGTAGTGAGTAGTGAGTGGTGAGGAGTTAGGAGTTAGGGGTGCGGGGCCTGGTGGGGCCCCGTGGTGGGGGTGGGGTGGGCTTGGTCCAGGACCTTCCGCGGCCATGGATGGCCGCGGAAGAGCGCCACATGGATGTGCTTGAGCGCGTCCTGGACCAAGCCCACC